>PHAW01000080.1:0-9607 GCA_002841785.1 Deltaproteobacteria bacterium HGW-Deltaproteobacteria-3 | reverse complement strand
GCAGTTGCTGTTCAAGCCGCTGTATGCGGCCATGCCGGAAAATTCCAGCCTGATCTTCACCTCGTACCAGGAAGGGTTTTTTTTTATCTAAAGCTTTCCCTGGTTGCGGGGCTTCTCCTTGCCAGTCCGGTGATCTTCTACCAGCTCTGGCGTTTTATCGCCCCGGGCCTGTACCAGCACGAAAAACGGGTGATCCTGCCGTTCACCCTGCTCTCCTCGCTGTTTTTTTTCGGCGGGGCTGCCTTTGGCTATTTCGTTGTTTTTCCTCCGGCCTTCAAGTTCCTGCTCGGGTATTCCAACGACTTCCTCAGTCCCATGCCTACGGTAAAGGAATATTTTTCCCTCTGCCTGCGTCTGCTCATCGCCTTCGGGGCTATCTTCGAGCTGCCCGTCTTCATGGTGCTGCTGGCCAAAATGGGCGTGGTGAATGCGGCCTTTCTCAACCGCCACCGCAAGTATGCCATCCTGCTTTCCTTTGTCATTGCCGCCATCCTCACCCCCACCCCGGACGTGATCAACCAGTGCCTCATGGCCCTGCCCCTGATTGTGCTCTATGAGGTGAGTATCGTTGCGGTCTGGTTGCTGGGAAGAAAGCGGCTGGCCGGGTTTGGTGAACTAGGAAAATAGCGTCTTGTGTATAATGAGCAGGATGCCATTTCCGAGTGCTTTTATCGGGAATCCATTTTTGTATATTCAGCAGGTTATGGATTCCTGGCTACGCGGGAATGGCATTTGTCGGGCTTAATTTGTTCTTTTGCAAGAGGCGAGAAGGGGAAAAAAGGGGTTGTTCAGGCGACCACGTCGATGGCGTTGCCGCGCAGTTGCCGCTGCCGTGCGCTGGCGGCCTGTTGTGCCTCAGTCTTGGCGGCGTGGACCCTTTCAGCGGCTTGTTGTTCTTCTGCTTTGGCGATTCGCAGTCTTTCCCGGGCCGCGTCTGCCTGGGACTTTGCCTCGTTGGTGTCTTGAGCCTTCTGCTGCTGGTAGGCCTGGGCTTCACGTACCCTTTGCGCGGCGTTCCGTCGGGCCGTGTCGTTCATGGGGGGGCGGGTTGTTGCTTGGGGGGGCTGAGCTGACAGCCTGTCAATTGGGGGCGCCATCTTCTTTTCCTCCGCGACCAAAGCGAGCTTCTTTCCGCAGTCAGGGCCTCTCTTTTCTTTCCTTAATAATGCTTATGCTATCATATAAAGTAAGCTGTGATCAAGAAAATGCCAGGATTAATTTCCTTAAGGTAACCCCCCGGCTTTGCCGGGGGACTCATAAAGTTTGACTTATACGGCGGTCGCGCTTCAAGTTGTTACTATGAGCACATCACTTTGCTCGGCTTTTCAGGTGGTTGGCTTGAAGTCGCCTGTGGCTTGGGCGTGGGGGGGGCGAAAAGTAAAAAAAAGAGAAAAAGGTTTAAGTTGGCGGTGGCGTTACCCGATATGAAAATCATGGGGACAATAATAACCAAGGAGGTGGAGCCACCGAGAGATAAAAACTGATTTTTCGCTGAAGGAGTACCGTAAACAAACACAAGCTGTCCACAGAAGAAGCAGGTCCAGCAAGGAAGCCGGGCCGCTCGCAACACAACCAAACATGGAGGTTTCATCATGGCTATTGTCGTTAATACTAACATCTCTTCACTCACCGCACAGCGCAATCTTACCGGTTCCGGCAAACTTCTGAGCCAGTCCCTGCAGCGCCTTTCTTCCGGTCTGCGGATCAACAGCGCCAAGGACGATACCGCGGGTCTGGCTATCTCCACCCGGATGAGCGCCCAGGTTCGTGGCTTGAATCAGGCCGCCCGGAACGCCAACGACGGTATCTCTCTTGCCCAGACCGCTGAGGGCGCGATGAGCGAGATCACGAACAACCTGCAGCGTATCCGTGAGTTGGCCATTCAGTCTGCCAATTCCACGAACACTGCCACGGACCGCGCTTCTCTGGATGCGGAATCGACCCAGTTGATCGCGGAAATTACCCGTGTTGCCACCCAGACCCAGTTCAACGGCTTGGGGCTGCTGGATGGTACTTTCACCAGCAAGGCCTTTCAGGTCGGCGCCAATGCCAACCAGACCATTTCGATCGACTCCATTGCCAATGCACAAGCCACCGCGTTGGGCAGTAACACCCTGACGGGTGTAGGGACGGTCATTGGCGCGGGCGGCGTTGGTGTTACCAAGGCAGCGGCAGCGGACCTCACCGGCGGAAACACGGTGGCGATCGAGTCTGACCTCACGATCACCACCCTTAACGGCGGCACCACGGCGGCTATCAGTTATGCCGCTCTTTCCGATGCCAAAGCCATCGCCACTGCCATCAATAATGCCGCCGCCGGCGTCGGTGTGACCGCCACCGCCACAAACACCGCCAGCATAGGCAGCTTGGGCTCAGCCGGCGATATCACCATGACCCTCAATGGTAGCGCCATTTCGGCAACCGTTGCCGATACGACCGACCTCACAGCCTTGATGGGCGCCATCAACGGTGCGCAGGCTGCCACCGGGGTGACCGCCACTTTCACCAGTTCCACCTCGAAGGCCGCGCTGACCCTGACGACCGCTGATGGCCGTGATATCAGCGTTTTGAACTTCAACAACTCCGGCGCCACCAAGACCGTCAACTTTTCCGGCCAAGTGTTGACCGGCGGCGCTGCCACCGACTCATCCATCAAGAGCGGCGTGATTGCGCTGTCCAGCACCAAGGGGGCTATCACCCTGGCCGGCGCCAATACCGACGTATTTAGTTCAGCGACCCAGCAAAGTGCTTTTTCTGCCGTGGCCAACGTCAGTCTGACCACCGACACGAATGCGCAGCTCGCTATCGCTGTAGTTGATGCCGCGTTGGGTCAGATCAGTAGTTCTCGAGGCAATCTCGGCGCCATTCAGAACCGTTTTGAGTCCACCATTGCCAACCTGATGAACGTTTCTGAAAACATCTCTGCCGCGCAGTCTCGGATCGTTGATGCCGACTTTGCGGCGGAAACCGCCAGCTTGACCAAGTCTCAGATTCTGCAGCAGGCTGGTCTGGCCATGCTGAGCCAGGCTAATCAGGTACCGCAGGCAGCTCTGACTCTGCTTCAGGGTTAAGTAGGTAGTCGTTCGTAATTACTCCTGGGGGGAGGAGCGGATTTCCGCTCTTCCCCCATGGGAGGATCAGTAAGGCGGGAGAAAGCCATGGCTATCGGTGTAAACGGCTTAATGTCTGGTCTTGATACCGAGTCTATTATCAGGCAGATGATGTCGGTTGAGCGGCGTCCTATTACGCTCCTCCAGCAGCAAGGGGCTGTTTATCGGGCGAAGATTTCCGCTCTGGGAACCCTGAAAGGGACGCTGGCCGATGTGCAGACTGCGGCGGCCGCCTTGAAGAAGACCGATCTTTTTGCCGGGTTTTCGGCAAGCGCAAGTGATACTACGGTGTTGACCGCCTCTGCCTCTGATGCAGCGGTGGCGGGCACCTATCAGGTTACGGTCAGTGCCCTGGCGAAGGCCCAGCAGGTGAGGGGCTCAGCTTTTACGGCGAGTACTGATGTGGTGGGCACCGGGACCCTGACCATTCAGGTGGGAACCAATACTGCGGTTAATGTAACGATTGATGCTACCAACAACACCTTGGCAGGTATTGCCCAGGCCATCAATGATGCAGATGCCGATGTTACGGCTGGCGTGATCAACGACGGACTCGGCAACTACTATCTGACCTTGGCCGGCAAGGAAACCGGAACCAGCAACACCATCAGCCTGACCATGGCCGATGATGACTTAGTGGATGACGACGCCAACGGGTTGTCCAAGCTTTATGATAACCCGGCTGCTCAAACCATGTTCGAGACTCAGCCTGCAGGAAACGCCCAGCTTAAAGTGAACGGAATTGATGTAGAGCGGGCAAGCAATACCATCGCTGACCTGCTGGAAGGCGTCACTCTGACCCTGAAGACGACGGGCGTCAATCCGATTGAGGTAAAGGTTTCCCGGGATGTAAGCAGTATTACAAGTAAAATTACTGCCTTTATTGAAAAATATAACGCTGCCTTGACCCGCTTGAAAGATTTGCAGGTTTCGGATCCGGAAGGCGGTGCGATCGGTATCCTGCAAGGGGACGCCACCGCCCGCATTCTTCAGGCAAGGTTGCAGAGTTTTCTCCATTCTCCGGTGAGTGGGGTTGCCAGTGCAGTCAACACTCTGGGTGCTTTGGGAGTGAGTGCGGACAAGGAGGGCAAGCTGAGTTTGGACTCCACTGTCTTTGCTGCCGCGTATGAAGCAAATCGAAAGGATGTGGTGCAGTTTTTCACCCAGACCACCCCAGGTAGCGAAGGGTTTGCGGTCCAGGTGGATTCCTTTTTGGATGGTTATTTGAAAAGCACAAGTGGATTATTGTCTGCCAAAGAGGATGGCCTTGGGCGTTCCGTTGAGCATATCGGGGACCAGATCGAAAGGATGGAATTGCGGTTGACGAAGCGGGAAGAGGTTTTGCGGCGACAGTTCGAGTCGCTGGAGTTATTGATGGGCCAATTTCAGAATACTTCTGGCGCATTGAGCCAGCAGTTGGATGCGCTCAGTAACCTGAATGCACAGATTTATAAGAAATAAAACTTCAATTACCAAAAAGGTGCTCCCGATGAATGCTTATACGAAAAATGCCCGCGCCGCCTATGTGAAAAAAGATTTGGAGAACCTGAGCCGGGAAGAGATTGTGGTCAAGCTATACGAGGCCTTGCGCATCAGGTTGCAGGCGGCCATTGAAGAGATCAATGATGGCAATATCGCGAGAAAAGCGGAGCATCTGAGCCGTGGTCTTGCCATCGTCCTTGAGTTGCAGGCCTCTTTGGATATGGAGCAAGGAGGCGAGATCGCCGTGAATCTGAACAGCTTGTATAATTATTTGGTTTCCGATCTGGTGACGGCCAATCTGAAAAACGACACGCAGAAGATTGTGGAGGCCCTGAAAGTGGTGGAGCCCCTGCTTGAAGCGTGGACCGAGATTGCCAGGGGAAAAAAGTCTGAGGCACGGCCTGAAGGCGAGAATGTGGAGTATGTTGCTTCCTCGCCCCAGCCGGATTTGACGGCGATCAATTATTAAGTGTGGGCTGTGATCATCAGGCGGACGGGGGGGCGATGTACAAGCAGATTCTTGAACTCACCGAGGAAATAGAGACCGTTATCGGCACCGATGACCATGTTCGGTTGCAGAATCTTATGGCCCGCCGTGCCGAGTATTTTTCCGTAATGGAGGGACAGGGTCCGCAACCATCCCCTGGGGCGATTACGATCATCAAGAAGATTCAGGAATGCGAAAGCCGGTGCCAGGAACAGGCCATCCGCAAGATTGAGTCGCTCAAAAAGGATATGGATGAAATACGCAAGGGCAAGCGTTTGGGAAAAGCATATGGCAGGTTTGCCAGTAATGGTTGAAATAGTTTCTTGGAGAACAAAGGCCATAAAGCTGAGTTGAGCAGCTTGTCTGCTCAAACGAAACTTATACCCGAAGGGTGAAAGTGTGAATAGCGGCCATCATGTTGGGATAACGGCGTGCGGAGGTTGGTTATGGAAATATCAAATGTTAAAGCAGAGGTGAGTCGAGAGGTTGTCAGTGGTCTTCCTGCCCAGCAGATCGACCGGGAGGCACAGGTAAAAGCTCAGGTGCGTCCGGTGGAAAAAAGCGCTGAGGCGGCCCGGAATGCCCTTGATGAGCAACGGTTGCGCCGAGAAGCGGAAAAAAAGGCCAAGGGCGTGAGCCGTTCCGAGGTACAGGTTGCGGTGGACGAGGTTCAGGTGCGCATGGATCAGATGGGCACTAATCTGCAGTTTGCCATGGACAAGGTGGCGGAAGACCTTGTCGTGAAGGTCACCGACAAAAAAAGCGGCGATTTGATTCGACAGATCCCTTCCGAGGACGTTATCAAGCTCAGGAAAAAACTCGAAGAGCTTGTCGGGCTTCTGTTTGACGAAAAAGCCTGATCGCGTGGTGGAAAGTCCGTTTACCTCGGCCGTTCGCATTTTTTTGGTTGTAGGCATACGGCAGGGGTGGCAATCTTTTTAGTGCCGGGCAACTCGTCTCGTGGAGGTGGATCATGACGGAGATCGGGAAAACTACATTGTCGGGACAGCCTTTCAAGGCGGCGCAGGAAAAACTTGCCAAAGAACAGCCTGCCAAGGAAAAGCGCGAACAAACCTCGGGACAGGCTACGGTTGCGGATGCGTCTCTTGCCATGAAGGCGAAAATTGTCGATTTTATGCTGGTGGTAAAGAGCAAGGCGACGAAGGGTTTCACAACCCAGTCCGGGGTGTCGCAACGGGGTGCCGGAGAGGGGCTTGATCTGGAAAATCTCCAGTACAATGGCAAGCCTTTGGCTGAATTGAGCCCTGCTGAGGCGCAGTCTCTGATCGCCGAGGACGGCTACTTTGGTGTGACAAAGACGGCCGAGCGCATCGCCGGTTTTGTTCTGGCCGGAGGGGGCGATAGCCTGGAACGATTGCAGGCCGGGCGCGAGGGTGTTCTGCAAGGGTTTCAGGAGGCGGAACAGGCCTGGGGTGGAAAGCTCCCCGAGATCAGCTACCAGACTTTGACCAAGGCCCTGGAGATGATTGATGCCAGGATCAATGAGTTGGGTGGCGCGCTGGTCGATGTGAGAGCCTGAGGGAAGCAAGCGAATACAAACCTTTGTCTCAGCCCCGATTCCGGGGCTTTTTTTTTGTTGCGAGACCACCAAGGGCTCTTGGTGTTGGGCGACAAATCCCAACATATGGCTCTCGTACAAAGAGCAAACTGTCATTCCCGAAAGCTTTTGTCGGGAATCCATTGTTGTACATTTAGCCTGTTATGGATTCCTGTCCCCGATCCGGTCGAGGGCAGGCTCTACGCGCGAATGGCTGTTTTTTGGCGTAATTCGTCATCTTGCAAGAGGTCTCGATCATGTCTAAGTTAGTCGCTCCCCATGGTGGAAAAGGTCTGGTATGCTGTCTGTTGCATGGCAACGAGCGTACCGCTGAGCAGGAAAAGGCCAAGGGCCTGAAGAAGATCAAGATCAGCGCCCGCGCCAAAGGCGATTTGATCATGATGGGCATCGGCGGTTTTTCTCCGCTGAATGGCTTCATGGGCAAGGCCGACTGGAAGGGTGTTGTTGAGAATTTCACCATGGCTGACGGCACCTTCTGGCCCCTGCCCATCACTCTGGACGTTTCCAAGGCCGATGCCGATGCGATCAAGGTTGGCGACGAGGTTGCCCTTGAGGCTGACGGCGAGATCTACGCCACCATGAAGATCAGCGAGAAGTTCGAGATGAGCGAGGCTGACAAGAAGTGGGAGTGTGAGAAGGTATTCAAGGGCGAAGGCGAGGAGTCTGCCGACGACAAGTTCTGGAAGATCGCCATGGAAGATCATCCGGGCGTCAAGATGGTTATGGCCCAGAAGGAAGTGAACCTGGCCGGGCCGGTAAAGGTCCTCTCCGAGGGCGAGTATCCCGCCAAGTACAAGGGCGTGTACCTGACCCCCGCTGAAGTTCGCGCCATGTTCGAAGAGCGCGGCTGGTCCGACGTTGCTGCCCTGCAGCTCCGTAACCCCATGCACCGCTCCCATGAGTTCCTGGCCAAGATCGCCATCGAAGTGTGCGACGGCGTTCTGATCCACTCTCTGATCGGCAACCTGAAGAAGGGCGATATCCCCGCTGAGGTTCGCGTAAAGGCCATCGACTGCCTGGTTGAGCATTACTTCGTAAAAGACAACGTCATCCAGGCCGGTTACCCCCTGGATATGCGTTACGCCGGTCCCCGTGAGGCGCTGCTCCACGCTACCTTCCGTCAGAACTACGGCATCACCAAGATGATCATCGGCCGTGACCATGCCGGTGTTGGCGACTTCTACGGCCTGTTCGAGGCTCAGACCATTTTCGACAAGATCCCCCAGAACCTGGGCGAAGGCAAGGCCCTGAAATGTCAGCCGCTGAAGATCGACTGGACCTTCTACTGCCACAAGTGCGATGGTATGGCTTCCCTGCGTACCTGCCCGCATGGCAAGGAGGATCGCGTCATCCTCTCCGGCACCAAGCTGCGTAAGGCTCTTTCCGAGGGCGCCGAGATTGTTCCCCATTTCGGCCGCGACGAGGTTCTCGTTATCCTGAAGGAGTACTACCAGGGTCTGACCGAGAAGGTAGAGGTCAAGATGCAGGGTGCTGCTTCCGGCGCTGCAATGTAAGATCGCAGTACTGAATTTCCGTATATGAAAAAAGGAGATGCCGAAAGGCATCTCCTTTTTTTTTGGGATATTTCCGTGGCGTCCAGGTGGAATCAGAGAATTGAAATCTTGGCGCCGTCTTTGGAGAAGGAGATCTTGGCCTCCCGGGCCAGCCAGCCCAGCGCCGCGCCAAGGAGTGCACTGCTCCCTCGATTTTTCATGGCGCAGGCGATTTTTTCCACCGTGGCCGGGCTGTTTTCGTTCAGATATTCAAAAATGTCCCCGGCCAGGAAGCCGATCTGGCCTTCCACGGTCATGCCTTTCCCCGGCTTGAACAGGGGAGATTTTTCCGATGGTGTGCAGGCGGTTTTTTTGTGGGTGAGTTCATTCACTTCTTTTTTTACCTTGCCGATGGCGGACTCCATTGTTTCTTCCGTCTTTTTCACTGCTTTTTTAACGATCTTTTCCGCAGCCTTCTTCATCTTGTTGCCGGTTTCTTCCATGGTATGGCCCGATCTGGCCAAGGCCTTTCCCACCTTTTTCCCTGCTTCGGTCAATGCGGATTTGTCTTTTGATGCTGCCATGATGTTGTGCCTCCCGTAACTCGGTGTTGTGTGCTGGAACATTCCTGTATTCAGTCTAGTGATCCTGCCGAACTTGTCAAGAAGGTTGCAATCTTGCGCGATTTTTTATAGGGTAGGGCGGGTTTGTCTAAAGCCGGAAGGCAGGTAGATGAAGCGGAGTCGTAACTATCCGGCTTGATGCCGAAGTTGAACAAAAAAACCACGGAATGTAACTATTCAGCAGCGCCGCTTCGCTGCTGCCGCAGATGCGAGAAAGAGGCCTGCGAAGTGTGCTGTTCACATGAACAGGTCGATGACAGCTCAGGGAGCGTAGCGAGACTGCGAAGCAGATGCGGTGCTGCTGGATAGTTACACGGAGTCGAGACTCCGGAAGGCGGAAGGATATGCGGACAATTCGGGTTGGCCTCGGCGACAGAGCCTATGACATTGTAATTGAAAACGGCATCTTCTCCTCAATCGGCGCGGATCTCAAGCAGCGCCAGATTGCCAAGCGGTATGTGGTTGTGGCTGATTCCCATGTCGCGGAACTTCTGGGCGGCAAGCTCATGGACTCTTTCGTTGCGGCAGGGGTTTCCGCAGAGCTCATTACCTTTCCCCGGGGCGAGGCAAGCAAGCATCTGGCCACGGTTGCCGAACTGGCAAGCAGGCTCGCCCAACTGGGGGTGGACCGGAAAGACGCGCTCATCGCCCTTGGGGGCGGCGTAACCGGGGATATCACCGGATTTCTTGCCGCCATCTACATGCGGGGCATCCCATTCATTCAGATTCCCACCACCCTTCTGGCCCAGGTGGACAGCTCGGTGGGGGGCAAGACCGGGGTCGATATCCCGGAGGGAAAGAATCTGGTGGGCGCTTTCTATCAGCCCCGCTGC
>PHAW01000330.1 GCA_002841785.1 Deltaproteobacteria bacterium HGW-Deltaproteobacteria-3 | reverse complement strand
GTTTACCGGAGCGCACGCCGACAAGCACGGCATGTTTCAGCTTGCCCAGGGCGGCACCATCTATCTTACCGAAATAGGCGATTTGCCCCTGCCGCTCCAGGTAAAGCTGCTCACCGTGCTCGACGACCGGGAATTCTTCCCCCTGGGCAGCCAGAAGAAGGTCCGGGTTGATGTGCGGCTGATCACCGGCACCCACCGCGATTTGAAACAGTTGGTGCAGGAGGGCAGGTTCCGGGAAGATCTTTTTTTCCGCCTTAATGTTCTGCGGGTACACCTGCCGCCCTTGCGCGAGCGGGATGGGGATGTGCGGCTGCTCATCGACCATTTCCTCCAGATGTTTGCCGCCAGCTTCAAGAAAAACGTGAAAAAGCTCTCCGCCCAGGCTGTGCGGCTGCTGGGCAGCTATCAGTATCCGGGCAATGTCCGTGAGCTGCGCAATATCATTGAGTACGGAGTCAATATCTGCCGGGGCGAGATCATCGAGATCGAGCATCTTCCCCCCTATGTGCCTGCCGACGCGGGCAAACCGCCCAGGGCGGCGGCCGCAGCCGTTGCCCCCGGTTCTCCGGAATCCGGAAACAAGGGTTCCGGCGGTACGGAGAAGGAGCTTCCGGACAACGCTGTAAGCTGGAGCGCCATTGAAAAAAGGAAGATCCTCACCGCGCTCATGCAGACCGGCGGCAGCCGCACCGATGCGGCCAGGGTGCTTGGCTGGGGGCGCACCACCCTGTGGCGGAAGATGCGAGAATACGACCTTGGGTAAAACAGCATGAAGATCCTGGCAACCTTGCAGAATAACGATATTGCACCGCGTTTCGACCTGGCCACCGAGATTCTCATCGCCAACATCGTCCGGGGAAAGATTTCCGGTGAGCCGCGCACGGTGTTGCTCCCCGGACCGGGGAGCGATGCGCTGTGCAGTCTGATCATCAAGGAAGAGGCCTCCCTGGTGATCTGCGGCGGCATCGAGGAGGCGCATTTCCAGTATCTGATTTGGAAAAAAATAGAGGTGATCGACAGGGTGATCGGTCCTGCGCCTCAGGCCATCGCGCTGGCCATTGCCAAGCAACTGCGGCCGGGGGGTATTGTCCGGACGGAAAGCAAGAGGAGTGCCCACTCATGAGCAAAAATCGTTCAAGCAAGCGCAATTGCCCAATATTCTGCGGCCTGTACGGCAAGGATCTTTCCCCCCAGGCCCGGTACCGGTGTATGTGCAACAGCCTCTTCATCGTGATGCTGGCCATCACCCTGATTCCCCTGTCGATTACCTCGGGGCTCAACTTTTTCCAGTATCAGCAGCTCGTGCGGGAGGATTCCCGGGCCAATGCCCGCTGGAACGCGGAAAGCGCCAGGGCGACCATCAACGCCTACCTGGAAAAA
>PHAW01000079.1 GCA_002841785.1 Deltaproteobacteria bacterium HGW-Deltaproteobacteria-3 | reverse complement strand
CTTGATGGTGGCAAGCGCACCGGCAATGCCGTTCGCCGCCTCAGCCTCCATCTCCTCTTCAATCTGCTCAACCAGCTTGCCCAACTCCTCGGCCGCGGCGTCGAACTCATCCATGGCCTTGGTGCCCAACACCAGATCCCCTTTCACATAGAGTTCGGCGGTCCGCTTGCCCTTTTCAAAAAATTCCCCGAACAGTTTCTCAATCTCCTCGACATCCCGCCGGTTGTCAGGGTGGAGCGTTTTCAGCGCCTCGGCATGCTCGCGGAGCCGGGCAACATGCTCGCCGGCATCCTTGTTGGCGCTGAGCAGCACCTCGGGGGTGCGAACGGCGCAGGCATCGGTGAGTATTTCCTGCACCTGAAGCATCTCAAGCTTGATCCCCATGGCCAGCTCGTTGCCGCCATAGCCTTTGTCCCTGGCCTCTTCCACGCTGCGGGTCACCTGGCTCTGAAAAAAGCCATTCACCATAAGCTGGATCAGCAGGACCAGACAAACTCCGCCAAAGGCGAAGAGCATCTTGTTTCTGATATTTTTTTTCATATTTTCTCCATCAGATTAAAGGCGGCTGCGCCTTAATACCGCTCGAATTCACCATCACCGATACCTGGCAGGGACAGTTTCACTCCCTTGCCCGATTTTTCCGCTGCCGGGCTGAGCTTGACAGGCTTAGACCGAGGCCGCTCCTGCGATCTGGGCCTGACATTCGCTCCCGCCGTCTCCACCCTGAAAAAAGCGATGGTTTCCTGCATCTGGGAGGCCTGGGCGGTGAGCTCCTCGCTGGTGGAAGCCATTTCCTCCGCAGCCGCGCTGTTGCTTTGAATCACCTGATCAAACTGCTGGATGGCCTTGGCGTTTTCATCGATGCCACGGGCCTGTTCATTGGCTGCCGCGTCGATCTCCTGAACCAACTCGGCTGTTTTCTGTATCTGGGGGACAATATCGTTAATCAACCCTCCGGCCCTTGCCGCTGTTTCCACACTATTGGCGGCCACGACCTTGATCTCTTGGGCCGACACCTGGCTGCGTTCGGCAAGTTTGCGCACCTCGGCGGCCACCACGGCAAAACCCTTGCCGTGCACCCCGGCCCGCGCCGCCTCAATGGCGGCATTCAAGGCCAACAGATTGGTTTGCCGGGCGATTTCCTCGATCAACTCGATCTTTTCGGCGATATGCTGCATGGCGCTCACGGTTTCCGCAACCGCCTTGCCGCCTTCCACGGCGTCGGAAGCCGCCTTGTTGGAGATGGCCGCAGTCTGTCTGGCATGGTCGGCGGTCTGGGAAACAGTGCTGGCCAATTCCTCCATGGACGAGGAAATTTCTTCCACCGCTGCGGCCTGCTCACTGGCCCCCTGGGAAACCTGTTCCGAACTGCTGCTCAACTCCTGACTGCCGGATGCCACCTGGTCGCCTGCGGCCCGCACATCGGTAATAATTTGCCGTAATTTCTCGATCATCGCGGTCAGGGACTTGCCCAAGACATCTTTCGAGGAAAGCAGTTTAACCTCAACCCGGAGATCGCCGTTGGCGATCATCTCCGCATTGGCGGCTGTTCTCCTCAGGGTATCAACCATGTTGGCAAGGGATTTCCCCAACACGTCCTTGTCCGAAAGTATTACTACTTTGGCATCGAGATCACCCAAGGCGATCTCCTCTGCCATCTGAGCGGTTTTCCGAAGATTTTCAACCATGTTTCGCATGGCGCCCAGCATCTGCGCAACCTCATCTTTTTTGTCCACCTTTATGTCCACGGTCAGGTCACCACCTGCAATTTTGTCAAAGGTGGCGACGGCATCGTTGATCGGGAGAAAGGCTTTTCTGACAAAGAAAAAAAGCGCCGCAAGAATGATGGCTGCAAGAATGAAGTTGATGCCCAGGCTTGCGATTAATTTTTTTCGCAGGTCGTCCACGATAGCCTGCACATCGTCCATGACAAGGATGTAACCGATTTCCTGTCCCTGATAATCCGTCAACGCCAACGGATAGGTCACAAACAATTTTCCGTTGATCGTATATTCGTCTTTTCCTGCCGAATAGGTGCTGATGATGTTCTTGGCGAGGTCAGAGGAGGTTGCGTAAAAAACCAGGTTATCGGCCAGGATATCCGTAGCCTCTGTTTTCAGTCGCTGCGCTTTTTTAAAAACATCCGGGCGGATGCCTATGGCGTATTCTATACCAAAAGTCTCCTTGAGGTTGTTCAACAGGCCACTGATTGAACCGCCGAATTCCACGGTGCCGATGTGGTTATTTTCATGGAAGACAGGATATACCACCCGCAACCCAGGCCCACCGACCCCGACTTCGAGGCCGACAACCGTTTTCTTTTTCTGATTGGCCTCGACAACCGTGCTGCGGAAGGCAGAAAGATCATCCCCGTGCTGGTTGATTTTGTGCAACCTTAGGAAACTGGTTGCCGGCGGGGTGTGAAATTGAAACTGGTCGATATCATATTCTTTCTTGAGCTTTTCATTATACTTGACCAGATCCTGGATCAAAGCCTCTCTGTTGCCCTCGGCAAAAGAACGGACAACATCTTTATTTTGCGTCAGTGTTTCCATGGCCAGGGACAGATTCTGGAGTTGCTGGCCAAGAGAATTCTTGAAGGTGGCCCGTACCCTGGCCGCCTGGGTTTTTTTGGCGGCGGCCAATGTTTTATCGAAATCAACATATTGCTTGCCCATGTTGAACAGGGTCATGCACAAAATGCCGCTCAAAACGAGAATTAATATCTTCGTCTTTATACTGAAATTATTCCCCATGCGTGCCTCCGCCCATGCAAAAAAATGCTCATGTCAATTTATAAGCCTCGTCGAAACTATCCTCGCCCGCATCCGGCAATAAACCCTTTTCCCGGCTGTTCAACTTAAAAAACGATATTGATTCCTGGAGATGCGCAGCCTGGGCCGATAGTTCCTCGCTGGTGGAAGCCATCTCCTCGGCGGCAGCGCTGTTGGCCTGGATTACCTGGTCAAATTGCTGGATAGCCTTGCTATTTTGATCAATCCCGCGGGCTTGCTCGTTACTGGCTGCATCGATCTCTTGGACAAGCTCCGCGGTTTTCTGGATCTGGGGCACTATCTCGTTGATAAGCCTGCCCGCGTTTCCAGCGGTTTCCACACTGGCATTGGCAACGCCCTTGATCTCTTGAGCCGAGGTCTGACTTCGCTCGGCAAGCTTCCTGGCAATCTCTTCAATAAACCCGATTTTTTCCGCGATATGCTGCATGGCGGAGACGGTTTCCGCCACTACTTTTCCGCCCTCGACCGCATCGGCAGAAGCTTTTCTGGCTATGACCGCAGTCTGTCTGGCATGATCGGCGGTCTGGGCCACGGTGCTGGCCAACTCTTCCATGGAAGCGGAAATCTCCTCCACCGCGGCAGCCTGTTGACTGGTGCCTTGCGAAACCTGCTGGGAGCTGCTGCTCAACTCCCGACTGCCTGAAACAACCTGGTCGGCCGCAGTCTGCACCTCCGTGATGATCTGGCGCAACCTTTGAAACAAGGCGGCCAGGGCCTTGCCAAACATATCATTTTCGGAAAGGAGTTCCACTTTTGAGCCAAGATCTCCTTTTTCAATTTGCTCTGCCTTGGCTTTCAAATTTTCCACCATCTTCGCCAAGGATGTCCCCATTCGATCTTTTCCGGAAAGGATAGTCACCTTTACATCCAAATTACCCAAGGCGATCTGCCCGGCCATTGCCGCCGTGGCCCTAAGATTTTCGACCATGCCGTGCATGGCCCCGCACATCTGACCGATTTCATCCCCGCTCGCACTGGCGATTTCGACGTCCAAATCCCCCTGGGCCACCTTCTGCATGTTGGCCACCGCCTGCGTCAGGGGCTTAATCATGAGGCGAATGGCGTAATAAACAATGCCGCCGATGAGCACCACCACCACAACGGCGAAGCCGGCGATACTCATGGCGATCCGCAGCAGGGTATCCTTTTGCCTCTGCTGGGCCGCGGCGATCACCGCGTTGCCCTGGGCAACCGTTTTCTCGATGTTTTTTTCAACCGCGGCGAAATTCAAACCGATGACCACGGAGCCGACCTTCTGTTCGCCGGCATAGATCTCCTTGCTCACGATATTCTGGGCTGGAAATCCCTCCGGCCTGACGCTTGAGGTGGTGACGGCATTGCCGTCCTTGTCATGAAACACGGCAAAGGGAATATCAGGATCATTGACCACGCTCTGGACGATCTTCTCCAAAAAGGCATACTCGTAGTTCAGGATAAGATCCTGTCCGACCCTGCCCAACATTTCGGCAAAGGAGTTGCCCTTCAGAACCAGATCCTGGCGCAGCAATTCCTCCTGGTCCTTCTGTTGCTCTTTCAGGGAGACAACAAAGGCATCCCCTTGCTCGCTCAAGGCGCTGCGCACCGCGGAATTCACCGCCACGCTCATGCCGAGCATGAGCAGCAGCACCGCGGCCACGATGGCCATGTTCAGTTTTGTTGCGATTCCCATGTTCTGAATTTTTTCTTTCAACATGCTCCGCTCCTTGTTCTCTTGACCTCGTACGTCCGCCATCCGTACAACTGCCTATGGTAAATAATTATACGCATGGGAAATAAAACACGTCAAAGAATAAAAAACAGAGAGAACCGGCACGCTTGAATCAACTATAAACAGTCGCACATACAAAAAACGCCCTCGAACAGAGAGCGTTTTCATCTCAGCATGGGCAACGGCGGCAATCAATACCGTTCAAAAGACTCATCCTTGCCGCCCGGTAGCGAGAGTTTCACCCCGCTGCTTTTAGCCGCCGTCTTCATTCCGCCGTTCAAGGCCGATCGCGGCGAAGACCGGCCCTGAACACGGCTGGCAATCTCCCCTGTTTCCACCGCAAAAAAGGATATGGTTTCCTGCATCTGCGCCGCTTGGGCAGTGAGCTCCTCACTGGTGGAGGCCATTTCCTCCGCGGCGGCGCTATTGGATTGAATCACCTGATCAAATTGCTGGATGGCGCGGGCGTTCTCGTCGATGCCCCTGGCCTGCTCGTTGCTGGCTGCGTCGATCTCATGGACCAGCTCGGCGGTTTTTTGAATCTGGGGCACGATCTCGTTGATCAACATACCGGCATTGGCCGCGGTTTTGACGCTGGCGCTGGCCACGCCCTTGATCTCCTGAGCCGACACCTGGCTGCGCTCGGCGAGTTTCCGTACCTCGGAGGCTACCACGGCAAAGCCCTTGCCGTGCTCCCCAGCCCTGGCCGCCTCGATGGCGGCGTTCAAGGCCAGCAGGTTGGTTTGACGAGCGATCTCCTCGATGAGCTCGATTTTTTCGGCGATATGCTGCATGGCGTCAACGGTTTCCGCCACCGCCTTGCCGCCGGCCACGGCATCGGCTGCCGCCTTGTTGGCAATGGAGGCGGTCTGCCGGGCATGATCGGCGGTCTGGGCCACGGTGCTGGCAAGTTCCTCCATGGAGGCGGAGATTTCCTCCGTCGAGGCCGCCTGTTCGCTGGCCCCCTGGGAGACTTGCTGGGAACTGCTGCTCAATTCTTCGCTCCCGGCCGCGACCTGATCGGCGGCGGCGCGCACATCCGTTATCACCTGACGCAGCTTGAAGATCATTGCGGCAAGCGATTTGCCCAGGCTATCCTTGTCGGAAAGCAGGGTCATGTCCACCCGCAGGTCGCCGGCGGCGATCTGTTCGGCCTTGGCCGCCGTCTGCCGGAGATTTTCCACCATATTGACCAGACATTTGCCCAGCAGGTCTTTCTCGGAAAGAACCTTTGCCTGCACGTCCAAGTCTCCCAGGGAGATCTGCCTGGCCAATTCGGCTGTTTCCTGAAGCTTGCTCACCATGGCAGCCAATGATTTCCCCAGTGCGTCCTGTTCGGAAAGGATTGTGACCTGCACATCCAGATTGCCGAGGGCTATCTGCTCCGCCAGCCTGGCCGTCTCCTTGAGATTATTTACCATCACATTCATGGAGTTGAGCATCAAGCCCACTTCATCCCGGCGGTCATTTTCCATGACAACATTTACATCCCCCAAAGCCAGCCGGTTATTCATCTCCACCACCGAGGAAATGGGCTTTGCAATGGATCGCGCCGTAAGCAGGGAAACCCCCACCCCAAACACAATGGCGAGAAGGCCAATCACCACGATGGCGAGCCTGGTTGTCCTGGCATTATGGATCATCTGCTCCTCGGAAAGGATATTTTCCTTGGCCAGGGTGGTCATTGTATTCAAAACCCCTTGCACCTTGAGCAGATTGGCCTGGGTGTCCGTGTTGAAGATCCGTTCCGCCTGTTGCCGGCCATCCTGGCCTTCCTTTTGCTGAAAGGCCCCCTTGATTTTCACGGCCGATTCATGGAGCCGCTGGTGCGGCTCGGCAATATCGGCCAAGGGGGCCCTGAGCAAAGGCAGCAAGATCTCCGCCTGCTCCCTGCCTTCGCCGTAATACCACTTGCCGAAGCCGCATTTGGTATGATCGAGTTCGACCGCAAGCTCGCCGCCCTTGTCACTATAGACATACGCGGAAACCTTCTTTGCCCAGTTGAGATGGTCAACCTCCCGCTGCAGCATCTCGCCGCGCAGCGCGTTGCCGTCAGCCACCTCGATGCCGTCGCGCACCACGCTTCCAAGCCCCCAAAAAGCCCAGGCTCCGACCACCACCAACAGGAAAAGAATGCTGGCCGAGCCAATCATTATTTTCCTGCCGATTTTCAAATCATTCCACCGCATTCTCTCACCTCATGAATGATGAATTCATACCCTGAGAAACAAGACTGTATTCAAACGATAGGCAGAAAATCCAAAGGCATGCAAGAATTATAAAAACCCCGCTCGAAGTTCCATTTCCCGGCGGTTGGCGACAGGTACGGCTTCACCCCTTTACCCGCCCCCGGAGGAGATCCCCCTGCCGGGGCGATCTCCTTGATCGATTTTCACTATTTTCAACGAGACGCGGCAAGGCTTTCACGGTTTGATATTTACATGCGTTCAAAATCCTGATCCAGATCGTCGCTCTTATCGGCACGCTGGCCGAGTTGAAGACGAGCGCCCCCCGTGGAGGGTGACGGAGCAGTGAGCGGCTTCTTGCTGCCATAATGCGCAACCTTGGCGGCGCTGGTTCTGGGCCGTCGAGGTTGACCGCCGCCGGCTTTGGTGTCGATGAGCGCGGCAATCACTGCCTGCAACTCATCGGCCTGCGCGGAGAGCTCCTCTGCAGTGGCCGCCATTTCCTCCGAGACGCTGGAATTCTGCTGCACCACCGTGTCAAGCTGCTGCATGCCCTCACTGATCTGGTCGATGCCGGCGCTCTGCTCCACGCTGGCTGCGGCAATTTCCTGAACCAAGGTCGCGGTTTTCTGGATATCCGGCATTATTTTGGCCAGCATGGTGCCGGCTTTGTCCGCCACCGCCACACTGGAAGCGGAAAGCTCGCTGATCTCCGCCGCCGCCTGCTGGCTGCGTTCCGCGAGTTTGCGCACCTCGGCGGCCACCACGGCAAAGCCTTTGCCGTGCTCCCCGGCGCGGGCCGCTTCGATGGCGGCGTTCAAGGCCAGCAGATTGGTCTGGCGGGCGATCTCCTCGATAATCGAGATCTTGGCGGCGATCTGCTTCATGGCGCTCACGGTCTGGGTGACCGCCTTGCCGCTCTCCTCGGTGTCCTTGGCGGCCAACACGGCAATCTGCTCGGTTTGCTGGGCATTTTCCCGGTTTTGGCGGATGGTGGCGCTCATCTCCTCCACCGAGGCTGTGGATTCTTCCACCGCAGCGGCCTGTTCGCTGGCGCCCTGGGAAACTTCCTCCGCGGTGGAGCTCAATTCCTGGCTTGCCGCAGTGACATTGTCGGCAATGATCCGCACGTTTAGAAGCGAATTGGTAACGCTCTTGGTCACCAGCATGCCAAGGGAAAAACCGGTAACCATACTGGCCACGGTGACAAACAGAATAATCCGCAGGCCGGCCTGCTCATCCTTTTCCGCCTGGAGAGCCGCCGCTTGGGTAAATTTACCCACCTCGTTCAGTATCCCGACAATCTTGTGATCCACGTCCTCAGCCTCCTTGGAGACCTTGTCGCACAAAGGTTCCGCCTCGCGGAGATTGCCGGATGCCAGCAATTCAAAACATTTCGTGGTATGCTCCTCCACCTCGTCGTGCTCCTTCTCCACCACCTTGAGCTCGCCCAGAACCTTTTCAAACTCTCGGCGCTCGTCACCGTCCTGTGCGTGGTTCAGGGCGCCTTCGGCGATCTTTTCCGCCTCTTGGAGCTTGGCGCCGGTCTCGTTGCCGATGCGTTTGATTTCATCCAAGGCATGCTGGAGCCCGGCCTTGTTGCCATTTTCGCCCTGGCGGTAGCCCCGTTCAAACAGGATGCCGATTTGCAACTGGCGTTCGGCGATTTCGGTGATGGCGGTGGTCAGCGGCAGATCGCGTTCGGCAATCGATTGCAGTTCGCCGCCGATCTGGTTCATCTTGACCAGCCCCACTGCCGCAACGACGCCGGTCAAAACGAGCAGAACGACGACGATCAGAAAAACGCGGCTCCCCACCTTCATTTTGTTAAGCAGGTTCATGGTGCGCACTCCTTTGATGTGAAAAAACCGTTCTCGCGGAAGGCAACGCTCCCTGCCAGATTAAAAAGCCAGGAAGGATGCCGTCATGCCTTCAGCGCAATCCGGAAGATAATTGCCGGTAAAAAAATCGTCGCAAGAAGCAATGTGAATGTCCAGCTTTTTTTGGGCTGCAAAAAAAAGAGGGGCAGCACCATAGAGTGCGCCCCTCCGATTCAGGCTGTCCGCAATTTTTAAAAAACTATCAATACCGCTCGAAATCACCTTCGCCAGCGCCTGGCAGGGACAACTTCACACCCTTGCCCTGTGTTCCGGAGGACTTTTTCCCTCCCCTCCCAATCGAGGAAACCCGATGCGGGGGCAATATTTGAGAGCGAGGTCCGCTTTCCGTTTCCACCTTAAAAAAGGCGATGGTTTCTTGCAAATGGGCCGCCTGGGCGGTCAATTCCTCGCTGGTGGAGGCCATCTCCTCGGCGGCGGCGCTGTTACTTTGGATTACCTGATCAAACTGCTGGATAGCCCGGGCGTTTTCATCAATGCCCCTGGCTTGCTCGTTGCTGGCTGCGTCGATCTCATGGACCAATTCCGCGGTTTTCTGGATCTGCGGGACGATATCGTTGATAAGCCTGCCCGCGTTGGAAGCGGTTTCCACACTGGTGCCGGCAACCCCCTTGATCTCCTGGGCCGACACCTGACTGCGCTCCGCGAGCTTGCGCACCTCGGCGGCCACCACGGCAAAGCCCTTGCCGTGCTCCCCGGCCCGGGCCGCTTCGATGGCTGCGTTCAAAGCCAGCAGATTGGTCTGCCGGGCGATCTCCTCGATGAGTTCGATCTTGGTGGCAATAAGCTGCATGGCTGCCACGGTTTCACCCACCGCCTTGCCGCCGTCCACGGCATCGGCAGCCGCCTTGGTGGAAATGGCCGCGGTCTGCCGGGCATGGTCGGCGGTCTGGGCAACGGTGCTGGCCAGCTCCTCCATGGACGAAGAGATTTCCTCCACCGAGGCGGCCTGTTCGCTGGCCCCCTGAGAGACCTGCTGGGAGCTGCTGCTCAACTCCTGACTGCCGGAGGCGACTTGATCCGCCGCGCCGCGCACATCGGTGATGATCTCCTTGAGCTTTTCGACCATATTCTGCAATGCCTGTATCAGTTCATCCTGGTCGCTGCGTTTCTTCATCTTGACCAGCAGGTTGCCGGCGGCAATTTCCCGGGCGGTGCCGGTAATCTCGTTCAAGGCGTGGATAAGGGTGCCCACCGCGGAGCCGATGCCGTCATAGACCTGTTTCACCGGCGCGGTGTCGCTATCGGCGGGCTCGGTTTCGATGGCAAGAGTAATATCGCCTTCCGCAAGCCGGTTGAGACATTCCACCAGTTTCTGGGTCTCGATCTCCTGGTAGCCGGCAATTTTCTCCGCGACCCTGGCAGCCTGCTTTATCGCGGTCTGGTCGCTCACCACCTCGAAGGCCCCGATGATCTTGCCAGCTTCATCGCGAAGCGGAGTGGCATTGTAGGTGATATCCAGGTTCAACCCCCCTGGCTTGCAATCCGAGGTTTTGAAATGGTCGTAGCACCTGGTGCCGACAAGTTGAGCCGCGCTCTTGCCGCCGACCTTGGCGCCCAGTTCGTTCATGTACTGCACATTGAAATCATTGTCGATGATCATGGCAGGGGTGGGCATGGTGTCCAGCAGCCCCACCAGCCTGGACATGGTATTGTTGACACCCTCGAGGATCTTTTTAAAATCCCCTTCGTGCTTGGAGGCATCGGCCCGGATGCTTAATTTTCCTTCCATCGCGGCCCTGGAAAGCATGCCCACATCGGCGGCCAGCGAACCGACCACCGCAGTACAGGCATTGAAGGCATCGGCAATGGCCTGGAAGGTCTTGCGGGTCTCGGCGGTATCGGCATCGCTTGGGGCAGGGATAATGGCGCAAGAGGTGTCACCCTTGGCGAGCTTGCTCATACAAGAGACGACCTTTTCGGTTTCAATGTTCTGATAATCAGCAACCTTCTGGGCCTGACGTGCAGCCTTCTTGATCGCGGTCTGGTCGCTTACCACCTCGAAGGCCCCGATGATCTTGCCCGCCTCATCGCGGAGCGGCGTACCGCTGTAGCTTATATCCAGATCCACACCAGCCGCCGGATGGGCATCGGTCTCGGAATTGGCCACCTGTCCGCCCCGCATGGCCTGGCCGCAAGCACACCGGTCGGTCTTGCAGTCGGCGGTCTTGAAATGGTCATAGCAATTGCTGCCGATGAGCTGGGCCGGAGTCTTGCCGCCGACCTTGGCCCCGAGTTCGTTCATGTAAAGAATGGTAAAATCATTGTCGATGATCATGGCCGGTGCGGGCATGGTGTCCAGCAGCCCCACCAGCCTGGACATGGTGTTGTTGACCCCTTCGACGATCATTTTAAAATCGCCCTGGTGTTTCGTCGCGTCAGCCCGGATGGTGAGCCTGCCTGCCACCGCCGCTTGAGAAAGCCCGGCAACCTCGTTGGCCATAGCCTTGATCGCCTCCACCATTTTGGCCATGGCGGCCTGGAGCACCCCGGTCTCATCCTTGGCGGTGGTATCGAGTTGCACCTCGGTGTTGCCCGTAGCGATCCGGTGAGCCGCCTCCACGCAGGCCGCGATTGGCCGAGTGATGGAACGGGTAATGAACCAGGCAAGCACCCCGCCCAACAGCAGGGCAATGATCCCCATGCTCAGGATGAGCCACCGGGTGAAGCCGGCCAGTTCATCCGCATCCCCGCCAACCCGTTCCACCTCCTTGACCTGGTACTGCCCCATATCCTTAAGTGCCTTAAAATAGGCGGTCTGCGCCTCTCTGAATCTTCCGAACAGCGCGGTGGCGGCCTCCTTTGTCTTCCCCTGGTGCAGCATGTCCATCGTGAGAGCCAACTGCTCCTTGTGGGCGTTTCTGGCGGCGATGACGGTGTTGAGATAGCTCTTGTCCGTATCAGAATGGACAACCTCCTGCAACAGACTAATATCCTTGGTGATTTTCTCCTGCATCTCCGTGATGCGGATATTTTCCTTTTTGATGGTTTCTCCATCCGGCTGGATAACCATGTTGCGCACGGCCCTGGATATAACATTGGCATCTTCGTTCATATCATTGAGCAGATCCACCTTCTGGAACTTGTCATGCACCACCTCCATGATCAGCGCATCCAGCCTGCTGACATTGAGATAGCCCACCACGACCACCACCGCCAGCAGGAGCAACACGCAACCGAAAGCCGCATTCAATCTTTGTCCGATGTTCATGTTCTTCAGCATACGCCCTACCCCTTGTTGCAATAATGATTCGTGAAAATCCCCGAGATGGGAGAAGCAAGACCGCGACCAAAAACACCTCCGCCTTTTGCGCGGAACAGTGTTCCTGATAGGTATAAACACCTACATGTCCATGCTATGAAAATTCAGCAGGCGATGTCAAACACAAAAAATACGGAATAATCCCGGAACAGACTAGCACCATGTAACATACATATTTTCGTGTTTATCATAAACGGTGATATACTGGTGGCATCCAACAAAGGAGGCCGCCATGTCCCCGAGATACAGAGTTACCTTGACCGAAGAGGAACGCAACGAACTTGAGGCACTAACGAAACGCGGAAGAATCGAGGCCCGGAGATTCGTCCATGCTCGCGCCTTGCTTTTGTGTGACGCTGGCCCTGAAGGTCCAGCCTGGAAAGTTGCAGACGTTGCGGCTGCGCTTGGCGTAAGCAGTCGTTCAATTGAACACCTCAAGAAACGCTTTGTTGAAGAAGGGCTCGCGGCTGCTCTGGAACGCAAGCCAAGAGAAAAACCACCCCGAGAGGTTACTTTTGATGGGGCATTCGAAGCAAGACTGATTGCCTTGGCTTGCTCTGACGCACCTGAAGGGCGCCACCGCTGGACGGTCAGACTTCTTGCGGAAAAGGCGATTGAATTGCACTTCGCGGACACGGTATCGCACATGACCGTGCAGCGGACTTTAAAAAAAATG
Organism: Deltaproteobacteria bacterium HGW-Deltaproteobacteria-3; assembly: GCA_002841785.1. Taxonomy (GTDB): domain Bacteria; phylum Desulfobacterota; class Desulfobulbia; order Desulfobulbales; family Desulfurivibrionaceae; genus Thiovibrio. The sequence goes on along the minus strand of PHAW01000079.1, from coordinate 4,201 downwards.
AATTTCAGTCTCACCGCAAGAAGTACTGGAGGTTTACCATCTTCCGTGTGATCCCGAGTATCCGGTGGTGTGCATGGACGAGTCTTCCAAACAGTTGATCGGCGAAGTCCGTGAGCCCATACCGGGCAAACCAGGCCGAGCCCGGCGTATTGACGATGAATACGTCAGAAAAGGCGTGGCGGAAATTTTCATGGAAGTTGAACCGCTGTCCGGACGGCGCCATGTAGCGATCACGGAACGAGGAACCCGCAAGGATTGGGCGGAACAGATCCGGCAAATGCTGGATGAGCGCTATCCCCATGCACGCAAGGTTCGTCTGGTTATGGACAATTGAACACACACAATATCGCCTCACTCTATGAAGCCTTCGAGCCGCAGGTGGCCAGGCGCCTGGCGGAAAGACTTAAAATCCACCACACACCCAAGCACGGGAGCTGGCTCAATATGGCGGAAATCGAACTCAGTGTTCTCAAGGGGCAATGTCTTGACCGCCGCATTTCCGAGATGGCAGCCATGCAGGCCCATGTGTCTGCCTGGGAGAAATCCAGAAATAACAGCGCGAAAAAAATCGTCTGGCAGTTCAAAACATCAGATGCTCGCATCAAGCTGCGGCATCTTTATCCGAAGTTATATCCGTTACATGGCACTAGACAGGCAGCTAGGAATACCTGGCGGCAAGGGCGAGGCAGCGCTGACCTTCTTCGAGACGTCCATGCTTGAGACAGCCATTCCCGTAAAGCACGGCCTTGCGGACCAGTTCCTCGCGGGCAAGGCGGGACTGCTCGGGGGTGAGGGGAATATCGGCAAGAAGCTTTTCCATGGCCCGGATGCGGAAAGAGTCCATGCCGGTTTGAAACCGCACCGAAACCTGATCCTCCCTGCCGCCGTGCTTGACGGTTAACGCCGCGTCCACCAGAAGAAAGGGATGCGCCGCACTGGCCCGGAGCCAGAGTTCGTAATCCTCGCAACAGGGAAAGGATTCGTCGAACAAGCCGACCCGGCCGAACAGCTCCCGCCGGGCCATGACCGTGGACATCCCCACCACGCAGAGCGCAAGGCTCCGGGCAAAGATATCGCCGCCTGCCTTGGCATGGCGCTTCTTCTGATTGAGATGGCGGCCGTTGCGGAACCAGGTTTCCTGGGTGTGGGAGATGAGCACCTCCGGCTGCGCCTCCATGGCCGCAACCTGGAGGGCCAGCTTGTTCCGAGCGAACTGGTCGTCGGAATCGAGAAAGGCGAGGAGGGGATGGCGAGCCGCCCTGATCCCGGCATTCCGGGCCGCGGCCGGGCCACGGTTTTCCTGGCGCAGGGAGATGAGCGATTTACCGTACGAGGCAAGCAGCGCCTGGGTCTCGTCGCTGGAGCCGTCGTCCACCACGATGAGTTCGAAATTGGCGTAGCTTTGGGCGAGGACCGAATCGATGGCCTGGGCGAGAAAACCGGCCCGGTTATGGGTGGGGATGATGACCGAGACTGGGGTGGGGGGAAAGGACATGGCTGAAAGACTCCGCCACGAAACCCACTAAAAAACAGCATGATAGGGCGAGAAAATCGCCCGACGCAAAAAAACAGCCGGACAACCCAGGGGGGAAGCTGCGCTTTTTTTCGTGTCTTTCGTGGATTTCGTGGCAAAAAACATCAAAGAGTGATGGACATGCAAAAAAGGAAAACAGCCACAGGTCCGTGACACAACTTCAAATGGTTCAAAAGCAATAACAGTTGTAATCGCGCGGCTTGTTGCGATTTCAACAATCAATATACAGCAACTCCCCGGAATGCTCGACAATCTCGGCCCCGCTCTCCAGATGCCGGAGGATGATGCCGCCGTCCGGGGCAAGCCCCAGCACCTCGGCCCGATACTGGGGCTGCTGCTGAACGTCGAAGCCGAACCAGACCCGGCGCCCCACGGTGTCGCTCAGCTCCCGCCAGGCACCAAGCAGCAGGCTCTCCGGCAGGTCCGCGCCGGAACCGTCGTCCGCCGCCAGCCGTTGCGCCTCGTCATAACAGAGCAGGCCGAAAGACCAGGAAAATTTGGCCAGCAACCGGGCAGCAAAACCGGCCAAATCGGTATCGTTCCCGAGGATTTCCTTCATGGACACCGCCGTTGCGCCCAACTCGGCGGGAAAGGCCAGGTTGTTGATGTTAAGCCCCGCCCCGATCAGCACATATTCTTCGGCATGCGTGGCGCTGGCAAACGATTCGCAGAGCACCCCGCAGATCTTGCGCCCGGCCACATGCACATCGTTGACCCACTTGAGGCGCGCGTCGATGCCGTAACTCCGCACCGCCTCGCAACAGGCCATGCCGGCGGCAAGGGGATAGAGACGCATGCTCTCGGGCAGCAGGGTATTGGCCATGACCAGGGTCAGCCAAAGACCGCCGGTTGGAGCATGCCAGGAGCGCTGGAACCGGCCCCGGCCATCGGTGAGTTCGTCGGCCAAGAAGACCATGCCGCTGGGGCAGGAGTGGCCGCGGGCCTCATCCTCGTTGATCCGCTGCCGGGCAAGGGGCATCAGCCGTTCGGCCTGGGGTAGATGCTGGATGGTGCTGCCCACCGGCGCGCCATAACGGTACACGACCTGGACAACCTCGGACGGATAGTGAGCCAGACGGAGAGGAATCTCCTCGGCGGAGATGAGTTGCTGGACGGCAGAAAAGGAGAGAGGCTCGACCATTATCGGCTTCGCGGGCACATGACTATTCCCATTCAGCTTTGACGCGGGTGATGATCTTCTGGATCATGGGCAGCTTCTCCTGGGAACAGATGCCCAGCAGCGGCTCGCCCTGGGACACGCTGACCCCCGGCTGAAAATACACGGAATGGATGATCCCCGGCTCCCCGGCATAATAGACCGGGGTATCCCGCTTCATCAGGGACATGGTGAGAATCTCGTCCCCGGGCTTGATGGAGACCCCCCGCTGGCCGTGCTTGTCGATCTTGGCCTGCAGGTCGAGGGAAAAGAAATACTTGGCCCGTTCCGGCGCGTTGAAGGGCTCCAGCACCTGACGGAGAATATTCTCAATGATCTCGCGTTTTTTCAGCGGATGCCGGATGGTAAGAATCTTCTCCCCGGCCTCGACAAACTGCCCTTCCAGGTCGCTGCGGATAAATGAAACCACCCCGTTGCTCGAGGAGAAAATCTTCTTCTGGTTCCCCTCCCGCAGCATTTCATAGAGAAGAGTGCCCCGGACATGATGCCACTCGCCGGACGGCCCTTCCACCTCGGCACCTTCCTTCACCCGGAACCGGACCTGACCGGTGTGGCTGGTCCGCACGTCCAGATAATCAAAAGGATCGGAACGATACTTGCCAATTATTGCGTCGAAATCTATTTCGTCAGTCATGATATATGAGGAAAGGTTAAAGGTTAAAGGTGCAAGGACAAAGGTCTCATTCATCTTCTCGCAGAAAACTGCGCCGTGCTTTTATAAGCCCGGCAAGCATCGAGGAAATTTCCACGGTTTCCTGCCGCCACTCCTTGCCTTTCTGGTTTTCGATATAACCGATGTTCACGCCAATGTATATCTGGGTGCGAAGTTCTCCGCAGGAACCCTTTGCATATGAGAAAAAATTAATACTCTCTTTTATCGATTCTCTTTCAAAGCCTTCCGCAATGTTGCTTGGGATGGAAAGCCCCGCCCGCGTAATCTGATCCCGAAAGCCAAAATCCTTTAATTCCCGCAACGCCTTGTACAATTCAGCACTCAAGCGGGCTGAACGCTTCCAGACCTCAAAGTCCTCAAAAGCCTGCGACGGCGGCGATTTTTCTTCCCCCAAAACTTCTGTCCTTTAGCCTTGAACCTTTGGCCTTTCGCCTTAGCGGTAATACAGATTGCCGCCGCCCATGGTCAGCAGGGATTTATGAAGGTTACGCCTAAACTCCCGCCGGTCCCAGATGCCCTGGATATGGCCGCGCTGCAAGGCGTTGCGGGCATTGTGGTAATCGGGCGGGATATCCTCGCCGGTGGTGTCGCGGATAACCCGGGGCCCGGCAAAACCCACCCGGCTTGAGCGGATGGCGAACTGATAGGGCGAACAGCCCAGGAAACTCGCCACCGGCCCGGCATAGGAATTGTTGTCGTAAACCACGATGTACAACCCGCCGGAATCGATGTATTCCCGCACCGCCATGGTGCACTTGGGCATCTGCACCACGCCCAGGGTGCCTTCGTGGATGCGGATGCCGCCGGTGGTGTGCAC
>PHAW01000329.1 GCA_002841785.1 Deltaproteobacteria bacterium HGW-Deltaproteobacteria-3 | reverse complement strand
GCCAGGGCCGAGGTGGAAACGCGGATGGACATGCCTCCCTGAACAAGGGGTACCTGGGCGGTGAATTTGCCGATGGTAAGCGGGGGTAGCTTCATGAAAGTCTGGTGCTCCGTTTAGTTTGAGGACGAATGAGCAACTATGCTTTTTTTCGTTTTTTTTGTCAAGGAAACCTGATGGCTTCCGGCAAATAAGGAAAAAAGCCGCCTGTCCGTGACGCACAATTAAAAAAATCACAGCAGCGCCGCACCACCGGTCGCGTTCGATTCCTGCAGGCAAAGCATCGTCCTGCTGTGTCTGCAACCACTCCGGGGCACAAAGGTGATTTTTCTCGTCCGGAGAGAAGAGTTTTGCTTTTTTCACCGGTTTTTGGTTTAAACTAACTGAGATAGTTGCGCTGTGGCGCGAAGATGTACCCGATTTTGCTTCTTCTTCGCAACATGGAATGCTGCATGCATATTCACCCAAGCCGCATCGGCTTTGACATAGACGGCGTGGTCGCCGATACCATGGAGGCCTTTATCCGTCTGGCGCGGAGCGGGTATGGGGCCAGGGTGCGTCCGGAGGAGATCACCGAGTTCCAGGTGGAGGAATGTCTCGACCTCGACCCGGCCATGATCGAGGAAATCTTCCGGCGCCTGCTGGAAGAGCCTGTTGCCTGCGGCCTGCGGCTCATGCGTAACGCCCGGCGGGTGTTGACCCGCTTCGCGGGGCATGGCCCCCTCACCTTCATCACGGCCCGGCCGCAGAAAAAACCCATCGCCCGCTGGCTGAAAAAAGAACTGGGCCCGCAGGTCTATGGCCGGGTGCGCCTGGTCGCCACCGGCGAGCACGACAGCAAGGCTGCCCATATCAAGGAAATGGGCTTGGATTTTTTTGTGGATGACCGGGCCCAGACCGGCCCGGGAAGAGGGTATTCAGCCCATTGTCTATCGCCAGCCCTGGAACCAGGGCAAGCATGATCTGCCGGAGGTGGAGAGCTGGCGCACCATTCATGCCCTCTGTTATGGGGAGGGTGGCTGGTGAGTCATTGTCCCGCCTGCGGCCAGGCGATACCGGCCCATAGAAATCCGGTGCCCACGGTGGACATCATCATCGCCCTGGGCGGCGGCGTTGTGCTGGTGAAGCGGAAAAATCCGCCAGTGGCCTGGGCCTTGCCCGGCGGTTTTGTGGATTACGGCGAGTCGCTGGAGCAGGCGGCGGTGCGGGAGGCGGGCGAGGAAACGGGGCTTTCGATCCGGCTTGGCCGCCAGTTTCATACCTATTCCGAGCCGGATCGCGACCCCCGCCAGCATACGGTGAGCACGGTGTTTCTTGCCACGGCGGAGGGAACGCCCGTGGCCGGCGATGATGCGGGCGAGGTTGCCATCTTTCACGAAGGATCGCTGCCGCCTCTGGCCTTTGACCACGCAAGGATTCTGGGTGACTATTTTGCCGCACAACGAGCAGTTGCCTGAAATGAATACCCGCATCCTGCTGGTGGACGACGATCCGTTCGTCCTTGAGATGCTCAAGGTCTCCATGGCCGCCCTGGGGCACGCCTTTGACACGGCCATCGACGGCGAGGCGGCGAAGGAGAAGCTCCGGCAGGGCGAGTTCACCATGGTTCTCACGGACCTGACCATGCCCCGGTGTGACGGAATGCAGCTTTTAAAGCATGTCAAGGAGGGATATCCCGGCGTCGAGGTTATCGTCATCACCGGTCATGCCGAGCGCTATGGCTATACCGATGTCATCCGGGCCGGCGCCAGTGATTTCATCATCAAGCCCTTCGGCATGGATGAGCTGGAGGCCAAGGTCAGCAGGGTCATTCGCGAGCAGACCCTGATCCGCAAGCTTGAGCATCTCTCCATGTGCGACATGCTCACCGATCTCTATAACCGGCGCTGTTTTGAGATGAAGCTGCACGAAGAGGTGCCGCGGGCCCATCGACAGGGATATCCGGTATTTCTCTCCCTGCTCGATGTGGACCGTTTCAAGGAGTACAACGACCAGTATGGGCATCCGGCCGGAGACCGGGTTTTGCAGGAAATCGGCAAAATCCTCGTGCGGTGCACCCGGGAGAATGTGGACTGGTGTTTCCGCTTCGGCGGCGACGAGTTCGCCATTATCATTCCGTACGCCACCGCCGGCCAGGCCGGGTTGGTTGCCGGCCGCATCCTGGAGCGGTACAACCATGACTCCCGTTACGCCTCGACCAGCCTCAGCGTCGGCTTGGCCCAGTTTGTCCGCCACCCCGGCCAGACCTGGGCGGAGGATATCGCCGAGCTGGTGGCTCGCGCCGAC
>PHAW01000078.1 GCA_002841785.1 Deltaproteobacteria bacterium HGW-Deltaproteobacteria-3 | reverse complement strand
CTGCCCCTGCAAAAAGAGAAGGGGGAGGCCACCGGAGCGCTCACCGTGGCGGTGAAAGCAGCGGAGGTCTTCACCAAGCCCCGGCAGGAGATTCTGGAGCTGATCGCAGCCCAGGTGGCGGTCAAGGTCGATCTGGGGCAGGCCCATGAGGAGATCAACCGGCTGGCCACCATCGACGGGCTCACCGGCCTGATCAACCACCGCACCTTTCAGCATGGCTTTGACGTGATGCTGGTGAGGGAAGAGCGGCGGGCAGGGGCCTTGAGCCTGCTGCTCTGCGATATCGACCATTTCAAGAAGATCAACGACAGCTACGGCCATCCTTTTGGCGACAAGGTGCTCAAGGAGGTGGCCACCATCCTGCGCAAAGCGGCGCGCAGCGTGGATCTGGCGGGGAGGTACGGCGGCGAGGAGTTCGTCCTCGTTTTGGAGGGTTCCGGCGAGCAGGGAGGCCTCCAGATGGCCGAGCGGATCAGGCAGGAGATCGAAAAAATGGTGCTCCATCACGAAAACGGTCCGGTACGGATCACTTTGTCCCTGGGGATTGCCGTCTATCCCGGCCATGGAACGAACAAGGAGCGGTTGATCAGGCGGGCCGATCAGGCGTTGTACCGGGCTAAGAAACAAGGGCGCAACCGGGTGGTTCTCTGGGAAGCGGAATGATGGGCTGATCGCCTCATGCCCAGGATCTGTTCGGCAGTGCGCGTCATGGCTCGGAGTCCCGCGCCATTCGTTTGCCTTCGGTTTTTTCCGGCACAACAATCGATGCAACAATCACACAGAATAAACTCTACCGGCGATTGCGGGCCCGGCAAGGTTTTTTGCCTTGCGGCCCGGCGTGCCGCAAGCGGAGAGGTCGACCGATGCTGTTCAATACCTTTGTGCATATCCCAGGGATCGGCGAAACCACGGAGCGGCGGCTCTGGCAGGCCGGGGTCACCGCCTGGGACACATTTGTCGAGCCGTACCCGGAATTTCTTTCCGGCCAGAAGGTGCGGCTCATTCAAGACCATCTGGCCCGCAGCCGCGCCCAGGCCGCACAGCAGGAGCCCCTCGATTTTCTCCGGCAACTGCCCGCGGCCCAGCGGTGGCGGATTTTTCCGCATTACCGCGATTCCGTGGCCTATCTCGACATCGAGACCACGGGCTTACGTTTTAACGAGCACTGCATCACCACCATCAGCCTCTACGACGGGCAAGAGGTTTTCACCTATGTGCAGGGGGAAAATCTCGCGGCTTTTGCCGAGGATATTCAGCGGTACCAGTTGATCGTGACTTACAACGGCAAGGCCTTTGACGTTCCCATGCTTGAGTGTCATTTCGGCTTCAGGCTGACCCAGGCCCACATCGATCTGCGCCCCCTGCTGCAGGGGCTGGGATTTGTCGGCGGCCTCAAGGGGTGCGAAAAACAGATGGGGCTTGATCGCGGGGAGCTGGCCGGGGTGGACGGATACTTCGCCGTGCTGCTCTGGCGGGAATATTGCCGGACGCGGGAGCCCCGGGTGCTGGAAACCCTGCTCGCCTACAACGTGGAAGATACGGTGAACCTTGAATCGCTGCTGGTGCAGGCCTATAATCTGAAACTGGCGGGGACCCCGTTTGCCGAAAGCCACCGGCTGGACATGCCGATTCCACCGGAGAGGACATTTCTGCCGGACGTGGAGCTCATCGCTCGATTGCAGGGGAGGATGCGGGGCGGGTATTGAGGAAAAGCGGAGAGAGCCCGGCGGGTGCCGGGCTCTCTCCCTGGGAGGAGCCACGCGTTTTGTAACAAGGCAGAGAATCAGGGTAGATACGGTGTTTGGGCAGTGCGCGCGTGGCTATAAGGTGATCCGCCCGCTCCGGAGCGAAATCACCCAGGGTTGAAGGTCCCCCCCCCAACCTGACATTTTTTTGTGCGGCTGTCTTTTCCCTATCGGCAACCCGGCCATCCGCACTGGCGGACCCGTTGGCTTTGCGTCCCCGGATTACTCCGGGTTTGCCTTTTTCCAAGACAGCGTTTCGCTGTGGATTCATAGTGGCACAGTGCCTCTGCTCCTGTCAATCTCTTTTTCCCGCCGGCCAGGGAGGAGGTTGGTTTTTCCCCGGCGTGTGGTACACTGATCCGGAAAAACAGGGGTTCCCATTACCACGGAAGGGTATCATGTCCGACACCATAGTAGCCTGTAACCATGCCGCAATCTTTCCTGCCTGCCGGAGGATGTTGGCCGACCCGCAGTGGCAGGAATTTATCGCTCTCCTGAGTCCTGCCGGGAACCTTGCCGAACTGTCCGGACTGCTTGCCGGCCCTGCGGCGACATTCCCGGAGGCTCCTGCATATCTCGCGGATCTGGCCCGGCTGGAGCTGGCCCTGTACCGCACGGGCCAGGAAGGTTCCTCCCTGCCCGCCGAAGTGGAGCAGCGCACGATAAATCCTTCGCTGCAACTGCTTCATTCCTCCTGGAGCGTTTTGCCCGCTCTGCTCGGGGAGGATGGAGGGGAGCCCGGCCCGCATCCGGAGATGATCCTGGTCTGGCGCGATCCGGCAACGGGAACACCCCGGGCGCAGGCGGCCGCGCAAGAGGATCTGCTGGCCCTGAAGCTGGTTGCCGAAGGGATTGAGCCCCGTCAGGCCGCGGCCCTTGGGGAGCTGCCGGTCGGGGCCGTTCTGGCGGCGCTTGAGCGGGCAACGGACAAGGGGATTCTCCTTGCCCCCCCCTCGCGCATCCGGAGGGAGGCGGAGAGCTTTCCCCTCACCGCGGCGGTGGAGCCCCGCTTTCTGAGCGCCGGGGTTTTCACCCTGCAATGGCACATCACCCAGGTCTGCGATCTGCACTGCAAGCATTGTTACGACCGGAGCGACCGCGCCCCCTTGCCCCTGGCCCGCGGCCTTGCGGTGCTCGATGATTTACTGGCCTTCTGCCAGAGCCGCCATGTGCGGGGGCAGGTGAGTTTTTCCGGCGGCAATCCCTTGCTGTATCCCCATTTCCTAAGAGCATCTCCTGCCCCTGCTGGCCATCCGGAAACCGGTCTTCTATCAGGTAAGCCTTGAGGGCTTGGCCGAGCATAACGACTTTATCCGGGGCAAGGGCTATTTTGCCAGGGTTCTCAAGTTTCTTGAGCTTTTGCGCGAACTGGATATCTATTCCATGGTGATGCTCACCCTGACCCGGGGCAACATGGAGCAGGTTCTCCCCCTGGCCGAGCTGCTCCGCGACAGGGTCGACCTTTTTGTTTTTAACCGGCTGGCCATGGTCGGCGAGGGTTCCCTGCTGGAGTCGGTTCCGGTTGCCGAGTACCGTGGATTTCTGGAACGCTATGTGGCCGCGGCCCAAAAGAACCCGGACATGGGGCTCAAGGATAATCTTTTCAATCTGCTCCGTGCCGAAAAAGGGGAACCTCTGCTGGGAGGGTGCGCCGGATTCGGCTGCGGCGCGGCCTTTAATTTCGTTTCCTTGCTGCCCGATGGCGAAGTGCATGGTTGCCGGAAATTTCCCTCGCTCATCGGCAACATCTTCCGTCAATCCCTGGCGGAGATCTATGATGGGCCGGCGGCCCGGAAATACCGGGCCGGGTGCCTGGCCTGCCGGGACTGCCGCCTGCGGCCCGCCTGCGGAGGATGCCTCGCCGTCAGCCACGGCTTCGGCCTCGATGTCTTCACCGCGCGCGACCCCTACTGTTTTTTAGTAAGTTAGACGTTGTTGAAATCGCAAAAAGCCGCGATTACAACGGTTATCGCTTTGTAACTCGTTGAAGTTGTGTTGCGGACCTGTGGCATTTCTTCTTCTTTGCGAGTTCATCAGAAGTTGGTTTCTGCGCTTTTTGGGCAGAAAATAACTTCGTTAACGCACTGATTCCTGTTTAATCAGGTCTGGAGCCTTAGCCATGGATTTGCGGATTCTTTCCTACAACATTCACCGGGCTATCGGCGTTGACCGGCGGTTTCGCCCGGAGCGCATCGTCAAGATCCTGGCCCATTACGATGCCGATATCGTTTTGTTGCAGGAGGTGGATGTGGGAGCGCCCCGTTCGCGGGAATTGAATCTGGCCCGGGAACTGGCCGAGAGCTGCAATTATCCCTACTTCGCGGTGGGGCTGAATGTCCAGTTGCGTAAAGGGATGTACGGCAACGCCACCCTGAGTCGTTATCCCATCGCCCGTGAGCGCAATATTGATCTGACCCTCGATGGCCGCAAGGCCAGAGGCTGCCTGTTCACCGAGCTGGAATTGCCTTCCGAAGCAGCCTTCCCGCTGTTGCCGGTGTTCAATCTGCATCTGGGGCTTTCTTTCAAGGAGCGCCCCCAGCAGGTGGGGCGTTTGGTGCGAAGCCTGGAGTTCACCAGCATCGGCGCTGATGCTCCCTGCGTGGTGGCCGGTGATTTCAACGACTGGTGGACACGGCTGGCGCCGCTGTTCACCGAGGCGCTGGGCTTTGTCTGCGCGACCAATCATGGCGCCGGCTATCAGAATGCCATCCTGACCTATCCCTCCTTTTCTCCTTCCACCGGACTGGACAAGGTGTTTTGCCGGGGGCCTCTCACCGTGCTGGGCGGCAAGCGCTGCCGGATGCGGCTCTCCAAGGTGGCCAGCGACCATTTGCCCGTTATTGTTGACCTGCAGGTGTAGGTTAGGGTGTCGTCGGGCGAGTTTTTTCGTTGACTTCGGCGGGTATTTTCCTGAGCATATAGGCAGACCTTTCCCTGAATTTCAAATTCCGGTCAATCGTCCATGGATAATACCTCTTCGGAAATACGCATTCTCCTGGTCGAGGATGATGTCGGGGACGCCCTGCTTGTCGAGGAGATGCTTTCCGGCCTCAAGGCGCCGCTCTTTGCCGTGACCCATGTCGACCGGGTGGCCAAGGCCATGGATCAGCTCCGGGTTGCGTGTTTTGGCGCGATTCTTCTCGACCTTTCGTTGCCGGACGGCCAGGGCATGGAGCTGGTCAAGGCGGTGCGCCAGGCGGCGCCCGGCACGCCCATCGTGGTGATGAGCGGCCAGCGGGATGAGGAGCTGGCCCTCAAGATCGTGCAGGAGGGGGTGCAGGATTATTGCGTCAAGGGGCATGTCGATGGGTTTGCCCTTGCCCGCACCCTCCGGTATGCCATCGAGCGTAAACGCATCGAGGATGCCCTGCGCCGGAGCAACAGCGAGCTGGCCGTGCTGTTCCATGTTTCCTCCACGGTGAGCCGCTGCATCGACATGCGGGAGCTTCTCGCCGAGATCATCGATACGGTTACCGGCCTGGAGATCCTCGGTCTCAAACGGCAGGGCGCCATCCTGACCGCCGAGGACGACGGTTCCCTGAAGCTTGCCTATGAACTTGGCCATTCTCCGGCATTCATCGAGGCGCACCAGCAGTTGCGGGTCGGCGATTGTCTCTGCGGCCTGGTGGTGGAGCGCGGGGAGATGATCGTCTCCGCCGAAGTTTTCCAGGACCGGCGGCACACCCTCAGCTATGCCGGGATGGAGTCCCACGGCCACATCGCCATTCCCCTCAAATCCCGGGAACGGGTTGCCGGTGTGCTCTGTCTTGATACCGTGCCGGGCATAACGGTTACAGAAAGCGAGCGGAAGATGCTGCTCTCCGTCGGCGAGCAGATCGGCATTGCCATTGAAAACGCCAGGCTCTACGAAGAAACCAGGCAATTGGCTCTCCATGACCCGCTTACCGGGCTGGCCAACCGGCGGCATCTGGATATCGTCGCCGAAGGCAATCTTGCCCGGGCCCGACGCCACGGCGCCCCCTTTGCCATCATCATGCTCGATCTCGACCATTTCAAGCGCTACAACGACACCCACGGTCACGGCGCCGGGGACCAGCTCCTGGTGGCGGTGGCCAAGACCATGAAAAACGAGGTGCGGGAGACCAGCCTTGTGGCGCGCTATGGCGGGGAGGAGTTTCTGATCCTGCTCTCGGATACGGAGTTTACCGCAACATTGGCGGTGGCGGAGAGGATCAGGGTTAAAATCCAGGAAGAGACCGGGGTTACCGTGAGTCTGGGGGTGTCGTGGACCAGGGATGGTGACCGTTCGCTGGCCGCCTTGATTGGCGAGGCGGATGCGGCGCTCTACCGGGCGAAAAACAGCGGCAGAAACAGGGTGGTTTGCGCCGATACGCGGCAAGGGAAGGAGGATCCATATGCCCGATTGCCTTGAGGGGAAGAAAAAAGGCGCGGCTGGAGTGGATTGGCCAGGGGGAAAGCTGTTGCTTGCCTTGCTGGTGGTGCTTTCCGTTTTGCTGGTTGTCGGCTGCAAGCAACGTCAAGAGGAATCACCCACGGGGGCGCCCATGGCGCTGGAGCCGGTTGCGCTCTGCCGTTCCTCGACAGCCCTGCTGCCCGTGGTGGTGGCGGAAAAACAGGGCTTTTTCGCCGGGCAGGGGCTGGCGGTTTCGGTCCGGGAGGCCATCATGGGCAAGGAGGCGTTGGAGCGGATGTTCAGAGGTGAATGCGACCTTGCCACCGCCGCCGAGCCGCCGGTTGTCGAATATGTAAGGAAACGGGATGATTTTCGTCTGCTCGGAGCCCTGCAAAACTCGGATAATCTGAATCGCATCGTCGCCCGGGCCGACCATGGTGTTACCAAACCGGAGGATCTGCGCGGCAAAAGGATCGGCACGGCCAAGGGAACAGCGCCCCATTATTTTCTGGAGTTGTTTCTTGAAAAACATGGCCTGGCGTCCAGGGATGTCGCCATGGTTTTCATGAAATCAGACGAGTTGCTGGGGGCGCTGACCTCCGGCAAGATCGATGCCGTTTCCATGACCAACAAGGTCGTCAGTCAAGCCCAAGAAGCGTTGCAGGGCAATGCGGTGCTTCTGGAGGAGCCTGGGTTGTACCGCAATTATTATCTGCTTGTGGCGACCACCAAGTTGCTTGAAAAACGGCCCGAAGTGGCGGTGCGGTTTCTCCGCGCCCTGGCCAAGGCCGAGGAGTTTATCCGCGACAGGCCCGAGGAAACACTGGCCATTGCCCAAGCCAGCCACGGCAGGAAGGTGTCTTCTTTGGAGATCAAGCAGCTCCTTGAGGGCTATCAGTACCGGTTGACCCTGGATCATGCCATGCTGATGGGCTTGGAGGAGACGGCGCGGTGGATGGACGTTCTCGCGGGGAATGGTCGGTCTCCTGTTCCCAACTTCCTCGCCATGATTTCCCCCGAGCCATTACGGACAGTGCAACCGGATGGCGTCAGGCTTGAGAAATAGGAGGCCAATCATGCGTTATTATTTCGGGCATCGCGGCCCGGGTGCATCGCGCAGCCGGACAGCCGCCGCAATCCTGGCGCTCTTGCTCCTGGCCGTGGGCTGCAAGCAGGGGGATGAACCAGCTCCCCCGGGGGTGGGGGTTGCGCCCCTTGCCGTGACCCTCTGCCATGGCAGCGTCACCGATATCCTGCCCCGCATTGCCCTTGATCAGGGTTATTTCAGCGAGGAGGGGGTCACGGTGACGCTGAAGGACCTCGACGGCAAGCTCGCCTTTGACGGCATGCTCAAAGGGGAGTGCAACTTTGCCGTGAGCGGGGCGCCGCCCATTGTCCTGGCCGATCCCCAGGTCACCCCCTTCGCCATCCTGGCCACCGTGTTGTCCGACGATGACGCCGCCAGGATCATCGCCCGCCGCGATCGCGGCATCGCCACGCCCCAGGATCTGAAGGGCAAGCGGATCGGGATGAAAAAAGGGGTTTTCGGCCATATTTTCCTCGATCTGTTCATGATGAAGCATCACTTGGCGCAAAACGAGGTTGAGCAGGTGTTCATGGATACGGACAAACTCCAGCCCGCCCTGGACGCAGGTCAGATCGACGGGTTTTCCATGACCAACAAAATGGTCAATGCCGCAGCCAGAAGCCTTGGCGACAGGGGGGTGGTTTTTGCCGAGCCGGGGCTCAACACCATCCATGCCATCCTCACCACCCGGCTCGATATCCCTCTCAACCTCCAGGCGACGCCCAGGGTATTGAAGGCCCTGGTCCGGGCCGAGCAGTACGCAAGGAGCGAACCCGCGGCGGCCATGGGGCTGGTGGCCAAGGGATCCTCCCTCTCCGTTCGGGAGACGGAAGAGATCTGGGCCCGCTCCACCATCAGGGTGGCCCTGAACAATCCCCTCTTTGTTTATCTGGAGGATCAGTACCGCTGGCAGATGGAGCGGGGCGGATCACCTGCGCCCGCAAGCATGCCCAATTACCTGCACTTTGTTTTTCCGGAGTATCTGCGCGCCATCAAGCCGGATGCGGTTTCGGTCACCAAGCGTTGAGAGGATACAGTGAAGATCCGGTATAAACTCATCCTGATCGGCGTTATCCCGGTGGTCCTGCTGCTGGGTTTGACCGCGCTCTTCCTGGTGGCCACCAATGAGGTGGATCGCGCCAACCACAAGGCCATTATCGCCGAGGAGATCGGAGCTACCCAGGGCGAGCTGGCCATTCTGACCTATGAGCATCATGTCTATTATGAAGAGCGGGCCCATGTGCAGTGGGTGGAGAAATATGCTGTTCTGGGCAAACAGTTGGAGGAGAAGGGTGCGCTCTTTGATACGGCCGAGGAAAAAGAGCTGATGGAGCGGATCCGGCGCGCGTCGAAAAACATCGGATTCCTCTTTGAGCAGTACGGCCCCCATCCCACCATTGGCCAAGGGGTCAGGCAAAGCGAACAGGGCAAGGGTTTCCATGAACGAATTACGGCCCGGATCCTGCAAGAATTGGCGGTGGCCAGCCCGGCGGCAAACACGCTCCACGAGTTGAGTCACGACCGGGCCATCGCCCTTTCCAAGAAGATCGAGCTGGCAAGCATCCTGGTGGTCGGGGGGATCGCCATCCTCATGCTGGTCATCTCCTTTCTGGTCATCCGCGCCTTTACGGTGCCGGTGAGGATTTTAAGCGAGGCCTTTGCCGCGATCAGCGGCGGCGATCTCGGGCGCCGCATCAATAGTTCGGCCGAGGATGAGCTGGGCATCCTCTCCCTGGGCTTCGACAACATGGCGCAACGCCTTCAGGAGAGCACCGATTCCCTGCACCGTCTGAACCTTGAGCTGGAGCAGCGCGTGGCGGAACGAACCGGCGATCTGTCGCACGCCAATGCGGAGTTGAGGCTCAATGAAGAGCGGCTGGCGGTGCTTCTCGCCCTCAGCCGGAGGGAGTTCGAGGCAGAGGATGAATTGATCCGCTATGCCCTGGAGGAGGCGGTGCGGCTGGCCCGCAGCAAGGTAGGCTATCTGCATTTTTTCAACGAGGACCAGCAAACCCTGCGGCTCTTTCAATGGTCCGAGGCGGTCGTGGATTCATGCAAGACGGAGAAGACCCCGCATTACCCGTTGCAGGAGGCTGGAATATGGGCCGATTGCGTGCGGCAGCGGCAGCCGGTGGTGCATAACGATTACCCGAATCTGGCAAACAAGAAGGGGTTGCCCGAAGGCCATTTTCCCCTGTTGCGTCACCTGAGTGTCCCCATCTTCGATGGGGAGAAGATCGTCGCGGTTCTCGGGGTCGGCAATAAGGAAGAGCCCTATGACGCCGATGATATCCGGCAGCTCATCCTCTACATGCGCAGCACCTGGGAGATGGTCAAGCGCAAGCGGGCGGAGACCATGCTCTCTGAGGCGGAACAACGGTATCGCACCATCTTCAATGAATCACCGGATGGTATTCTGCTCTTTGACATGGAATCGGGCAAGGCCGTTGAGTTCAACGAGATGGCCCACCGGCAGTTGGGCTACAGCCGGGAAGAGTTCGCCGAGCTTACGGTGTCGGAGTATGAGAGCCGGGAGCAACCCGAGGAGATCCAAGCCCACATCGAAGCAATCAAGCGGCGTGGCCGTGACGATTTTGAAACCGAGCACCGGACCAAGTCTGGAGAGATCAGAAACGTAGCGGTGTCGGTGCAGATCGTGACCCTGGGCGAGCACCAATACCTGTACACCATCTTCCGGGATATTACCGAGCTGCGCCAGGCCCAGGCGGTGCTGAAGCATTACGCCGAATCCCTGGAGCGGAGCAACAAGGAGCTGGAGCATTTCGCCTATGTGGCCTCCCACGACCTGCAGGAGCCGCTGCGCAAGAT
>PHAW01000077.1 GCA_002841785.1 Deltaproteobacteria bacterium HGW-Deltaproteobacteria-3 | reverse complement strand
TTGAAATAGATCATGACGTTTCGGCAGAAAATGACATCAATGGCCGCACGCCAAGGAAAATCGCCCATGAGATTGAACCGGTCAAAGTGCACCATCCTCTGGAGCTCATCCTTCACCTTCACATAGCCATCGGAGTTTCCCACCCCTTTCTGGAAATATTTTTTCAAGAATGGCTTGGGCACCTTGGTCACTCTTTCATCGGCATACACGCCTCGCTTCGCCTGGGCCAAAACCCGGGTGGAGATGTCCGTGGCCATGATGCGATAGCGCATCCCCGGATGGCGGCTGACAAAGTCCTCCACCACCATGGCCATGGTGTATGGTTCCTCCCCTGAAGAACTGGCGGAGGACCACAGAAGAATCTCCTTGTTTTTTCCTCGCCCCTCCTTGACAAAAGCAGGCAAGACCGTGGAGCTCAATATCTCGAAATGGGAATTTTCCCGGAAAAAAGAGGTGAAATTGGTGGAAACGCTGTCAATGAGATGAACAAGCTCATCTCCGGATCTGTCATTGATGACATACTCATAATATTGCTTAAACGAGGTTATTCCGGTGGCGCGCAGCCGCTTGCCGAGGCGGGCATTCAGCAGCTCCTTTTTTTCCGGCTTCAGAAAAATCCCGGTTTTCTCATACACCAGATCGCTGAATTTCTGAAACAACCCGTCGTTGAGCTGCTGATAACGAATATTGCTTGGTCCGTCACTGTTCAATACCACAAAGCCGCTCCCCTGTTATCCTTGCAGAAAATTCACTTCCCCTCTGCAATCAGATACAACTCTTTCTCGGCCTGCGACTTAGGTTTGTTTACCGCAAAACAATCCCCACAGCCAAGCCCCACTGGTTCTGCCCGCCCCCCACAGGCAACGCAAACACCTTTTCGGAAAGCTTGCTCGCTGTAATGCGATTACTGGGCGGCGAACTGCTGCAAAAGCCCTTCGCCAACAACCCTGTCCACATCGAGCAGGATCTTGACCTCGCCTTTGACTTTCGCCATGCCCAGAATATTTTCGGTTTCCGACGAAGAGCCCAGGGAGGGCGGAGGCTCTATTTCAGCAGCGGCGATATTCAAAACTTCCGAAACAGAGTCCACAACCATGCCCACTTGCACCGGAGCGGTTTGCCCCTGCACCTCGACCACGATAATGCAGGTTCTCTCGTCATATTCCTTGTGGTTCATATTGAATTTGAGACGCAGGTCCAGCACCGGAATGACCTTGCCCCGCAGATTGATAACCCCCTTGATATACGCCGGGGTATGCGGCACAGCCGTAATTTCCATGACCCCGATGATCTCCCTGACGCTGAGAATTCCCACCCCGTAATCCTCGTTTCCCAAGGAAAAGGTGAGATATTTCCCGGCCAGCTCGGCCCCGGGACCTAAATTCTGCGCTACGCTTGCTGCTTCCATCAACATCCTCCTTTTTCATGAAAGACCCACAGGGCGATTGCTCACCCCCTGGGGATGAAAACATTCCCCAATTCCGCCTGGTTGCAAAACAACTCAATCCGCCTTACTGGCCATAACTCCAGCCAGGTCAAGGATAAGACCAACCCTGCCGTCTCCAAGAATGGTCCCGCCGGCAACGCCGGGCACATCAAGGCCTCCGAGGTTCTTGATGACCACCTCTTCCTTGCCCAGAAGTTCATCAACCATCAAGGCGCGACGCCTCCCCTCGTTCTCCACCACCACGACAATGGCATCACAGGGGTCGGTATAGGTAGAGGCTACGCCAAAAATTTCATACAACCTGATAATGGGCACCAAATCGCCCCGTACCAGGAGGTTCTCTCCTCTTCCGTGCACGGTGCTGTAGTTTTTTTCCTCGGGATGCATGGACTCCTGAATGGCAATGGTCGGAATGATATACCGTTCGCTGCCGACCCGGACAATGATACCGTCGATGATCGCAAGGGTCAAGGGCAGACGGATCACGAAGAGGGAGCCCTTGCCCGACTGGCTTTGGACCTCCACCTTGCCCCGCAGCTTTTCCACTGCTTTTTTCACCACATCCATGCCCACCCCGCGGCCGGAAACATCGGTAATCTTGTCCGCCGTGGAGAAGCCTGGAAGAAAAATAAGGTTGTTCAATTCAAAATCAGACAGGGCATCGGATTCGCTGATCAAACCGCGCTCAATGGCTTTTTTCCTGATTTTCTTGGTGTTGAGGCCCTCGCCATCGTCCTCGATCTCGATCATCATGCTACCGCCCTTCTGGTAGGCGCGGAGATACACGGTGCCGGTTTCCGGCTTGCCGAACTGCGCCCGGTCGGCCGGGGGAGAAATGCCATGGTCCACGGAGTTTCGCATCATGTGGACAAGCGGGTCATAGATCGAATCCACCATGTTGCGGTCAATCTCGGTGTCGGCGCCTTCCATGATCAGGTCAACCTTTTTCCCTGATTTTTTGGAAAGATCCCGGACCAGGCGAATCATTTTATCAAAGGTTTGCTTGATGGGAACCATGCGCATGGACATGGCCGTGCGCTGCAGCTCGGAGGTGATCCGGGTCAGTTGGGAAAAATCCTTGGTGAGCTTGGGATCGGCGATCCGGGAAACGAGCTTGTTCTGCCGAACCAGCGATTGCATGATCACCAGCTCTCCCACTGCATTCACCAAGGCATCGAGTTTTTCCACGTCCACCTTGATGGAGGCACCGATTTTTTTCGGGCCCGAATCAGCAGAAGCACGGGCGGCGGGACTCGCCGGGGGCTCGGCTCTCGGGGCGGAGGCAGGCTGCGCGGCCCTGGCAACGACCGGCCTGGCCGGAGCAACAGGGGCTGCTGCCTCCTCGACTGCCAGCAGTTCAGCCTCTTCCTCGGCGTCGAAAACCTCCGGCCGGGAAACCGGCTCTGGAGCAGAATCCGGTTCAACCGGCGGGGCTTCAGCCCCTCCCTCCTGCAGTTGGGTAATGCTCGCCAAAAAGCTGCGGATATCGGTATCCTTGTAATTGGCCGGCCCGTTCTGCAGGACATTCTTGATGTCTTCAACCATGGATTTCAGCGCGTCGCCAACGGTCAGGACGATGTCGATAACCGCGGAATCCATGGGCCGCTTTCCATTGCGCACATCATCCAGCAGATTTTCCGTGGCATGGGCAAGCCTGTTGATGGTTTTCAGGTTGAGAAAGCCGGAGACACCCTTAATCGTATGGAACGGCCGGAAGATATTATTGATAATCTCCATGTCGTCCGGGCTCTGTTCCAACTCCAGCACGTTGACTTCGATGGATTCAAGATGTTCAAAGGCCTCCTCGATGAACCCGGCAAGCAGGTCCGTGTCCTGCAGGAAGTCGGGGATCGACTCCTGCCCTGCCCCCCCGGAGGGTTGCGCCGAACCGGAATCGAGCGGCGGTGCGGCGGCAAGGCATTCGTCCTCGGCCTGAAGCCCATCTTCCTCATCACCCTGCCCTGCAAAAGCCGCGGCGGTGCCGCCCAAAAGCGAGGAGGGATCCACGGCAAGGCCGATTTTTTTCATATTGTCGCAAAATCGGACAAGAATATTTTCGCCGGGATGCCCTTCTTTCCGGGCAGATTCCTGCATCTCGGTTATGCACTGACCGAGATACTCATAGTTTTCCGCGGAGTCGGCCAGCTCGCCCATGATAAATTTTTCAAGGGCGCCCTTGAACGCGGCGGCCATTCGCTGAATAACCACCGGCGTATCGGCGGCTGCGCGCCCTGGCAACAACAGTTCTATCAGGTCAAGCAACTCTCCTACAATAGAAAGGTCACCCGGTTCAATCATCAGAATCTTCAAGGCCATTTCATCGAGAATATCCGACAATGGTTTATGACCATCTGCCATACATGCACTCCTTGCAAAACGAAAAAAAGCAGCTACCCACAGGAAACAGCGCCCGCTCCCCCAGGAAGCAGGGAGACAGTGTCATATTATGCTTCCATCCTGCGCAAACATCAATGAATATTGCAAGTTTTTTCTTGCCGCGCCAGCGATGGTGTCCATGGCGCACTCGTATGCCCTACCTGTCTTTATGCACAGAGAGCGAAGGGGACAAGATAACCTCCCGGATTTCCCTTAAGCCGTTGCACCCAAATAATGTCGTTATCTGGATGGCAAAAACGGCATAAGGGGCCGTAACAAAACAGCCAGGAAAGCAGAGGTTATTTCGTAACGGCTCCTAAAAATCCTCGAAGTCATTTCCCATGGGAATGACTTCCTCCGGTCTTGCCCCCTTGCTTCAAGGATTGGCGCGCTTCTTCACCACTGGAGGCAGGGCCTTTCTCGTCGGGGGGAAAGCCTTTCTGGGGCTGGCAAACCCTGCAGTCGCGGGCCGCCGCAGCTTGGCGGTATGCATCGTTTCCCGCGGCTCTGCCACGCCGCCCGCCATTTCCAGCAGATGCCCCACAGAGCTCTTCATCATTTCCGCCTGGCCGTTCAACTCTTCGGAGGCAGAGGCGGATTCTTCCGTAGCCGCCGCATTGCTCTGCGTCACTGCGTCGATCTCGTGGATGGCCTTGATCACCTGGATGATGGCATCGGCCTGTTGACTTGCCGCCCCGGCCATTTCGCTGATGATCGTGCCGATCCGGGTGGTGGATTGGGAGGCAACATAGAACGAATCGCTGGTTTCGTTGACCAAGGCGTTGCCGGTGGTGATCTTCTGCACCGTGCCCTCGATGAGGTTGGAGGTGCTCTTCGCCGCCTCCGCCGCCCGCATGGCCAGATTACGAACCTCGTCAGCCACCACCGCGAATCCGGCCCCGGCCTCACCGGCCCTGGCTGCCTCTACCGCAGCGTTTAGAGCCAGCAGGTTGGTCTGAAAAGCGATCTCATCGATGGTTTTCACGATCTTCTGGGTTTCACTGCTGGCGGCGGAAATCTCATCCATGGAGGCAGTGAGCTTTTTCATCGATTCATCGGCGCTCTGGATAACCTGGCTCGCCTCCTTCATCAGCACGTCCGCCTGCCGGGCGTTGTCGGCATCCTGTTTGATCATGGCCCCGACCTCTTCCAGCGAGGCGGAAGTTTCTTCCACCGCCGCCGCTTGCTCTGAAGCGCCTTCCGCCAGGGTCTGGCTCGAGGAGGAGACCTGCCCCGCCGCCGCAGCAACCTGATTAGCGCATTCATCGATCTCGGTACTGGCGTGACGCACTATGTTGACTATTCCTCTGCCTATAAAAATTGAGAGCAAAAAGCCGACCAATATCATGAACACGCTGCCGAGGAGCATCCCTGTGCGCAATATATCTAAAAGAGCCTCAATCAACTCAAGCGCTTTCTTTCCAGCCAAACCCTGCTCCTCGATCAGGGGATTAAGCGCCCCGTTCATGGAGGCGGATGCGTTGTCAAACCCGGCCATCATCTTGTTCCCCTCTGACGGACCGCCGCTCACATATGCCTGCGCCATGGCGCGTCCAGTCGTGTAATACGTTTCAAATTCACTGGACACCTTGGCGAGCTTGGCAAGCGCCTCTTGTTCATTCCCCTCCGTATAATGGGCTTTGATTCTGTCAATTCTGGCCAGAAAAGATTTTCTGCTTTTCTCCGCCTCGGCAAAGCCATCGCCCAAGCCATCAAGCCCCCGTGTCGCGGAAATATCCGTCAGCCATTGCTGTACCTGTATCACATCCCTCTGAACGCCGAGGATTTCCACGGTTATTGTATAGCTGTCAGTGCTTTCCTTTTTGACCGTCCCTATCTGGGAACGAACATGGCCAATAATTAGCGAGATAACAACCAAACCAGCCACCATAACCAAAATGATACTGCCGAAACCCAGGGATATCCTCTTGCCAATAGTCATGCCACTCCAATTCATTATCACGCCTCCTATCGAAATAGTTCCTGTTCTTGGCTCCCCGTTGCCCGCGCACGGCAAACGCTTACTCTTTCTGTAGTAGTAGTAGTAGTAGTAGTAGTAGTAGAAAAACAAGTTTTTTTATCATGCCGTTATGAAGAACCCTGCCGGACAACCGGCTGCCCCGCCCAACAACTCTCCAGTGAAACTGGCGCAACCACCCTGAATAATTCAAAATTACACACTTAACCCAGGGCAATGCCGTGTTTTTCCATTGCAGGAAGGGAGGTTGTCCTGTAAAAGTGGCGGAGCGTTATTATTGGTATAGTGCAAGAGTATCCCGCTGGGAAAACCCAGCACTCTTTTGACCAGTCTGCACGAGCCACTCGATGATTTTCCCCCAGGCATGCCAGGATGGTTGACGCCTGAAAATTTACCACGCAGGGAAATACGGCTTGCATACCCATTCACGGATTTTCAGGGTCACACTTCCTCCCTGGCCCAGACATTTTCTCATCCTGACCGTTGCCGTCCTGGTTCTGGGGGTCTTCACCGCCTGTGCGCCGCTGGAGCATCCCGGACCTGCCATGGGCGCAGTGGAAACCATGCCCAGCCGCGAAAAACAGGAAAATTCTCCCCCGCCGGAGGAAAAATCACCCCAGGCGATAGCGGACCCTCACGCGCTCAACCTTGCTGTAAGCCCGGAAATACGGGAGCTGTCACAACTCAGCGCCTGGGATATGCTTCCCTTGCTCGACGCGGAGGAAGAGGCGGAACCCTACGATTTCCCCCTCGCCATGAATAACCAGGTGGAATATTACCTGGATTTTTTTCAGAACCGTCATCGCAAGACCTTTGCCAAATGGCTCGCCCGCTCGTCCCGCTATCTGCCCATGATAAAAAAAGAGCTTTCCCTGGCCGGACTGCCCGAGGATCTTGCCTACCTTCCCATGATTGAAAGCGGCTTCAACCCCACGGTTTCGTCCCATGCCAGCGCGGTGGGCACCTGGCAGTTCATGCAAGCCACCGGCAAAAGCTATGGCCTGACGGTCAACAACTATGTTGACGAACGGCGGGATCCGGTCAAATCGACCAAGGCGGCGGTCGCCTATCTCTCGAACCTCTACAAGCAGTTTGATTCGTGGCATCTGGCTGTGGCTGCATACAATGCCGGAGAAGGACGGATCAAACGGGCCATGAAGCAGTCCGACACCGAAGATTTCTGGGAGATCGCCAAGAGCCAGTATATCCATTCGGAAACAAAGCTCTATGTCCCGCAGCTCATCGCCGCCATCATGATTGCCAAGGA
>PHAW01000076.1 GCA_002841785.1 Deltaproteobacteria bacterium HGW-Deltaproteobacteria-3 | reverse complement strand
CCTATATTATCCAGGTGCAGTCCGCGGCCTGGTATGTGAAATTCAGTGACAGGATTTTCGGGCCCGCGCCCAGTGCGAATTAACAATCAAACACGTTGTCTAAACGAGAGGAGAAATACCATGGACAAGAAAAGGATAGCAGTGCCGTCAAACAACCCTGGCGGACTTGAGGGCGGACGTTCCGAGCACTTCGGGCATTGTGACCTGTTCACCCTGGTCGATCTGGAAAACGGCAACATCGTCGGGGTGGAAACGGTTGCCAGCGTCGCGCATGGCGCCGGTGGCTGCATGGAACCGGTGGCCATGCTCAAGGGGCATGGCGTGCAGGCCATTCTCGTGGCGGGCATGGGGGCAAGGCCGCTACAGGGGTTTGCCCAGGTTGGTATTGACGTTTACTTCGCCGCCCGTCATGCCTTTGAAACGGTGGCCGAGGTTGTTTCCGGCATGCTCGAAAACAAGCTGATCCTGATGGAGCCCACCCAAGCCTGCCAGGGTCAGGGCAACTGTCATGGCGAGGGGCACTGATTTCATCCCGGTAGTTCTTCCTCGAGGAGGGGGCTGTCTTCGATGATGAGGGCGGCGCCTTCGACCAGCGCTCGGGCTACCTTGCTCCGGGCCGAGGTCAGGATTCTTTGCACCGTTCCCCGTGAAATTCCCATGCTGGCTCCGGCCTGCTCCTGGGTCAACCCCTGCAAGTCGCAGAGCCGCAAGGTTTCCAGCTCATCCTGGAGCAGGGGGATGTGGGTCAATTCCGTCAAGGGTGTCCGGGCGGGTTTGAACGCTTTGCCGCATTTCCTTCCTTCGCAATGGCGTATTTTCTTTGGTCTCGGCACAGGAGCTTCCTCGTGGGGTAGCTTTTGTAACACAATAGCCTTGGTTTCGTCAGGATGACCAATGGTCCCTAAAGAGTGCCTGTACTGTACAGGAAAAAAAAGAGGAGATAAACACCTTCCTGCGACTGTCCTGGCAGAAGAAAAAAACCGGACAAAAGAGGAGGATGGTGATGCTCTATTTTTTGGGGAAACCGGGCCGGCAACCCCTCTGGGCTGAGGATAATCGGCAGGGAAACGCGGAGATGAAAACAGGGGCGGGAGCCTGTCATTTTTTATTGACAAAGAGTGCGGCACTGGCTATGCACTGGCTATGGTCCTCTGACTGAATCACTGTTCAGATTTTACATGGAGTCACAATCGCCCTGCCTCGAAAGCCCCTCCAGTGCTGCGAGTGGGAAATATGGTGCGGGGCGAACTGTTTATTTATTGGAAACCTATTTAAATTACCTTAGTAAGGGAGGAATCGACAATGCCGAAGCATGATACGCCTTTGTTGGACGAGCTCGAAAAAGGCCCGTGGCCGAGTTTCGTCACTGACCTGAAGCGTCAGGCAGAGAAAAAGCCCGAATGTTTTGATATTCTGGGTCAGCTTGAGCTGTCTTTCAGGGACAAGATTACCCATTGGAAACACGGCGGCATCGTTGGTGTTTTCGGTTACGGCGGCGGTATTGTCGGCCGTTATTCCGACGTGCCGGAGAGGTTCCCCGGCGTGGCCCACTTTCACACCGTCCGTTTGAACCAGCCTTCCAGTAAGTTCTACAGCAGCGCGAAACTTCGCGACATCTGCAACCTCTGGGAGAAATACGGTTCCGGTATGACCAACATGCACGGCTCCACCGGCGACCTGGTTCTGCTCGGCACCACCACCCCGAACCTGGAGCCCCTGTTCTACGAACTGACCCACAATCTGAATCAGGATCTCGGCGGTTCCGGCTCCAACCTGCGTACTCCGGAATGCTGCCTTGGCCGCGCCCGTTGCGAGTGGGGTTGCTACGACACCCAGGATCTCTGCCATACCCTGACCATGCACTACCAGGACGAAATCCATCGTCCCGCATTCCCCTACAAGTTCAAATTTAAATTCTCCGGTTGCCCCAACGACTGCGTTGCCGCCATCGCCCGTTCCGATTTTGCTGTTATCGGCACCTGGCGTGACGATATCCGCATCGATCAGGCCGCGGTTCAGGGTTACATCAAGGGCGAGTTCATTCCCAACGCCGGCGCGCACTCCGGCAAGGATTGGGGCAAATTCGACATCAAAAAAGAGGTTCTTGACCTGTGCCCCACCGAATGTATGTGGATGGAAGGCGATACCCTCAAGATCGACAACTCCGAATGCACCCGCTGCATGCATTGCATCAACGTAATGCCCCGCGCACTGCGTCCCGGTGCCAAGCAGGGCGCGACCATCTGTGTCGGCGCCAAGGCCCCGATTCTTGACGGCGCCCAGTTCGCCACCATGACCATTCCCTTTATCGAAGTTAAAAAGAACGAAGACGGCGAGTTTGCTGAAGTCGTTGAGGTTATCGAGAAGATCTGGGATTGGTGGATGGAAGTCGGTAAAAACCGTGAGCGCGTTGGTGAGACCATCATGCGTGTCGGTCTGCCCACCTTCCTGAAGGTTATGGAAGTTACGCCTACTCCGCAGCACGTGAAAGAGCCCCGCTCCAACCCCTATGTCTTCTGGCAGGAAGACGAGGTCGAGGGCGGCTTTGAGCGTGATGTTAAGGAATTCCGCAAGCGTAACGCCCAGTAAGGTGCGTGGCTGTTGCTGATATTACATTGAACTTATTTGATCTTA
Source organism: Deltaproteobacteria bacterium HGW-Deltaproteobacteria-3 (assembly GCA_002841785.1). Lineage (GTDB taxonomy): Bacteria > Desulfobacterota > Desulfobulbia > Desulfobulbales > Desulfurivibrionaceae > Thiovibrio. Next base: position 7,186 of record PHAW01000076.1, on the reverse strand, counting down.
CGATATAAGGAGGAGTTATCATGGGTTACGATCCAGAGAATCCGATGGCCGACAGAATCACAGACATCGGTCCCCCACATTATGAGCAGTTTTTCCCGCCGGTAGTCAAAAAGAACTACGGTAAATGGCTGTACCATGAGATCCTGCAGCCCGGCGTTTTGATGCACAAGGGCGAGAGCGGCGATGAGTGCTACACCGTCCGCGTTGGTTGCGCTCGTCTTATCAGTATCGAGCTTATCCGCGAGATCTGCGACATTGCCGATGCCCATTGTGATGGTTTCGTCCGTTGGACCACCCGGAACAATGTTGAGTTCATGGTAGACGCCAAAGCCAAGGTTCAGCCTTTGCTGGACGAACTGAAGGGGCGTGGCAACAAGTTCCCTGTTGGCGGTACCGGTGCTTCCGTCAGCAACTGCGTACACACCCAGGGCTGGATACACTGCCATACCCCGGCTACCGACGCTTCCGGCGTTGTGAAGGCGGTTATGGACGAGTTGTTCGACTACTTCACCAGCCACAAGCTGCCGGCACAGGTTCGTGTTGCTTTGGCTTGCTGCCTGAACATGTGCGGCGCTGTACACGCTTCCGACATCGCCATCCTCGGCGTGCATCGGAAACCGCCGATGATCGACCACGATGCGATCACCGGTCTGTGCGAGCTGCCCCTGGCCATCTCCTCCTGTCCTCTGGGCGCGGTAAAGCCCGCCACCGTCAAGAACAGCGCCGGCGAGGACATCAAGTCCGTTAAGGTAAACGCCGATCGCTGCATGTTCTGCGGTAACTGCTACACCATGTGTCCGGCAATGCCTTTGGCTGATCCGGATGGTGACGGCATCGCTATTCTGGTTGGTGGCAAGGTTTCCAATTCCCGGTCCATGCCGATGTTCTCCAAGCTGGTTATTCCCTTCCTGCCCAACACCCCGCCTCGCTGGCCGGAAACCGTTGCCGCAGTGAAGAACATTCTTGAGACCTACGCCAAGGACGCCCGTAAGTACGAGCGCGTTGGCGAGTGGGCTGCCCGGATCGGTTGGGAGAAATTCTTCGAAAAGACCGGTATCCCGTTCACCATCAAGTCTGTTGACGATTACCGCTTGGCGTACGATACCTGGAGAACCACTACCCAGTTCAAGTTCACCAGCCATATCAAGTAACGTGAACGGTCTTTACTAGAATCAGGGTCAGTAGTTCTCGGGTTCCTTGAACTACTGGCCTTGTTCTGTTGATTGATGATGTGCTTGCGTAAACCTTATTGAAAGGAGTAAGTACCATGGCATTAAGCAAAGACGAGTTGAAAGCAGCTATCCTTGAAAAAGCGCTGAATGGTCCCAAGGCCCAGCTCTATGTTAAGGATTTTTATGCCTGTGACCCAGAAGCCGGTCCCCGTGATGTGAAGAACGCGGCCAACGATCTGGTTAAGGAAGGCAAGATGGACTTCTGGTCCAGCGGCAGCACCACCATGTACGCTGCAAAGGGCCGGGCCAAGGACGAAGAGCATCGCTAGTTTTAAGTTTTTCAGGCGTTGTTATGAAAAATGCAGAGGATTTCCTCTGCATTTTTTTTTGATCTTTTGCGGGATCCCCTGAACAGGGAAGGTGTTTGGGGGAGCTTTCTGGAGAGTGAGTCCGGCCATGCGTAACGATTTGAATACTCTTTTTGCCGCCATTGACCAAGCGTTTACAACCGTGCAGCAGACTCACCCCGAAGCAGTTGCCTGCGGCAAGGGGTGCTCGGATTGCTGCCACGCTGTTTTTGATGTCTCCTGTGTTGAGGCGGTCAATCTTCTGGAGCATTTCCAGCGGCTGACCCCACCGGTGCGGGAACAGATACGGGGGGCGGCGCAAGAATCCCTGCAGGCCTGGGAACACGCCATGGCTTCCCGCCTCGATCCGGCCGTGGCCCGGATCAGGTGTCCCCTTCTGGATGAGCACGGCCTCTGTCGCTGCTATGAAGCACGTCCGGTGAACTGCCGGACGTATGGCATCCCAACCGTGATTGACGGCAAGGGACATGTCTGCGGTCTTTCCGGCTTCGAGCCGGGGACGTCCTACCCCACGGTCAATCTCGCCTCTCTGCAACAGGTGCTCTACGAGCTTTCCGTCCAGTTGGCAGGCGAAGACAAGGGTGCAAGACGCTGGCCCATTGCCGCGGTGATTCTCGATCTTGCAGGCTAACAGCTACTGGCAAAGAAAAAGAATATCCTTGCCCCTTTTGTCTTATGTTATCCCTTTTCTATCTGAGCCGCTTTTTCCAGGAATTTTTCCGCATGTCGGCTGTGCTTGAAGCTCTTGTGGATTGCCGCCACGGTCCGGTATGCGTCCGCAGCCCTCTCTGTATTCCCCTTGGCCAGATAGATCTCCGCCAGAATCTCCAGGGTATCCACCGAACCCTGGGGGTTTCGCAGGGCGCCGTATTCATCAAGGACCTCTGAATACAAGCGGATCGCTTGCTCGTAGTCCTTGGCGTCGTACATGAGCTTGGCCTTTTTCTTTTCGATGGAAAAAAGGCTGAAGCGGTCCGAGTGCTTCTGGCAGATGGCGTAGGTCCGGTCATAATGGGTCATGGCCATTGCCACATCGCCGCGGGCGGCGCAGATGTCTCCCAGTTTGTCGGCCGCATTGGCAACGCCGATCTCATTGCCTTCGAGTTCAAAGGCGATGAGCGCATTGTGAAAGGCGTTGGCCGCCTGGGCAGGCTCAAGATTCTTGAGGAATTCCTGGCCAGCCTCGTAATCGAGCTGGGCTTGGCTTTTTTCTTTCTCTTCCTGTTTTTGCTGTTCAGTCATTTTTGGGCTCTTTTGCTGTGTGCAGCCGGGCGAGTGCTTCCCTGGCAAGTTCCGCCACGGTGGTATGCACGGGTTGCCCCTGCTCGTAAATGGTTAGTCCGGCATGGTCGCCGGTGAGTTTTTCAATTTCGCTTTCCACTTCGGTGGCGGCGATCCGGCCGAAGAGCCGGACGGCATGGCCCCGGGTGATTGCTTCCGGGTGGCTGACAAAGGGGAAAAGGCTGTAAAAGGGAGTGGCGCGGACAATGTCCGGCCGTTTTTCCGCGATGGTCCCAAAGGCCCACAGCACCTGAACCCTGCTGGAGGGAGCGCCGCGATGCATGAGCAAATGCCTGGTAAAGCCGCCGTAGATGTCGGCCCGCGCCGCAATAATTGAGCCGATGGATTCCAGCAGCCCCCAGTGGGTGGCAGCGGAATCGGAACAGGCCTCGTAGAGCCGGTGCAGCAGGTCGCTCACCGCCCCTGGTTTCCGGGTGGAGAGCCGCCGGCAGACCTGGCCCAGAATATGGGCGCATTGCCAGCGTGTTCCCTCGTCCGGGTCATAGAGCAATCGCTGGATGAAACGCAGGGTTTTGAGATCGTCGAAGGCCATGTCAACCAGGCCGTCGATATCCTGTTCCGCCATCATTCGGGTGACTGCCCCCTTGTCGGCCCGCTTCTTCTTGCGCTTGGGATCACGGGCCGGCTCCATGGCCGGGAGATCGCTTGCAGGATCTTCCTTGAGCAGGGCGCTGTCCTTGGCATTCTTGTCGGTGTGAAGCCGGTTGGCAAGTGCTGCCAGCTCCCGGTTGAGGCGGACAAAATAGAGGACCCCCGCCACCTTGCGACCGTCGACATTCTTGGTTTCGTAGACCTGATGGTTCTGCTCGTCGTAATTGTCGATCCGTCCCGTGAGGTAGTCCTCGTCGGGGAGCAGTTCCCACGCGAGATCCCAGTTGTCATCGCAGGCATGAACTATGGCCTCGACCATGGCCGCTCCCACATTGAAACCGGTGGGGTCGCAGGTGTATGTTGCGCCGCACTGGCATTCGCCCACGGTGAATTCATCCATTTTCCGCTGCGCCGGTTCCTTGGGGCGGCCCACATCCTGGCCGCAGAACGGGCACCAGGGCCTGAGTTTTATCTGTGCCTCTTTTGCCATGATTACAGCTCGTTCTCGATGGCCTCGACCAGGCGCGGGTCAACTGCATAGCCAAGATCCTTTGCCTTGGCGAGCGATTTTTTGGCAGCCTGGAAATCCTTATTGTAATAGAGGGCCACGGCGAGATTGTTGTGGGCCATGGGGAAGTCCGGTTCCAGCTTGACCGCTTCCTTGGCGGCCTTGACCGCCAGCGCGAAATTGCCGGCCATGACCTGGGCCGAGGCCAGGTTGATCCAGGCCATGTGCATTTTGGGATCGTTCATCGTGGCCAAGGTATAGGCCTCGATGGCCTTGCCGCTTTCGCCTTTTTGCTGCAAGATAAGGCCGATGTTGTTGTGGGGCTGGGCCAGGGACGGATTGACCTGCACCGCCGCCTGGTTTGCAGCCAGCGCCTTGTCCAGTTCGCCCTGTTCAAAATGCATGGCCCCGATGTTGATGAGGGCCTCTACGGCGTGGGGGTCGATCTTCAGGCATCTTTCCAGCGACCGCATGGCCTCGGCGGTTCTTCCTGCCTTGCGATACACCAGGGCCAGATGGTGGTGGGCCACGATATTGTCCGGGAGTTCAACGCATTTCTGTTCGAGTTCTGCAATTATCTTGGTCAGATCTTCCTGTTGGGCAGACATGGGGTATCCTCATCCTTCAAAATGGTTGAAAATCGTAAGCAGTTAGCACACAATAGCCATGTCGTTTAATGGTGGAACAGCAGCATGGCAATATTCAAAAAAAACAGCAGTGCTAACGGCGATGTGTATTCCGTAACGGCTCCTGAATCCGCTTTGTAACCTTCGAGGGAAAGCAGATGGTGTTGCAGGAAAAAGGCTTGTTCCGGAAAGCACCGGCAAACAGCCGAAGTGCGATATATATAAGCATGGCGGAGCCGGTGTGCAAGTGGGCCAAGTTACCATATGCTGAAAACTTCGTCAAAATCTTTGCCGGTTTCGGGTGTTGCCCGGCCCGGCCGGCGCAACCGCTTGACAGCCGCGGCCCCAGATGGTTTTCTGTGCGCTGGATGGGCAGGGTGCGAAGTGCCGGAAGATGACGATTACGGGAGGGATGGGCTTGTCCGCGGAGAAAGGATGTTCAGCACAAGGGTTGGTGGTGGCCGGTCTGGGCGGAGGTTCGGGAAAAAGCGTGATCGCGGTGGGTCTGGCCGCGGCCTTTTCCGGGCAGGGGCGACAGGTCGCGCCTTTCAAGAAAGGGCCGGACTATATTGATGCCGGCTGGCTGGCCCTGGCTGGAGGATATCCCTGCTACAATCTGGACCCCTACCTCATGAGTCCGGAAGCGCTCGACCGATCGTTCCGTCGTCACGTCCACGGGCGGGAACTGGTCATCATCGAGGGCAACCGGGGCCTCTATGACGGGGTCGATGGTGCAGGAACCTTCAGCACGGCGGAGCTCGCCAAGACTCTGGGGTTGCCGGTGCTGCTGGTGGTTGACTGCACCAAGACCACCCGCACCATGGCGGCCATGATTCTGGGCTGCCAGCGCTTTGATCCGGAGGTGCGGATCGGCGGGGTGATTTTAAACCGGGTGGGCACGTCCCGGCATGAGGCCATTGTCCGGCAGGCGGTGGAGCACTATACCGGAGGAGGATGCCTTTCCGCAGCGACATCTGGGGATTACCCCCTGTCCGGAGCATGCGGGCGCCGAGGCGGCGGTGCAGGCTCTGGCCGAAAAGGCTGCCCGGCATCTGGATCTTGCCGGGATAGAAAAGATGATGGCGCCCTGCGCCGGCGAGCCGGACGCGGGGCGCCCGGAGTTGCGGGGGGCGGAGGAGCCGGTGCGGATCGGCATCCTCAAGGATGCGGCGTTTCAGTTCTACTATGCGGAAAACCTGGAGGCGCTGGTCCGTTGCGGCGCCGAGCTGGTGGAGATCAACGCCCTGACCGCGCCGGAACTGCCCGATCTTGATGCTCTTTACATCGGGGGGGGCTTTCCGGAAACCAGCGCCGGTGCGCTTTCCGCCAATCTCTCCTTCCGGAATTCACTGAAAAGAGCTGCCGAGGACGGCCTGCCCATTTATGCCGAGTGTGGCGGCTTGATCTATCTCGGCGAAAGCATGGTGCTTGGTGACGAGCTTTTTCCCCTGGTGGGAGTTTTTCCGGTGCGATTCGGTCTGAGGAAAAAACCCCAGGCCCATGGCTATACCGTGCTGAAGGCGGAGGGGGAAAACCCTTATTATCCGCAGGGGACCGAGATCAAAGGGCATGAATTCCGGTATAGCCGGGTGGAGGAGTGGAACGGGGAGGTCGCTCAGCTTGCCCTGCGGATGGAGCGGGGGGTGGGGTTTGCCGGTGGCCGGGATGGCTTGGTGTTCAAGAATGTGTTGGCCTTGTATACCCACATTCACGCCCTGGGTACTCCGTCTTGGGCTCCGTCCCTGGTGGCCAGGGCGCGGGAGTATCATGCGGCCATGGCTTGAGACAGGTGTCTCCTGCGTTGACAAGCGGTGTGATCCCAGCCATGCTTGCACAGTATCGTGAAACCGGTGGTTTTTTTGTGAAAAAAAACAGGAGGAGTACGGATGAATCAGGGCGTACGGATGGTTCTTATGGTGGTGTCGGCAACATTGGTTTTGGCGGGGACGGCAGAGGCAGCGGATGATATTCGCGAAGGAAAGTGGGAGTTCACTTCGGAGATGCAGATGGAAGGCATGCCGCAGATGCCCGCGCTGCCCCCCGGCGTGGCGCTTCCTCCGGGGATTTCCGTTTCCACCCGGGGAAATACCATGCATTCGACGGTGGTGAAGTGTATCACCAAGGAAGATCTGGTGCCTGCTTCCTCCGAGCAGAAAAACGACGCCAAGTGCAAGACCACCAAGATGGAACGCAGGGGCAATACGGTCAAATGGAGCACCGTTTGCAACGACGGAGGCATGAAGATGACTGGAAACGGGGTTGCCACTTACAGCGGCGCGGTCATGGACAGCACCATGACCATGACAACCGAGGGCCAGGGGCAATCCATCAGGCAGACCGTGAAAACCAAAGGGAAATACCTGGGGCTGTGCGGCAAATAGCCTGTGCCGTGTGCCGCCCGCCGGTTCAGTGGCTGGTATAGGTGCCGAGAACCTTGGCTTCGATCTTCATTCGCGTGGCGCCGTCGGGCATGGGTTCCTGCCAGTGGATGAACTGGGTTACCACCCTGGAAAACGGCCCGTTGTCCTGCTTGCAGGCATCGCAAATGCTTTCGGCCTCGTCCCGGTAGATGATCACCTTGCTGGCCGGCTCTCCCTTGGCGTCAACCGCCGCCATTTT
>PHAW01000328.1 GCA_002841785.1 Deltaproteobacteria bacterium HGW-Deltaproteobacteria-3 | reverse complement strand
GCTGTTCAAGGTGGGCGAGGATATCCAGGTCAAGATCCTCAAGTACGACCGCGAGAACGACAAGGTTTCCCTTGGCGTCAAGCAGCTCAAGGAAGATCCCTGGGCCACCGTGCAGGAACGGTACCCCATCGGCGCCAAGGCTACTGGTAAGGTGGTCTCCATCACCGACTACGGCGTGTTCGCCGAGCTGGAAGAAGGCGTTGAGGGCTTGATCCATGTTTCCGAGATGTCCTGGTCCAAGAAGACCCGGCATCCGTCCAAGATTGTCGGGGTTGGCGAGGCGGCCGAGGTGGTCATCCTCAACATCGATGTGGATGCCAAGCGCATCTCCCTCGGCATGAAGCAGTTGCAGCCCAATCCTTGGGATCTGGTCAGCGAGAACTATCCGGTGGGCTCCATCATCGAAGGCAAGATCAAGAACATCACCGACTTCGGCGTTTTCATCGGCATCGAGGAAGGCATCGACGGCCTGATCCATGTCTCCGATCTCTCCTGGACCGAGCGGATCAAGCATCCTTCCGAGAAATACGCCAAGGGTGAAACCATCCAGGCCGTGGTGCTGAAAATCGACCGCGAGAACGAGCGGTTCTCCCTCGGCGTCAAGCAGTTGGAGCCGGATCCCTGGCAGGCAGCCATTGAGAAATATTCGGTGGGTACCACCGTGCAGGGCAAGATCACCAATGTCACCGAATTCGGCATCTTCGTGGAAGTGGAAGAAGGCATCGAAGGGTTGATCCATGTTTCCGAGATCAGCAAGGACAAGGTTGCCACTCCGGTTGGTCTGTACAATGCCGGTGATTCCGTGGAAGCCAAGGTGATCAACGTTTCCGCCAAGGACCGGAAGATCGGCCTCTCCATCAAGGCGCTGACCGATGACTCCGGCGAAGGCAACTACGAGGAGTTCAAGCAGAAGCAGGCCAAGAGCGGCGGCCCGTCCACCATCGGCGACCTGTTGAAGGAAGAGATGGACAATAAGGCTCAGGAGTAGCCAGGGCCCGGGTCGTTGTCCACCGTCGGCATAAAGGAGCCGAGGCGAAAGAGCAAGAGTGTGCAGGTTGTTTCGTTTCGGCTCTAACTTTTTATTCAGAGTTTGTCATGTCACAAGGGTTATTCCGCCACAGGCATCCGGTTCTCACGGGATTATTGATCCTGGGAGGTATCATGCTGTTCTTCTGGGGCGGAATAACCTTTTTTGTTACCCGCCTCACCGGTCCGTCCAAGTCCGAGCTCTTCCTGAAGGAGGGGCTCGGAGTCATTGAGGTCAAGGGCGTTATCCTCGAATCCGAGGAGATTCTCGCGAATCTGGTGGCCTTTCGGGAGGAGCCCAAGATCAAGGGCATTGTGTTGCGGATCGACAGCCCCGGCGGGGCCGTGGGCGCTTCCCAGGAAATCTATGACGAGGTCCGGCGGACCAGCAAG
>PHAW01000327.1 GCA_002841785.1 Deltaproteobacteria bacterium HGW-Deltaproteobacteria-3 | reverse complement strand
ATTCTTCATCAGCATGGTGATGGTCATGGGTCCGACCCCGCCCGGAACAGGGGTAATATACGAGGCTTTTTCCTTTACCGCATCAAAATCCACATCGCCTGCAAGAATGGCCTTGCCGTCCGCGGTCTTGCCGATGCGGTTCACACCGACATCGATTACCACCACCCCGTCCTTCACCATGTCCGCGGTCACCATCTTGGGCACGCCGACCGCAGCGATGATGATATCGGCCCGCTTGCAATGGGCGGCCATGTCCTTGGTGCGGGTATGGCAGAGGGTGATCGTGGCGTTGCCTGCCTTGCGTTTCTGAAGCATCAGGTTCGCGATGGGCTTGCCGACGATGTTGCTGCGCCCGATAATCACCACCTCGGCACCGCTGGTCTCCACGCCGCTGCGGGTCAGGAGCTCAAGGATACCGTGGGGCGTGCAGGGCAGAAAGCAATCCTCGCCCAGCACCATCTTGCCCACGTTCACCGGATGGAAGCCATCCACATCCTTGGCCGGATCAATGGCATACAGCACATTGGTCTCATTGATATGCTTGGGCAGGGGCAACTGCACAAGGATGCCGTGAATGTTCTTGTCTTTGTTGTATTTCTCCACCGTGGCCAGCAGATCCTGCTCGCTGGTGTCGGCGGGCAGGGTTATCTGCTCGGAATGAATGCCAAGGGCGTGGGCGGTTTTGTTCTTGGCGCTCACATAAGATTGAGAGGCCGGGTCTTCCCCCACCAGGATCGTCACGAGACCGGGAACAACCGCATGCTTTTCCTTAAGCTCGGTGACCTCGGTCTTCAACTCTTCACGAATGGCTTTGGCAACTTCGGTCCCGCTGATAATCTTGGCACTCATTCATTATCTCCTTATATCAAAAAGTTATAGATATCACTTTCAATGCGTATAGCGCCGGAAAACAGCCGCTGCCCCGCCTCCCGGCCAAACACCCTCAAAAAAAGACGGCCCCGGCAAGGACAAAAATGGGATCAGAGCTGACAAAACTACCCAATTTAACACGACATTTCAATAGGTAGATATACTTGTAAAAAGCCCTGTACTATACATTTTCCGGCGGAAATTAGAAGAAAAAAACGAGGAGAAAGGAATAATTGCAGGGGAGATGGCGGGAAAGGAAATTATCGCCCTATCATTCCGGCTTTTTTGCCCGATCGCTTGCCAGTTTGACAATGATATTGTTCGCCTGGCTCAAGCGGTTGACCACGGTCTTAAAAAGATGGTTGGCCACATCGGGATATTTTTGAATAACTTCATGGAGCTTGTCGCCGGGAAAACGCTTTATCTTGGAGCGTCCCTTGGAGGTGATGGAGGCGGAACGGGGCTCCCCGGAAATGGCGCTCATCTCGCCGAAATACTCACCCGGCTCGGTGATCTCGGCGATCTTTTTGCCATCCTTTATTACGGATACCGCGCCG
>PHAW01000326.1 GCA_002841785.1 Deltaproteobacteria bacterium HGW-Deltaproteobacteria-3 | reverse complement strand
TGTTTGTTTCATCCAGGCCGCGCAGGATATCGGCGATGCTCCGTTTCCCGGCCAGCATCTTGTCCGCCACCTCGCGCAGGTATTCAATGGCCAGCGGCGCGGTCAGGAGGGTATCCTGGATCAGTTTTTCCCCGTCTTCGATTTTCTTGGCGATCTCGGTTTCCGCCTCCGAGGAAAGCAGGCCGACGGAACCCATTTCCTGGAGATATGCCTTGACCGGATCCAGTTGGTTGCCGGAAAGATCGCGGGCCTTGGTGATCAGCCCTTCGCCGGGGCTGTCATCCTCCTGGTCCACCGGATGCAGGCTTTCCTCCAGATCGGCCTCGGTGTCCAGGTCCAGATCAAAAATGGCGGTCAGATTATTCGGGCGTTCAACGGACCAGCCGTTTTCCTCTTCCTCCACGCTTTCAAGTAAAACTTCGTCTGCCAGCAGGACGCTTGCCATTTCCTTGGCCGCGGTTATCCCTGGTTGTTTGGTTGATTTCTCATGCCTCGCCATAGCTTTTTTACCCTCCTAAGTTAATTCGCCCCACCTCTTTAACTTATACAAAAGCTGTCGAAAACGAGTACGGGCCCTATGAATGCAGGGCCTCGTCCATCTGAATTTTTTGGGTCATCAGCTCCATCAGGAGCTGCTCATTCCGGGCGTGCTGGGCTTCGCTTATCTGCTTCATAAGCCGTTCCTTTTTTGCCTTCAGGCTGGTTGAGGAGAGCCAGCGCAGCATTTCCCGGGCCATCTGCTCGCGCATCTCTTCAGGATGCGAGGGCGTGGAGATGAGCAGTCTGGAGATGAAAGAACGTTCCGGGCCGGTGGCAAGCTCAAGGAGCTGTTCAGGTCCGCCGGAAAAGTCCGTTTGCCTCTTGAGCAGATGGAGAATGGCCAGGCCGAACTGGTTCATGATGATCTCTTCCAGGCCGGCCTCCAGAAAGGCGGACAGATGTTCCGGGTAGGCCACCAGGAATTCAAGGAGCTGGCGCTGCTTCATGGGAAGCTGGGCCTCGCCCTTGCCCTGGGCGACCGCGGGTTTTGCTGCCTGGGTGGTGGCTGGCTGGGGGAGAATGACCCCCGCAAGGAGCTGCTGCGGGGGGAGGTCCAGTTTTTTGGCGAAATGCGAGACAAAAAGGGTGCGCTGGAGATGTTGATCGCCTATGGCCTTGATCAACTCCTGCAGTTCCGCAACGATCTGGGCCTTGCCCGCCACGCTCGAGCCGTATTGGGCGACGAGCTTGTCAAAAACAAACTCCGGCAGGGGCATGGCGCTTTTCAGGTGTTTGTGCAACCCCTCCCGGCCAAACTCGCGGACAAAGGTGTCCGGATCATGGGTTTCGGGCAGCACGGAGATTCTGGCCGTGACCTGTTCGCTCAAGAAAAGCGGAACCGAGCGCATGGCGGCTTTGAGTCCGGCCTGGTCGCCGTCAAAAAGCAGGATCAC
>PHAW01000325.1 GCA_002841785.1 Deltaproteobacteria bacterium HGW-Deltaproteobacteria-3 | reverse complement strand
TTCGACACTCTCGGAGGCCATGCCGATAATGCCGGTCACGTCGCCGTAGGTGGACACGCCTTCCTTGAGATACGGCTTCTGCCCGGTCAATTTGGTCTGGGCCATGGTCTCCAGAACATTTTTGGTGGCATGCACAAAAGGATTCAGATATTCAGCCTTCATAATTTTCCTGTCAAGTCTCGTTCAAACATCAAAAAAAACGGCGCACCCTGTTCATCCGTGGTGAAAGCCCTGGCAAAAGGGCATCTGACTCATATCCTACACCATTATTAGGCGCGAGCCTAAAAAAAAGTCAAGAAAAACAGAAGGATTTTCGCAGGGTTGCCGAACCGGAGAAAATCCCTTGGGCACGGGGGCGGAGTTATTTCCTCGTTCTGCGGTTCCGGCAGGATTACGGCGTGTATTCCATGGCATCAAGCCTTTTTGCCAATTCGGCCACATCGGAGATTGGCAGTTGGCAGTTGAAATTTTCACAGATATACACCGTGCTTTTATTTCCCCGGGGATCAAGATCCGCCAAAACCGGCTGGTATTGCCTGAGAAAATGATCTTCCCCCCCGTCGGCCAGCAAGACGATCTTGCCGGGCAAAAAGCGTTTGCGGATCATGGCGAGCATGATCTCGGTATCGGGCCGATCGAGCTTGCCGGCAACCAGGAACTGCCGGGGCTTATTCTCCCGCATATCATGGGCCACCAGCATCTGCGGCAGGATGGAGGGATACTCGTTCAGCCGCCCGCCAAAGGCCTCGATGGTCGCGCCGGCCCGCTTGAGCCACGCTGCATTGCCGGTTATCCAGCCAAGCCGGAGGAGATTGAGAGCGCTCATTGAATTGCCCGTGGGCTCGGCCCCGTCATAATCACCCTTGAGGCGGACCAGCACGGAACCCTCCGGGCCGGAGGTTTCCGTCAAGGCCATGGCCATTTGCAGCCAAGCGATATCGAAGGATGCCTCATAGAGGTCGAGAAGACCGTTGACCAGAAAGGCATAGTCGTCGAGCTGTCCGGCAAGGCCACTCTCCCCATCCCGGTAGCGCCGGGAAAGCGTGCGGGAATCCGGGTCATACAGTCTGGCCCGGATAAAAGTTGCGGCCCGCTCCGCCGCGGCAAGGTAGCGCTTCTCGCCCAGCACCTGGGCCGCCCGGGCAAGGGCGCTGATCATGTGCCCATTCCAGGACGTGATGATCTTGTCGTCGAGATGCGGCCTTGGCCGTTGCGCCCGCACCGCGAACAGTTTTTCCCGGCTGCGTTCCAACAGGCGGGACAGCTCCTCCTCCGGGATGCGGAAACGGAGTGCGGTCTCGGCAAGGGGATGGGCGACATGGAGGATATTCTTTCCGGCGAATTCGGCATGGGGATCGTCAAGCGCGTTGCCCGCCGCAAGCACGCCGTAATGGAAGGAGAAGATCTCGCCATGCTCCTTGCCGAGAACGGCGAGAATCTCCTCTCCGGTCCAGAGATAAAACAAGCCCTCGCCATGCACCTCGGGGTTTCCCGCCTGGATGCTGTCGGCATCCTCCGCCGAATAAAATCCGCCCTCCGGGCTGGTCATCTCGCGCAGGACATACTCGAGAATATCCTGGGCGACATTGGCATAAAAAGGATTCTGCCCCAACTGGAAGGCCTCGATGTAGCTGATCGCCAATTGGGCCTGGTCGTAGAGCATCTTTTCAAAATGGGGCACCCGCCACTGTGCATCCACCGAATAGCGGTGAAACCCGCCGCCGAGATGGTCGTACATCCCGCCCGCCGCCATCTTGCGCAGGGTGACATAGGTCATGTCCGCGGCCCGGGACTCACCGGTGCGCGCGCCATGGCGCAGCAAAAAATTGAAGACCGCGGGCCGGGGGAACTTGGGCGCCCGGCCGAAGCCGCCGAACTCGGCATCGTACTCCGCGGCGAGCTGCCGGAAAGCCTTGGCGCACGCCGCCGGATCGATTTTTTCCGTGCGGCCGTCCTCGGCCTTCCGGCGGAGATGCGCGGTAATATTGGCCGCCGACTCAAGAATTTTTTCAGGCCGGTTGCCCCAGGCATCATGCACCGCCGCAAGAACCTCGGCAAAGCCCGGCAGTCCGTGCCTTCCCTCGGGCGGGAAATAGGTGCCCCCGTAAAAGGGCTGCAGATCGGGGGTGAGAAACACCGACATGGGCCAGCCGCCATGCCCGGTCAACGCCTGCACCGCCGCCATGTAAATCTGGTCAAGGTCGGGCCGCTCCTCCCGGTCCACCTTGACGCAGACGAAATCCTTGTTGAGAATCCGCGCTGTCTCCGGGTTTTCAAAGGATTCATGGGCCATGACATGGCACCAGTGGCAGGTGGAATAGCCGATGGAGAGAAA
>PHAW01000324.1 GCA_002841785.1 Deltaproteobacteria bacterium HGW-Deltaproteobacteria-3 | reverse complement strand
GTGGCGGGAAAGGTTTCCCCGTTTTTACGGGCCACCACCAGTTCCGTCTCATGCCCGATCAAGGTTGCCTGCCCGGTGCCGACATACCGGGCCACGGCCTGCTCATGTCCGGCCCTGCACATGGTGGTGAGAATTTCCCCCAGATCGTGACCGACAATCTCGGTCCGGTCATACCCGAACATCCTCTCCGCCGCCCGGTTGAAAAAAATCACCGTGGAGCTTTCATCAATGGTGACAAAAGCCTCGTTGGTGTTTTCCACCGCGTTTTCAAGAATGATAAACTGCTTCTGCATCTCCGCCGGCGTTTTCTCAGTCATCCCCCACCAGATCATGGCCCACGAAAAGCTTGCCCGATGCTGCCCCTGCCGCATATTCAGAGTTATGCCCCGGGATCAGGAATACGCGGAATCCCCGATCCAAATCAGGCTCGAAAGTTACATTACCCCCGGAAAAGCCGGGGGGTTACCTTAAGGAAATTATTCCTTTACCGCTATTCCTTTTTTCTTCAGATCGCTGACAATGGCCCGGATCTGGCTCTCGTTGCAATCATCAATCCGGTACACATTCTTCATCCCATCCAGGAAATAGAGGGTCAACTGATTCCCGCCGCTCAACTCGGCGCTGCGGATGTGATTCGTGTCGAGCCAGGGCTTCAGTTCTTCCATAAAATCATGCAGGCTGCACTCTTTCATCATGAGATCCGGTTGCCCCCGTCCCCCTTGGCCAGATAGAGCGCTCCCTCCGCGGCAGCTATCAGCCCCTGCATATCCGAGCCTCGACACGGCTCGGCGGTTGCAAGGCCAACGCTCAGCGTCAGGGCTTCCCCGGCTGTTTGCGCGACGCCGTCCCTGCAGCCCAAGGCGGCCATATGCGCCATAAACTCGTGGACCACGGTCAGGGCGCCACCATTTGGTGTATTGGGCAGAATGGCGGCAAACTCCTCCTCGCCATAGCGGATCACGGTGTCCCCCGCCCGTTTGAGAACACAACTCAGGGCATCAGCCACCTTGCGCAGCCATTCATCGCCCTTGTCCCGGCCATGGATTTCGTTACATCGTTTAAAATCATCGAGCCCCACCATGAACAGAGAAAGAGGAACCACCTCCCGCCGGGCCCGATTCCATTCCCTGCCCAGGATTTCATCAAAATAACGACGATTGCCCACCTCGGTGAGGCTGTCTCTCGGCACCATGTGCATCAGGCGGCGGTTCAGCATATCGAGTTGCGTGGTAAGCTCGACCAGCTCCAGCTCCCGCGCCTTGCGCCGGTCGGTTTCATGCTTCAGCTTCAGGGCGGCGCGAACCCGGGCCAGCAGCTCAATCTCCTTTACCGGCTTGATGATATAGTCGGTCGCTCCCATGGCGAAGGCCTGGGCCAGCGCCTCATCATCATCGCGAACCGTGACCATGATCACCGGAATATCCCGCAGCCCATCCTGCGCCTTTATCCGCCTACAGGTTTCTATGCCATCCATGCCCGGCATCATGACATCCATGAGGATGAGATCGACTCTTTTCTCCCCGACCGCACCCTTTTCCGTGGCCGCAAGCATTTCCAGGGCTTCCTGACCGCTCCTGACACAGTAAATATCCGCATACCCCTCCTGCCGGAGCATCTCCTCGAGCAGCATCAGGTTTACCGGGATGTCATCAACAATAAGGATTGCCATTTTCGCCTCTATACTTTAAGCCGAGAACCGCGGACAGCCATCACTGATCCGCGGTTCTTTCCCTGCCTGAAATCATGGTATAGAATCAGAACGAATTTTGAAAGAAACAAATATTTTTCTCAACCTTCCAGCTCTCCCCGACAACAGGACGGACATGCCCTACACCCCCATCATCGGCACCCTTGGCTACATTCTTTCTCCGGACCGGACCCAGACCCTTCTTGTCCACCGCAATGCCCGCCCGACTGACGCCCATTTGGGCAAGTACAACGGCCTGGGCGGCAAAATGCGGCCCGACGAGGATGTCCTCGCCTGCATCAAGAGAGAGATCAAGGAAGAAGCCGGGATCGGCTGCGAGGAAATCCTGCTGCGCGGGACCATCAACTGGCCCGGCTTCGGACCGCACGGGGAAGACTGGCTGGGGTTTATCTTCCGGATCGACCGCTTCCACGGCACCCCCTTCCCGG
>PHAW01000323.1 GCA_002841785.1 Deltaproteobacteria bacterium HGW-Deltaproteobacteria-3 | reverse complement strand
GTGGGCATGGAAATCGCCCGCTTCTGGAATTTTTCCGAAAAGATCGTCCTGAGCATGGGGCAGAATCCGCCCCAGCCGACGAGCAAGTTCGACTCCCAGATTTATCTCCTTAATGTTTCGGCCTTCTGCAACCGCCTCACCTGGATCATCTGCTTCGGCTCGAGCCTGGAGCTTGGCGAATTGCTCCTGCACTATGGACCGATCATGGGGATCAACAAAAAGGAGGCTTTCGGCCTGGTCAACAGAAGCCTGGATGTGGCCGAAGCGATGTCGGACAACATCATCCGTTTCGGCCTGGCCAAACTGAAAATCCGCACCAAAATCATTCAGAAGGCTACGGCAAGCCGCTGAGGCCGCATCCCCGGAAAAGGGGGCGCGGAAAGAGGGACAGACTACGGGCACAAAGGGGGGGGGCAGTGCGCCCCCGCCTTGCCCGCCAAATCAGATGGTTTCCCCGGTGGCGATGCGCAGCGAGGGGAAATCCTCCCCCGCAGTTGCGTCCGATCACGGCCTGGGGCGGCACCTCCGCCTCCTTGCCGATCATGGTGATCCCGGTGTAGAGATGCTTGGGACAGGCCGTATTGGGCGTACCCTTGTCCTCGCCCTGCCCCACCACCGCCCCCTGGCCGACCCGGACCCTCTTGTCGAGGATGGCCAGATCCACCACCGCCCCTTCCTCCAGAACGCAGTCGTGCAGAATGATGGAATCCCTGACCCGCACGTTCTTCCCCACCCGCACCCCGGGCGAAAGCACCGAGTTGATCACCTCGCCCTCTATGACGCAGCCGGCGGAAATCAGGGAACCCTCCACCACGCAACCCGAGGCAAAGCGTGCAGGGCAACGGTCCACCACCAAACGGTCCGCATAGGGGTTTGGCCGGATTGACCAGGCCTGCGGAGAAATCTCGGAATCGGTTTTCAGCAGATCCATGTTCGCCTCCCAGTACGCCTGCACCGTGCCCACATCCCGCCAGTACCCGTGGAAGGGATAGGCAAAGACGTTGTCCCGCTCGATGGCCTTGGGGATGAGGTGCATGCCGAAATCCACCTCGTCGCGGTCTTCCTCCAGAAGCCGGAGCAGATATTCGGTATCGAACACATAGATCCCCATGGAGGCGAGATCGGTACGGGGAATTTGGGGTTTTTCCTCCCATTCGACGATGCGCCCCTCCGCATTGGTGATGCCAGCGCCGAACTGGTGGATCTCGGAGAGCGGCACCACCATCATGGCGATGGTCACCTGCGCCTGCTTCCGGCGATGAAACCGGAGCATGTCGTCGAGATCCATGCGGTAGATGTGGTCCCCGGAAAGGATGACCGTCTCCTTGGCAGGGTGAGCCCGGATAAAGTCGATGTTCTGGCGCACCGCGTCGGCGGTGCCCTTGTACCAGTCGGAATCCTGGAACCCGGTCCGGGGTGGGAGGATCTTCACTCCCCGGGTGCGGCCCGTGAAATCCCAGGCCTCGCCGGTGCCGAGATGGCGCATCAGGGAAAGGGGCTTGTACTGGGTGAGCACCCCGACCTGGCTGAGTCCCGAGTTCATCACGTTGCTCAGGGAAAAGTCGATGATCCGGTAGAACCCGGCAAAGGGCACGGCCGGCTTGGCCCTGGTCTGCACCAGGACATTGAGGCGGCTGCCGACCCCGCCGGCCAGCAGGAGAACCAGGGTATTGTCGCCGTGGATCATCGCACCACCTCGTTGTTCTTGATTTCCCCAACCATCTGCTCCGGGCGCAGATTGGGGTGCAGGGTGCAGCCGGAGCCGATCACCATGCCGTCCAGCAGATGGTTGTTCCAGCCTACCACCGTCACCTTCTCGGCCTGGGGCGCTCCCGGCTCGCCGATCCGCACCCTGGCCCCGAAGGTCACGTTGACATCGCTCACCACCGTGTCGAGGATGGCGCCGTGCCCCACCACATTATCGTAAAAGA
>PHAW01000322.1 GCA_002841785.1 Deltaproteobacteria bacterium HGW-Deltaproteobacteria-3 | reverse complement strand
CTCGATAATACCGGGCATCCCTTCGCTGAACTGGCTGAGCATCCCTTCCTTGGGGTTGCTCGGCAATTGCGGCCACAGGGGAATGTCGGGGGTATGCGCGAAGATCAGGGAAAACGCCTCCCCTGCGTCTGCAACCGGCAGGCTGCCGATGAGGGTGGCCAGGCCGTTGGCCTGGAAACGGGAGGATGGATTGTCTTGGCTCATGGCATTGTCCAGTATCGGGAGCGGTGTAAACGGCGACGGCGCGTGCTGTACGCCTGATTGCAAAACAGGATGCCAAAAAAGCGAAATACGGCTTTTTTTAGCATCCTGTTAGCTATCAACAATAGGGCGAAAAGTCAATGTATTTCAGGGAAGCGCGGAACAGTGCCGGACACCGCAATCCTCTTAGTCCACCGGGACACCCCAGATGTCGCGGGCATATTCCCGGATGGTCCGGTCGCTGGAAAATTTACCCATCCGGGCCACATTGAGAATGGACTTGCGGATCCAGTTCGGTTGATCGCGATACAGCTCGCCCACCTCTTTCTGGCAGCGGAGATAATCCTCCAGATCAAGGAGCAGCAGGTAGGGATCATTGTGATTGAGCAGTCCCTCGACGATCGGAGCAAACAGGTGGGTATCGCCCTTGCTGAAATAGCCGTTGCCAATGCTGTCCAGGGTGCGTTTCACCTCGGCGTTGTCGCGATACACGTCAAATCCGTTGCGGCGCGGGTTCCGCTTGGCCTCCTCGACCTCTTCCGTGGTCATGCCGAAGATGAAGATATTCTCGGCCCCGACCTCCTCACGGATCTCGATGTTGGCCCCGTCCAGGGTGCCGATGGTCAAGGCGCCGTTGAGAGCAAATTTCATGTTGCCGGTGCCGGAGGCCTCGGTGCCCGCAGTGGAGATCTGCTCGGAAAGGTCGGAGGCCGGGAAGATCTTTTCCGCGACCGAGACGCCGTAATTGGGGATGAACGCCATCTTGAGGCGATCGCCAATCCGTGAATCGTTGTTGACCACCTCGGCCACCGAAGTGATCAGCTTGATGATCAGTTTTGCCTTGAAATACGAAGGCGCGGCCTTGCCCCCGAAAACAATGGTCCGCGGAGGAGAGTCCGTATCCTCCCCATTGGCTATCCGGTGGTACAGGGTGATGACATGCAGGACATTGAGCAGTTGCCGCTTGTACTCATGGATCCGTTTCACCTGGACATCGAACAAGGAGTTGGGGCTGACCACCACCCCGCATTCCTGCTTGATGAGGGCGGCCAAACGTTTTTTGTTCTCCGTTTTCACCTTGGCCCATTTTTTCTGAAACTTGGGCTGGCCGGCATAGGGCTCCAGGTTGCGCAGATAATCGAGATTGGTGACCCATTCGTCGGTGATCAGGCCGGCCAGGCCGGGGTTGCATTTGAGCAGCCAGCGCCGCTGGGTGATGCCGTTGGTTTTGCAATTGAACCGGCCCGGATAAAACTCGTGGAAATTCTTAAACAGCCGGGTCTTCAAGAGATGGGTGTGCAGTTCGGCCACCCCATTGACCGAATGGCTGCCCACGATGGCCAGATACGCCATGCGCACCCTTTTTACCGGTCCCTCCTCGATGATGGACATGTCGCGCAGCAGATCGTCGCGGCCGGGATACCGGGCTGCAACTTCGTCGAGGAACTGGCGGTTGATCTCGTAGATGATCTCAAGATGCCGCGGCAGCACCTTGCCCAGCAGCTCCACGGGCCAGCTTTCCAGGGCCTCGGGCATCAGGGTGTGGTTGGTATAGCCAAAGGTGCCGACGCAGATCTGCCAGGCCTTTTCCCAGGGCACCGATTCCTCGTCCACCAAAAGCCGCATGAACTCGGGGATGGCGATGGCCGGATGGGTATCGTTGAGCTGCACGGCGATCTCGTCGGCGAACGAATCGAAATTATCATGCTTTTTCGTGTGCCGCCGGAGGATGTCCTGGAAGGTGGCGGCCACGAAGAAGTACTGCTGCTTGAGGCGCAGTTCCTGACCCTCCCTGATGTCGTCCGAGGGATAGAGAACCTTGGAGATGGTTTCCGACTGCACCTTCTCCTGCACGGCCGAGATGTAGTTGCCCCGGTTGAACGAGCCGAGATCAATCTCCCGGGAAGCCCGGGCCGTCCAGAGGCGCATGTTGATAACATTGTCGTTGTTAAAGCCGGGCACCAGGACATCACAGGCCATGGCCATGATCTCTTCCGTTTCGATCCACTCGGTGCGCAGCTCGCCCTTGTTGTTGCGGTACCGTTGCACCCGGCCGTAATACTGTACCGGATAGAGATTCGTCGGCCGCTCATACTCCCAGGGGGTGCCGTAGCGCAGCCAGTTGTCAGGATGTTCCACCTGAAACCCGTCGACGATGCGCTGGAAAAAAAGGCCGTACTCATACCGGATGCCATAGCCGTAGGCCGGAACGCCCAGGGTGGCCAGGGAATCGAGAAAACAGGCGGCCAACCGGCCAAGGCCGCCGTTGCCGAGGGCGGCGTCGTCCTCTTCCTCCCTGATCTCCTCAAGATCGTAGCCCATCTCCTCCATGACCTCCTTCATCTCATCATAAAAGCCGAGATTGATGAGGCTGTTGCCCAGGGAGCGCCCGATGAGAAACTCCAGGGAGAGGTAGTAGACCCGCTTCTTGCCC
>PHAW01000321.1 GCA_002841785.1 Deltaproteobacteria bacterium HGW-Deltaproteobacteria-3 | reverse complement strand
GGTCTGGCGTTTGTCCTTGTTGGGGGTGGCGTGGACGATCTGGCGGACATCGGGGATAAAGCCCATGTCCAGCATGCGGTCCGCCTCGTCGATGACCAGGATCTCCACCTGATCGAGGTGGACATACTGCTGGCGCTTGAAATCCAGCAGCCGGCCCGGGGTGGCCACGATGATGTCGACCTGCTGTTCGGTGATCTGGCGCTGTTGCTTCTGGTAGTCCATGCCGCCCAAAATCGCCACCGTGACAACATTGCAGTACTGGGTAAGCTCGCGGGCGTCCGCGACAATCTGGAGGACCAGCTCGCGGGTCGGCGCCAGGATCAGGGCGCGGGGCGAGCCGTGCCGTCGCTTGCCCGGGGGGGCGGTGCGCAGCAAGCGGGTGAAGATGGTGGTCAGGAAGGCAGCGGTCTTGCCGGTGCCGGTCTGGGCTTTGCCGCTGGCATCCTTGCCGGTCAGAGTGTGGGGCAGGGTTTGGGCCTGGATGGGGGTGCAATAGGAGAAACCGAGATCAGAGATGGCATGCATGATCTCACTGGGCAGGTCAAGGTCGTGGAAACGCATTTTGCCCTCGACCTTGGGGACCAGAAACTGCGAGGCATCCCAGGGGGGGGTTGGGTCGGTCTCGGGGAGCGCTGTTTGCGACCGGAGACTCTCCGGGATGTGGGGAGGCTTGGGATCCTTCTTCTTGCCTCGACGCCGGGAGGTCCGTTGCGTCTCTTCGGAGAGGGGCGAAACCGGGTGGGTGGCGGCAAGGTCGTTGGCTTTGCCCCGGCCGGCGATGATTTTTTTCAGTTTGTCACGGAAGCGATTGATGATTTTTCTTACCAAAGTATCCTCTCAGGGGAGCAGTTTCGGAATTTTTTGCCACGAAACCCACGAAAGACACGAAAGTTTTAGATTTGGGGCGTGGCGAGTTTGTTTGGGGGAGATTGTTTGTTTTTTTGTACCCGTTCGTGGGTTTCGTGGCAAAAAAAATCAGCCTTTTTGAAAAATACGCCGGGGCGGGTGCGGATAAGCGGTCATGGAAAAAAGGCGGGGCGGACGAACACGCTGGCCATTAAGAGTCAGTTGCTCTACCAGTTGAGCTAACGGCCCTTCTCTTTATGTCGTGGCAAGATATACACCTTCCGTTTTGCCTTGTCAACCAGGATGCATTCGCAAAAATGAAAAAAGATTGCAGGTCCGTGACGCAAATCACATGGGTATAAAGCGACAACCGTCGCCGGTCGCTTTCTGCTGTAATCCCGGCTGGTCGAAGTCTGCGCTTATCTGCGATTTCAACAACCATGGTGCGTCGCATCTCCCTGAATCTTTTTTGGAGAGTGGTTGACCGATTTTTTTGGTGCTACCCCGGCCCGGCAGGTGCAAAAAAGAAGGGTTTCAGGTATAGTACCATTCAGGTGCGATTGTATTGTATGGTGTGCGCGAAAGCATGGCAGAGCAAAGGGAAAGGAGAGAGTTCATGAGCAAGGTATTGATAATCGGGGCCGGAGGGGTCGGCAGTGTGGTGGTTCACAAATGCGCGCAGGTACCGGAGGTTTTCTCCGAGATCTGCCTTGCCAGCCGGACCCTTTCCCGCTGCGAGAATATCCAGAAATCCGTTAAGGAACGGACCGGCCGCGACATCGAGATCGCCCGGGTCGATGCCGACAATGTCGCCGAGACCGTGGCCCTGATCAAAAGAGTGCAGCCCAAGCTGGTGCTCAATCTGGCCCTGCCCTACCAGGACCTGCACATTATGGATGCCTGCCTGGAAACCGGGGTCGATTATCTGGACACCGCCAACTACGAGCCGCCGGATGAGGCGAAATTTTGCTACAAATGGCAGTGGGATTACCAGGCCCGCTTCAAGGAAAGGGGGCTCATGGCCCTCTTGGGCAGCGGCTTCGATCCCGGGGTCACCAATGTCTTTTGCGCCCACGCGGCCAAGCACCATTTCGACGAGATCCATTCTGTGGACATCCTCGACGCCAACGCCGGGGACCACGGCCATCCCTTTGCCACCAACTTCAACCCCGAGATCAATATCCGCGAGGTCACGGCCAAGGGCAAGTACTGGGAGAACGGCTCCTGGGTCGAGACCGAGCCGCTTTCCATCAAGCAGAGCTACGATTTCCCGGTGATCGGCCCCAAGAACGCCTATCTCATGTACCACGAGGAACTGGAATCCCTGGCCAGGAATATCAAGGGGCTCAAGCGGATCCGGTTCTGGATGACCTTTTCCGACAACTATCTCAAGCATCTTGAGGTGCTGCAGAATGTGGGCATGACCGGGATCGAGCCGGTCATGTTCGAGGGACGCGAGATCATCCCCCTGCAGTTCCTGAAGGCGCTGCTGCCCGACCCCGCCTCCCTGGGGCCGCGGACCAAGGGGAAAACCTGCATCGGCTGCGAGGTGGAGGGGGTCAAGGATGGCAAGCCCAAGAAGATGTTCATCTATAATGTCTGCGACCACGAGGAGTGCTACCGCGAGGTGGGCTCCCAGGCCATCTCCTACACCACCG
>PHAW01000320.1 GCA_002841785.1 Deltaproteobacteria bacterium HGW-Deltaproteobacteria-3 | reverse complement strand
CCTTGTGCCTTGGGCCTTTATCCTTCTTTAAAAAGGAGTCGAAATGGAACGCATTGTTCAAGGCATGGGTATCACCGAGGTACTCAAGATTATGCGGCAGGCGGATGGGTATTATATCACCAATACCGCCCGCGATATGTCGCAGTCGGATTACAAGAACAGGATCCTGCTGCACACGGACCTGCTGGCCGCCCCCTCCCGCGAGGAGGCCGGGTATTTCTCCCTGGAGATCACCGGCGGCGCTTCGGTGCATGTGGATATCCTAAGGAAGCAGGTGGACCCGTTCCTCAAGCTGGAACTGTTGCGGGAAAAGATGCCCAAGACCATGTTCCAGACCCTGTGCCGCGGCATCAACCTCTTCGGGTATCGCCCCTATCCCCCCAATGTCATCCGTTTTGTGGTCAAGGAATTTGCCAAGTATGTTGATGTTTGGCGGGTGTTCGACTTCCTGAACCATGTGCCCAATATGCAGGCTGTTTTTGAAGAGGTGCAGGCCGCGGGCAAGATCCTGGAGCCCTGCGTCTGTTTTTCCACCGGCCCCGAGCATACCAATGAATTTTATGTGAAGAAGGTGCGGGAAATCCTCGACGTAACCGGCGATGAGATCGTACTCTGCATCAAAAACCACGGGGGGCTCGGCTCTCCCAAGCGGATTGGCGATCTGGTGGACGCAATCCTCCAGAAATATCCCGAAATGATCATCCATTATCATGGGCATAACACCGACGGCAACGACATCGGCCGGGTTGTCGCCGCCGCCATGGCCGGGGCCAAGATCGTCGATGCCTCCGACCACGCCTTCACCGGCTTCTACGGTCCGCCCCCGATTCTGAGCGTCATCCACACCCTGAAGGAGTATGGCCGCACCGCCGTTGGCATCAACGAGGATGCCATCATGGAAACCTCCGAGGTGCTGCAGCCCGAGCGCAAGTACTACGAGTATTTCGAGTCCCAGATCAAGGGATTTGATCCCACGGTGCAGATCCACAAGCTCCCCGGCGGCGCCATGGGCAGCAGTCTGGAGCAGGCGGCCAAGGGCGGCTTCCTCGACAAGATGCCGGAGATCCTCCACAAGGAACTGCCCAAGGTGCAGATCGAACTGGGCAACTACTGGAGCGTAACCCCGGGTTCCCAGATCCTCTGGACCACGGCGGTGAGCAATGTGCAGGGCGGCGATCGTTACGGCAACTGTTCCGGCGATCTCAAGAATCTGCTGCTCGGCAAGTACGGGCCGTTCCCCTTTTATCAGCCGCCGGATTGGATCTATGAGAAGGCCTTTGGTCCGGATTGGAAAAAGGTGCTTGAGGAGCAGGGGGGCATGGAGACCATCGAGGATATCGATATCGACAAGGAGCGCAAGGTTCTGGCCGACAAGCTCGGCTACGCGCCCACCGAGCAGCAGTTGGTCACCTATCTCCAGCATCCCAATGACGCGGTGAATTTCTTCCGCTTCGAGGAGAAGT
>PHAW01000319.1 GCA_002841785.1 Deltaproteobacteria bacterium HGW-Deltaproteobacteria-3 | reverse complement strand
CGGTGGCCCGCGACGGCATCGTCCTGATCGTGCATCCTCAAAACCCGGTGAACGGCCTGACCATTGACCAACTGCGGCTGATCTACACGGGCAAGGCAACCAACTGGAAGGAGGTCGGCGGATCCGACACCCCCATTCTCCTGCTGTCCCGCGAGTCCAGCTCCGGCACCTTTGTTTTCTTCCAGGAACATGTCCTGAACAAGGAGGACTTCAGCTCTTCCGCCCGGCTGCTGCCCGGCACCTCGGCGCTGGTGCAGGCCGTGGCCGCCGACCGCGGGGCCATTGCCTATGTGGGCCTTGGCTTTGCCGCCGAGGCGAAAACCACCGTCAAAACCCTCGGCGTTCAGGCCGCTGACCAGCCCGCCCCGGTGCTCCCCAGCGAGGAGACGGTCCGCTCCGGAGCATACGCTGTTTCCCGGCCGCTTTTCTTCTACACCAACGGGACGCCGACGAAAACGGCGCAACAGTTCATCGACTTCTGCCTGAGTCCGGCAGGGCAGCAAATTGTGAGAGAAACGGGATATGTCCCGGTCTCGTAAGCTCTTCATAACCGACAAGGTGATGCGGTTGCTGCTGGTCAGCGCCGCCTCGACCAGCGTCCTTGTCGTCTGCCTGATCTTCCTCTTCCTGTTCAAGGAGGCCGGCCCTTTTGCGCTGAGTCCCGGGTTGGGCAAGCTTCTGGACAGCCAATGGATCCCGGTCTCCTTCCAGAAAGAACATTTCGGCATCGGCCCCCTGCTTTCCGGCTCCGCCTTGGTAACCGCCCTGGCCATGCTGGTCACGGTGCCCATCTCCGTGCTGGTGGCCATCTACATCGCGGAGATCGCCCGTTCCACCGAACGGGAATTTCTCAAGCCGTTCATTGAAATCCTGGCCAGCATCCCTTCGGTGGTAACACCGGACTCACCGCCCTGACCGGCGCCCTGCTCCTCTCGCTCATGGCCATCCCCACCATCATCTCCCTGTCGGAGGATGCCCTGGTCAGCGTGCCCTACGCCCTGAAAAACGCCTCCCTGGCGCTGGGCGCCAGCCATCTGCAAACCATCTTCCGGGTTACCCTGCCCGCGGCCCTGCCGGGGATCGTGGCCGCGGTAATGCTCGGCATCGGCAGGGTTATCGGAGAAACCATGGCAGTGCTGATGGTCACCGGCAATTCGGCTATTCTCACCGCATCCCCCCTGGCTTCGGTGCGAACCATGACCGCCACCATCGCCGCGGAGATGGGCGAGGTGCCCTTTGGCAGCGTCCACTACCAGGCGCTTTTCTGGATAGGCATCATCCTGCTGGTCATCACCTTCTTCCTCAACATCGTGGCACAGCGCGTGCTGAAAAAATACGGCATGATGAAATGAAGACGATCTCGCAGAAAGGGAACAATGCCACAGGTCCGCAACACAAAATCGAAGGGTTGCCAAGCAATAACCGTTGTAATCGCGGCTTGTTGCGATTTCAACAAATGAAGACGATCTCGCAAAAGAAGAGCCAAGGCGCAGGTCCACTGAACGCCAGCAGAAAAAAGCAAGCCCGCACCGTCGGCGGAGCAACTTTTCGTTGTTTCACCGTGTTCGCGCACTGCGAGGCCGACAAATGATGACGAACAACACCGCGGACAAATTCATCATTCTCTCTCTGCGGCTCATCACCTACGCCATTGTCCTGGTGATCGGCTATATCCTGTTCGACATCATCAGGCACGGGGCCTCGGCCCTCAACTGGCAGTTCGTCAGCAGCTTTCCCCGGAGAAGCGGAGCGGCGGGCGGCATCTTCCCGGCCATTGTCGGCACCTTTTATCTGGTGACAGGGACCATCGCCGTTTCCCTGCCATTGGGGATCGGCGGTGCGATCTATCTTGCCGAATATGCCGAGCAGAACCGGTTCAACACCCTGATCCGCTTGGCCATCGTCACCCTGGCCGGGGTTCCTTCCATCGTCTTTGGCCTGTTCGGCCTCGGCATCTTTGTGCTCTTCTGCGGCTTCGGCCCCTCCATCCTGGCGGGCAGCCTGACCCTGGCCTGCATGGTGCTGCCCACCATCATCGTGGCCAGTGAAGAGTCGCTGCGCGCCGTGCCCAAGGGTTTTCGCGATGCGAGCCTGGCGCTGGGAGCCACAAAATGGGAGATGATCCGCACCAACATCCTGCCCTATTCCATGTCCGGCATGATAACCGGCTCGATCCTGGGCATCGGCCGGGCAGCCGGAGAAACCGCCCCCATCCTCCTGACAGTGGCGGCCTTTTATCTCCCCAGGCTGCCCAAATCCATTTTCGACCAGGTCATGGCCCTGCCCTATCACCTGTACATCCTTGCCACCCAACATCCGGAGGCGGACCGGATCAGGCACATGCAATATGGCACCGCCCTGATT
>PHAW01000075.1 GCA_002841785.1 Deltaproteobacteria bacterium HGW-Deltaproteobacteria-3 | reverse complement strand
AAAAATTTCTACCGCGACGATCTGGCCTTTGCCGACGGCACCAAGGCCGATGACGACTGGTACCAGTGGCGCGGCGGCTTCCGGGTGGACAGCGGAGCCCCCGAGTCTCCGTACTCGTTCACCATCCAGGGGGACGCGTATAACGGCAATGCGGACGCCACAACGAACATTCCCGCCACAAGCCCGCCCTACACAACCGACATCAGCAACCCCAGCAACATCCGGGGCGGCGATCTCCTGACCCGGATGACCAGAAAAGGAACAGACAACTCGGAAATGACCCTCCAGGCCTATTATGATCTGGCCAGGAGCAACGACCGGCTGCTAGGCGACGAACGGAGCACGGCTGATCTCGAATTCCAGCACCGCTTTCAGGCCACGGCGAAACAGGAGTTTACCTGGGGGTTGGGCTACCGTTATACCCGCGATTCCTTGGAAAACAGCGCGACTTTTTCTTTTGCTCCGGCCAGCCGGACCGATATGCTGCTCAGCGCCTTTCTCCAGGATGAAATCACCCTGGTCGATGACCTGCTCCGCCTCACCCTGGGCTCCAAGTTCGAGCATAACGACTTCACCGGCTATGAGGTCCAGCCCAACGCCCGGTTGCTCTATACCCCGCACAAGCATCACACCTTCTGGGGTGCGGTGAGCCAGGCGGTGCGGACCCCCTCCCAGGCCGACCACGACATCCGCATCAGCAGCGCCATTGCTCCAAATGCGGCGCTTCCGGCCCCCATTTCCCTGCTTCCCCCTGGACTGGCGGAGATTGTCATTAACGGCAATGAGGATTTCAAGTCCGAAAAACTCATTGCCTACGAAGTCGGCTACCGGACCCAGATCCATGACGCGCTGGCCTTCGACCTGACCGCCTTTCTCAACGACTACAGCCGATTGCGGACAACCCCTGCCTCGGCACACTTTATTACCGCGAACAACAGCGGCGACCCGGCCTTGTTCTATCAGCTCAACTATGAGGCCGGAAACACCATGGAGGGCAACACCTGCGGCTTCGAGC
Source organism: Deltaproteobacteria bacterium HGW-Deltaproteobacteria-3 (assembly GCA_002841785.1). Lineage (GTDB taxonomy): Bacteria > Desulfobacterota > Desulfobulbia > Desulfobulbales > Desulfurivibrionaceae > Thiovibrio. The sequence continues at coordinate 8,028 of PHAW01000075.1, read as the reverse complement.
TGGTGGCCGACGCCAAGCCCCTGGACTGGTGGCGGCTGCAATTAGCCTACACCTACCTGCGCCTGGACCTGCAGGAGACAGGCCAGGGTCTTTTTGCCAGCGAGGATGCCGAAGGGGAAAGCCCCCGCAACCAGATCTCGCTGCGGTCCATGATGAACCTCCGCTCCGGCGTCACTCTGGACACCTGGCTGCGCTATGTGGACACCCTGCCGACCTATGGCATCGACAGCTATGTCGCGCTCGACGCCCGGGTCGCCTGGCAGGTCAACCCCCAGGTCGAACTCTCCCTGGTGGGCCGGAATCTGCTGGATAACGCCCAGCCCGAATTCGGTTATCTGTTCATCAACACCATTCCCTCGGAAATTGAGCGCAGCGTCTATGCGCAAGCACGCATGACCTTCTAGGTTAGGCTGGGAAACCATGGCGCCGAACCCTTCAGAGAGCAAGACGATCACGGACGGCAAGCGGATCTTCGCGCTCGTTGCGCTCCTGTTCCTCCTGTGCCTGCCGTGTGGCGTGGCACACGGGGCTGGCTATGAAGAGTATGAGCTCAAGGCCGGCTTTCTGTACAATTTCTTCAACTTCATCAAGTGGCCGGACCACTCTTTTGATTCCCCGAAAAGCCCGTATATTTTGGTGATTGTCGGCAACGGAGAAAAAAAACGCCCCATTGAACATGCCCTGCACAACAGCACCGTCGGCGCAAGGCCCCTGAAAATCATCATGACCAGCTCTGTCGAGGATCTTGACAAGGCGCACATGGTTTTTTTCCTGGAATCCTATAAAAATCCCGAACTGCCCAAGGTGCTCGCCCACCTCAAGGGAAAACCGGTAATAACCGTGGGCGAGGAGAAAAATTTCATCACCCTGGGAGGCGACATCAACTTTGTCCAGAAGGGCGCCAAAATCAAGTTCCAGATCAATCCGGCCTCAACGGAAAAAGCCGAGCTTAAAATCAGTTCGCGGCTGCTCATGCTGGCCGTTGGCCCGGAGCAGTCGGCGCTAGATTACGACAGACCCATCCGCGCCACCTCCCCCGGCACCATCACCTCACACCTGCGCCTGAATCAGGAAACAGCAAGGGACCATGGAATACTTTAACCGCCTCCCGATCAGAAAAAAACTTCTGCTCATCATCATGCTCGTCACCGGAGGAGTGCTGCTTTTTGTCAATATCGTCATGTTTTCCTTCGAGTTTTTTACCTTTCGGCATGTCCTGGCCAACAACCTGGCCGTATTGACAAAAGCGACCGCCGAAAACGCAAAATCCACCGTGGTTTTTTCCGATCAGGATGCCGCCAGGGAAACGCTGCTGGCGCTGCGCGCCGAACCCAGCATCCAATATGCCGCCATCCTCACCCCGGACCAGCGGGTCTTTGCCACCTACGGCAAGGATGCTGCCGGTTTCCAGCCGCCGGCAATCCCCGCCAATACCCCGGTCTTTGGCAAAAACTCCGTCGATTTCCTTACGGAGATACAGCTTGGGGGCAAAACCGTCGGCCTGGTCTTTGTCCGCTCCGATCTCCATCATGAGCAGATTCTGCTCAAGCGATATTTTCTCGTCGCCCTCCTGGTCATGGGGACAACTTTTTCCCTCGTCTGGGTCATCACGGGAAAGCTCCAGCGTATTTTCACCACACCGATAGAACAGCTTGCCGCAACGATTCGCGGGGTTACTCGGGATCAGGATTATTCCTTGCGGGCTCCGGTGAAAAACAAGGACGAAATCGGCGCGCTGACCATGGGCTTTAATGAAATGCTCGATGAAATTGAAATCCGGGATCAGGCGCTCACCCTGGCGCACAGCGATCTTGAACTGAAGATCGAGGAGCGGACCCGCGATCTTGTCCTGGCCAAGGAGGCGGCGGAGGCGGCAAGCCGGGCAAAGTCGGAATTTCTCGCCAACATGAGCCATGAAATCCGCACCCCCATGAACGGGGTCATCGGCATGACCCAACTGGCCCTGCAAACCCAACTGACCGATGAACAGCGGGATTATCTGGAAACCATCGATCTTTCGGCCGGCCGCCTCATCCAGGTGATCAACGATATTCTCGATTTCTCCAAGATCGAGGCGCACAAGCTGGACATCACCACGGGCGACTTCACTCTTCGGGAAACCATTGAGGATACCACCCAGGAACTGGCGGGCCGGACGCATGAGAAAAAACTGGAACTGGTGTGCCACATCGAGGAGGATGTTCCGGAATTCCTCATTGGCGATGCCTTCCGCCTCCAGCAGGTGTTAACCAACCTCCTGGGCAACAGCATCAAGTTCACCGAATCCGGCCAAATCCTCTTGGGTGTGCAGCTTAAAGGCGAATACGATGGCGCCGTTGAATTGCTGTTTTCCGTTTCCGACACAGGCATCGGCATCCCCGCAGACAAGCAGCAAAAGATTTTCGAAGCCTTCAGCCAGGTGGACAGCACCATGGCCAGAAAATTCGGCGGCACCGGCCTGGGGCTTTCCATCTCCTCCCGCCTTGTCCAGCTCATGGGGGGCCGCATCTGGCTGGAAAGCACCCCCAATGCCGGCTCCACCTTTTTCTTCACCATCCTCTGCCAAAAACAATCTGGAGAAAAAGCCATCCCGCAAGCCGCTCCCGCCTTTCTCGCGGGAAAATCCCTCTTGGTGGTGGACGACAACCCCATCAACCAGAAAATCCTGGTGCAAAAACTTGCCCAGCTTGGCATGCAGGCGCAGGCTGTTTCCGGCGGAGCAGACGCGCTGGAGGTCTTGCAGGACCGTCTTGATGTCGCAGCGCCCTTTGCCCTGGCCATTATCGATATCCAGATGCCGGAAATGGACGGCTTCACCCTGATTGAAAAAATCCGGCAACGCCCCGGCCTGAGCCAACTGCCGGTGATTGTTCTCACCTCCGCAGGTCTGCCGGAAGACAAGGAGCGAAGCAAGAGCCTCGGGGTGCACGCCTATCTGCTCAAGCCGTGCCGGCATAAGGATCTGCTCCGGAGCATCTCCGCCGTTTTTGTGCAACCGGAATCCACCAGGCTGCCACGCGGAAAGCCTTCGGGGGAAAAGAAAAAACAACTCCACATCCTTCTGGCGGAAGACAATCTGGTGAACCAAAAAGTGGCCAAAGGATTGCTTGAAAGAGACGGGCATTCCGTGGTGATCGCCAATAACGGTCGGGAAGCCGTGGAAAAATACGGGGCCGAACAATTCGACCTGATTCTGATGGATGTGCAGATGCCGGATATGGACGGCTTTGAGGCAACCGCACAAATCCGCGCCCAGGAACAGGGGACAACACGGCACATCCCGATCATAGCCTTAACCGCCCATGCCATGAAGGGGTATAGCGAGAAATGCCTGGCCGCCGGCATGGACGGATATGTCTCAAAACCCTTCACCAGCAAAACTCTCGCGGAGCAGTTAGACTCCCTTTCTTTTCCCGAGCGTGGGAATAACGCCTGAGATCTCCCCTTTTTAACCTTGTACATTTGCCTTGTCATATAGCATACTCAGGGAACACGACACGCAGCGGGCCTCCCGCGCAGAGACCTTCGTAACCTATGCGAGGCTTCCCGAATAAATGAGCGAAACGCCCTCTCTCCCGCCAGCAGCCAACACCCTTCCCCTCACCGCTGACATCCTTGAGACCGTCACCCAGAGCATCGGGGCCGGTCTCACCGTTATTTCCCGCGACTTTACAATCCTCTGGGCCAACAAGGTCATGGAAGAGATCTACGGCGACACCGTGGGCAAAACCTGCTACCAAACCTATCAGCAACAGAAAGGCGTCTGCCCCTGGTGCGGTGTCCGGGAGGTTTTTGACCAGGGGCTGGAGCGGGTGGTCAGGGAGGTCGTCAGCCATAACAAAAACGGCGACCCCATCGACCTGGAGATCATCGCCACCCCGATCCGCGACCCGCGGGGGACGGTCATCGCGGCCCTGGAACTGGTGCTACCGATTACCGAGCGCAAACAGAAGGAAAAGGCGCTGGATGAGCTTCTCGCCTTCTCGCAAAGCCTGGTCCGCACCGTTGACCTGAACAGTCTGTACCGAAAAGTCACCAGCCTTTCCAGCGAATTGCTGAAGCTCGATTTCTCCACCCTGATGCTGGTGAACGAAGACCAGAGCGGGCTGGTTATCCGCGACACCCTGGGGTTTCCGGAGCAGACCATCGGTCATTATGCCCTACTCAAGGGCCAGGGCCTTTCCACCCATGTCGTGCTTGAAAAAAAAACCGCCGTGGTGGTGGATTTTCAAACGGAAACCCGGTTTGAGATTCCCTCCTTGGTTGTGGAAAGAAATATCCGCTCCGCCCTCTGCGTGCCCATGATGCTGGGCGAGGAGGTCTTCGGGGTACTTATCGGTCACACCCTGCAGCCTCGGATCTTCAAGGAAGAGGCGATCAGCATCTACCAGAGCTTTGCCAACCAGGCGGCGATGGCGATCAAGAGCGCCATGCACATGCACTCCCTGCAGGCATCGGAAAAAAAAGTCCGGGCCCTGTTTGACAACACCAACGATGCGATCCTGATCTACGGCCTGGACTGCCGGCTCCTCGAGGTGAACCACGCAACCTGCGAGCGCTTGGGTTACTCGCGGGAAGAACTCCTCGCCCTGCCCATAACCCAGCTCGTTGCCCCCCCGTATGCCCCCCGGATCAAAGAACGCGTAGAACAATTGACAACGAGCGGCACCGCCATCTTCGAGTCCGCCCATCGCAAAAAAGACGGCTCGATTATCCCCATTGAGCAGAGCTGCAGTCTCATCGACTATGACACCCAGACCGCAATCCTTTGCGTATCAAGGGATATTTCCGAACGAAAACGGCTTGACTCGGAACGCCTTCGGACCCAGAAACTGGAATCCCTCGGGGTTTTGGCCGGGGGCATTGCCCATGATTTCAACAATCTGCTCACCGGCATCCTCGGCAATCTTTCCCTGGCCAAGGCGAATCTGCCGGAAACCGGGGAGGTGACGGAGCGGCTGGCCGAGACGGAAAAAGCCGCTCTCCGGGCCAGGAATCTGACCCAGCAGCTCCTCACCTTTGCCAAGGGAGGAGCGCCCGTCAAGACCGAGACCTCCCTGGACCGGCTCATCCAGGAGGCGGCTGATTTTGCGGTGCGCGGCACCAAGGCGGTGTGCGAATACGATTTTGCCGAGGATCTCTGGCTGGCCGAGGTAGACACGGGCCAACTGGGCCAGGTTGTGCACAATCTGGTGATCAACGCCGTCCATGCCATGCCCGCGGGCGGCGCCATCCGCCTTGCGGCCCGCAACATGACGGCAACCAAAGGCGAGTTGCCGCTGGCGCATGGAAAATATGTGCTGATCACCGTCAGGGATCATGGGTTCGGCATCACGCCGGAGCTTCTGGCAAGGATATTTGATCCCTATTTCACCACCAAGCAGACCGGCAGCGGCCTGGGACTTGCGGTGGTTCATTCCATCATCCTCAGTCATGCAGGGTACATCACGGTGGAGTCGGAGCCGGGCAAGGGGACCCTCTTTTCCATCTATCTCCCCTCGGCAGGAAAAAGCCCCCTTGCGAAACAGCCCGCCGAGGCAAAGTTCCCCCTGCGCCCAGGCCAGGGGAAGATTCTGATCATGGACGACGAGGAGCTCATCCGCAATGTGTCCATTGCCATGCTCAAACAACTGGGCTACGAAGCCCATGCCGCTGAGGACGGCGAAGAGGCCATCACCCGCTACCTGCAGGCCAAAAAAGAAGGATGCCCCTTTGATCTGGTGATCATGGATCTCACCGTGCCCGGCGGGATGGGAGGGCAGGAAGCCGTTGCCCATCTCCGCCAGCTCGACCCAAAGATAAAGGCCGTGGTTTCCAGCGGATACGCCAACGACCCGATCATGGCCAATTTTCGCGAATACGGCTTTTGCGGCGTGGCCCCCAAGCCCTTTGGCCTCCAGGAGCTCTCCAAATTATTGCAAATCATTTTAGATAGTTAGGGTTCTCCTTCAAGCTCCCCTTCCGCACCATCGGCACCCTCGCCACCCTGAAAAGCAAAAAAATACGAAAAAACAACGCGTTAAAAAAAACAGCCCCCTCATTTTTTTTCTTGACACTTTTCCGTGCAATCAGCATAAACTGGTTCAGTCAAATACGCTGAACCGCTTGCGGATATCGGCGGTATCGTTTTGAAATTATTTGTTCTTTTCCCGAGACCCACCGAACATCCAGCAAGGAGAAAAACGATGCAGCAAAAGGTTGTAGATCTTGAAGAGCAAGAGGAACCTCCAGGGTGTCGCCCCAGCGCCTTTCCTTTTCCCTTTCCCAGCCAACCACCCTCCCGGACTTTCCGCCAACGCCATTTTCTCAAAAAACTCGGCAAGCTCATAGACCTCTCGGACAGCGAGCGGCAGGCCATGGCCTTCAATGGCGCCACCCTGCCCCTGGCCATTACCCCCTATTACGTCGGCCTCATTTCCCCTGACGACCCGAAACAGCCCCTCCGCCGCACCATGGTGCCGACGGTCAACGAGCTCCTGGTTTCCCAAGGCGAGGAACACGACCCTCTGGGCGAGGAGAACCACAGCCCCGTCCCCGGCCTGGTGCACCGCTATCCCGACCGCGTCCTCTTTCTGGTCACCGACTACTGTTCGAGCTACTGCCGCTACTGCACCCGCTCCAGGATGGTCGGTCGCCGCAAGAACCACAGCCCGGCCCGCTGGCAGAAAGCCATCGCCTATATCGCTGCCAACCCGGGGATCCGCGACGTGCTCCTTTCCGGCGGCGACCCGCTGACCATGGCCGACGAACAGTTGGATTGGCTGCTCGGCCGTTTGCGGCAGATTCCGCATGTGGAGATGATCCGCATCGGCACCAAGGCCCCCATGGTCCTGCCCCAGCGCATCACCCCGGAACTTGTAGGTATGCTGAAAAAACATCACCCGCTCTGGATGAGCATCCACTGCACCCATCCCGACGAGTTGACCCCGGAAGCGACCAGGGCCTGCACCATGCTCGCCGATGCGGGCATTCCCCTGGGCAGCCAGACCGTGCTCCTCTCCGGGATCAACGATTCCCTGGAGACCATGCGGCAGCTCATGCACGGGCTGGTCAAGATCCGGGTCAAGCCCTATTACCTGTACCAGTGCGACCCCATTATCGGCTCGGCCCATTTCCGCACCCCGGTTTCCAAGGGGCTGGAGATCTACCAAGGGCTGCGCGGCCACACCTCGGGCTATGCCGTGCCCAATTATGTGATCGATGCGCCGGGAGGCGGGGGCAAGATTCCGCTCATCCCGGAAACCGTGGCCGGCCGCGAGGGCAACGATCTTCTGCTCCGCAATTACGAAGGCAAGATTTACCGTTATCCCGATATAATCGGCGCGGCAAGCCGGGCAAGCTGAGCGTAAACGCTCACCAGCACAGCATCTGCTTCGCAGTCTCGCTGCGCTCGCTTAGCTGTCATCGGCCTGTTCGCATAGGGGGGCTATAGCGAACAGGCCTCTTTCGTGCATCTGCCGCAGCAGTGAAGCGGCGCTGGTAAACGCTTACGGATAGGAATTATTCCATCTTTTTCGCCGTCCCTATGAACGATTACAAACCGAACCAAGGAAAGAACCAATGCTGATTGGAATGACCTACGACCTGCGGAGCGATTATCTGGCCGCAGGATACGGGGAAGAGGAAACCGCCGAGTTCGACCGGGAATCGACCATCAAGGCCATTGACGCCGCCCTGCGAAACATGGGCCACGAAACGGTGCCCATCGGCAATTTCATGGGTCTCATGCCCCGGCTTTTGGCCGGTGAGCGGTGGGATCTGGTATTCAATATCTGCGAAGGGCTGTACGGCTTTGGCCGGGAAGCCCTGGTGCCCGCCCTGCTGGAAGCGCACCGCATTCCCTACGTCTTTTCCGACCCCCTGGTCCTGGCCCTTACCCTGCACAAGGGAATGAGCAAACATGTGGTCCGGGATCTCGGCATTCCCACTCCCGCCTTTGCGGTGGTGCAGTCCATGGCGGACGTGGCTGCCGTGGCTCTGCCCTATCCGGTCTTTGCCAAACCCGTGGCCGAGGGCACCGGCAAGGGC
>PHAW01000318.1 GCA_002841785.1 Deltaproteobacteria bacterium HGW-Deltaproteobacteria-3 | reverse complement strand
TACCGTCGGCTTCAAGTTGTTTCATGAACCGCCGTGTACGGAACCGTACGCACGGTGGTGTGGGAGGACGGCGGGGGCAACCCCGCCTCCTACCCGATCCTGGCTATAAAAACGGCGATTCGCTGCTCTCTGCGGGAGGCGGTTCTTCCTGGCGCCAAGGCGGGGTATCTTCCCGGAAGGCCTCCAGGGTGACATTGCCGCCGACCGCTGATCCTGGCTGGCCGGTGCTGTTGTCCATGGGCAGCAGGACAATGCCCGGAGGAATTTGGAAACCGCCGGACGGGGGATAGGTCTCCTTTGCTTGGTTCATGAAATCAAGCCAGATGGGCGCTGCCGCCAGTCCGCCCGTCTCGGCGCTGCCCAGGGAGATGTTCTGGTCGTGCCCTATCCAGACGCAGGTCGTCAGCTCTGGAGTATAGCCGACAAACCAGGCATCCACATTCTGGTCCGTGGTTCCGGTCTTGCCGGCTGCGGGCGCGCCGAAGCTGCTGATGCCTTTGGCTGTGCCGTCGGTGATGACCGCTTCCATGATGTGGGTCATCTGGTAGGCGACCCGGGGATCAACGGCCTCGCTGAAGGAGGGATGCTGTTCCTCAAGCACCTTGCCGCTGCTGTCCACAATTTTTTCAATGAAAAGAGGCTGGGGCATCCGGCCGTTGTTGGCAAAGGCGGCGTATGCCCGGATCATCTCAAGGGGGGAAACCCCGGAGGTTCCCAGGGCCAGGGAGAGATCCTTTACCAGGGGGGAGGTGATGCCCAGTCTCCTGGCCAGATCGATGGTTTTGGCTGCCCCGACCTGTTGCAGGATCTTGATGGTGGGGACGTTCCGCGAGCGAACCAGCGCGTTTCTGAAGGAGGTGGGGCCCTCGAATTTATTGTCGTAATTCTTGGGTGCCCAATATTGCGTCGCGGTGGCGCCGCGAAAATGAATCGGTTCGTCAGCAATCATGGTGGCCGGGGTCATCCCATTTTCAAGGGCGGCGGCGTAAATAAAGGGTTTGAAGGCTGAACCCGGCTGACGGCGGGCCTGGGTGGCCCGGTTGAACTGACTTTTGTCAAAATCGGTGCCTCCCACCATTGCCCGGACGCGACCGGTCTTCACTTCCATGGAGATCAGGGCGGCCTGGGGCAGGGTCTCGGCGTGCTTGCGCTGGCGGATGGCCCATTTGGCAGTGCCGCGCTTTATGGCCATGTTGGCGGCTTTCTGCATGTTCTGGTCAAGGGTGGTGTAGATGCGAAGTCCGCCGGTCAGCAGGATCTCGCTGCCATACTTGCTTTCAACGTAGGCTTTTACATACTCAATAAAACGGGGTGATATATCCCTCTTCCGCCATGCGGTTCAGGACATAGAGCTGTCTGTTCTTGGCAAGCTTGAAGTTGCGAAACGGTGAGTACCGGCTTGGCGCTTGCGGCAAGCCGGCAAGAAGAGCAGCCTCGGCAAGGTTCAGGTCCTGAACGCGTTTGTCGAAGTAGATCTGGGCCGCGGCCTCAACTCCATAGGCGCCGCTGCCCAGATATATCTGGTTGAGATAGATGTGGAGGATTTCCTCTTTGCTGAGGGCGGTGTCGATCCGGTAGGCGAGAATTGCTTCCTTGATCTTGCGGGTGTAAGTTTTTTCCGGGGTGAGCAGGAGCGCCCTGGCGACCTGCTGGGTGATGGTGCTGCCGCCTTGGCCCCGTTCCCCCGAACGAATGTTGTGGATAAGCGCCCGGATGATCGACCAGGCATCAACCCCGCTGTGCTGATAAAACCGGGAGTCTTCCGCGGCCATGAATGCTTGGGGGAGAAACTCCGGCATTGCGGAAAGCGGGACAAGGATTCGATTTTCCCGTGACACATGGGTGAGCGGCTGTTTTTCCGCATCGTAGATGATGGAAGTGGTGGCGGGACGGTAGTGTTTCAGGGCGCCGATTGAGGGAATATCAAGGGAGATAAAGAGGTATAGGGCCCCGCCCAGAAGAGCGTGAGCTGGACATGGGTCCAGGTCCTGATTGTGGGCTGGGTCGTATTTTGCACGGCAGACACTGAAAAAACTATTCATTAATAGAGCGGAACGAGACGATTTCGATTTCGTTTCGGTGAAGTCAACGCATGATAATACAGGGTTAGCACGGCAAGGTCACTACATTTCTTGGGTGAGAGGCTTCCGGAGAGAAAGAAAAAAGGATCCTGGGCCGCCACCGAGGATCCTTTGCAGGGAAGGAGTAGATTGAGTCCGCTTGCGCGGAAAGACGGAAGGTCGTCTGTCTTGTGTCTCGCATGGCCGGAAAACCATGTTGCTCCCTTCTGTTTCTTAAAGCAATCACTGTGCCAGTGTGCCGGTTTTCGGCTGCTTATTGTTTTTAGGTTTATTTTATATCCTTTTGTTTCGATGGGTTAACGTATTTTTCTCGCTGTGTTTTTTGGGTTGTTCGGATTTTCTCTTGCGAGTATAGTTGTACGCGCTTGGCTCATTTTGATTCCTATTGCTTGCGTGCTTGGATCATTTTTTGCCAACCATGGTGGTGTTGTCCTTGCGTTGCGTCATGTGTCGGGTGATGGTCGGAATCCGGGCTGCATTTTTTGTTTTGTGGCGGCAGAGTCAGGGTATCTGCTTGTTTTTTCGTGTTGTTCTTGGGAGGAAAACGACAGGCAGAGGTTGTCTGAAAACGAGATATTGCGCCATCCCATTAAGGGGCGTTTTTGTTTTGGGCTAAATGTGCATAAGAAAAACACCAAAAAGTATAATCTTAAAAGAATAAAAACTTGACAATGGCTTTTTCCATTTTGTAGTTTGAAAATAATAGTATTGGCTTGGGTGGGTTTCCCGTGTGGGATTGCCTAACGATTTTCATTGAAAAACAACACGCAGAGGAGGGTCGCAGGGAAGAGGAATATGGTCTGGTACGTCGCGGAAGTGATTCGTTTGGAACCGCCATTCCGTTCGGGTCGACGATGAACCACAAGCCTGGAAGATCAGGTCGTTTGATTGAGGAGAAAA
>PHAW01000317.1 GCA_002841785.1 Deltaproteobacteria bacterium HGW-Deltaproteobacteria-3 | reverse complement strand
GAGGGTTTTACCCTTTCACCTTGCGCCTGTAACCTTGTGCCTGTTTTTTTTCTAAACGGCGTAGGGGTTTTCCCCTTTGTAATGAATCTCGGCGATGAGATGGGCCAGTTTGTTGCCCTCGCTGACCTGGTCCTCATAGTTGATCAGGTGCGAATGGGTTTCAATGAAGGAGGTGTCGAAATCCCCCTTCTTGAAATCCGGATCCTGCACCAGATTCACATAATAGGGAATCGTGGTTTTCGGGCCGGTGATGACAAAGTTGTTCAGGCAGCGGAGAAGCCGGTCCACGGTTTCACTCCAGGAAAAGCCGAACACCGTCATCTTGACCAGCAGCGAGTCGTACACCTTGGGAATGGTAAAGCCCTGGTAAACGAAACCGTCCAGCCGCACGCCATAGCCGCCCGGCGAACGGTAGACCGACACGGTCTTGCCGCCTTCGGGCATGAAGTTGTTCTGCGGATCCTCGGCGTTGATCCGCATCTCCACGGCATACCCCCGGATATGTACATCATCCTGGGTAAAGGAAAGATTCTTGCCCAGGGCCAGCTTGATCTGGGTCCGGACGATATCAATGCCGGTGACCATCTCGGTGACGGTATGCTCCACCTGCACCCGGGTGTTGATCTCCATGAAATAATAGTTCCAGTCCCGGTCAACGAGGAACTCGACGGTCCCGGCGTTCACATAATGGGAGGCCTTGGCCGCCGTCACCGCGGTTTCGCAGATCTTGTCAACCAGGGCTTTGTCCTGGATCAGCGAGGGGGCGATCTCCACCAGCTTCTGGTTGCGGCGCTGGATCGAGCAATCCCGGGAGCCGAGATGCACGGTATTGCCTTCCTTGTCGGCAATGATCTGGACCTCGACATGCTTGGGATTGATCACCACTTTTTCCAGGTAGACCGAGTCGTTGTTGAAGGCGGACTTTGCCTCGGCCCTGGCCATGGGCAGCTCCGCCCGCATTTGCTTTTCGTTTTCCACCCGCCGGATGCCGCGCCCGCCGCCGCCGGCGGTGGCTTTCAGCATGACCGGATAGCCGTATTTGTCGGCAAAATCAATGGCTTCCCTGAGGCCGTGGTCACCGGCGGAAAGGTTGTCGGTGCCGGGCACCATGGGGATGCCGGCCTCCTTCATGATCCGCCGGGCCGTTACCTTGTCGCCCAGCGACTGGATAACATCGGAAGGCGGTCCGATAAAAATGATGCCACTGTGCTCGCACGCCTTGGCAAAATCAGGGTTTTCCGCCAGAAATCCGTATCCGGGATGGATGGCGTCAACCCCTGCTTTTTTAGCGACTCCGATCACCTTGTCGATGTTCAGGTAATCGCAACGGGGGCCGTCCCCAATCCAAACCGCCTCGTCCGCCGTGCGGATATGCAGGGCATCCTTGTCCGGCGTTTCATAAATAGCCACGGCAATGTGCCCAAGCTCTTGCACCGCCCGGATGATCCGCAGGGCAATTTCACCTCGGTTGGCTATCAAGATC
>PHAW01000074.1 GCA_002841785.1 Deltaproteobacteria bacterium HGW-Deltaproteobacteria-3 | reverse complement strand
CTATTGCGGCACGGTGGGCGGTCTGTTTGAAGAGGCGCTGGCCAAATATCCCAAGGAGGTCAAGGTCGTTTTCAAGCAGTTTCCCCTGGCCATGCACAAACAGGCCCAGCCCGCCGCCCTTGCCTCCCTGGCCGCCCATCGCCAGGGCAAATTCTGGCAGTACCATGACCTGCTCTTTGAAAACCAGAAATCCCTTTCCGAGGCAAAATACACGGAGCTTGCCAAGAAGCTTGGCCTCGACATGGAACGGTTCAACAAGGATTCCAAGGGGGCGGTCAACCGGCAGATCCTTGAACGCGACATGGCCGAGGCCCAACAAGTCGGAGTTCGAGGCACCCCGACCATTTTCGTCAATGGCCGCCGCCTGAAGGAGCGCAACTTCAAGGATCTGCAGCAGATGATCAACCAGGAGCTGGCAAAACGCACCAAGGGCGGAGCCCAGCGTTGATCAAGCGCGACCTCGCCCTGGCCGACAACACCACCGCCCTGCTGCTTTACGGCGACCTGAACAAGAACCTCGCCGTTCTTGAGGAGGGCGCCGGAGTCACTATCCAGGTGCGGGGCAGCCAGCTCACCGTCAGCGGGCCGAAACACGAGGTGGAGCTGACGCTCTCGGCCATCGACAAACTCCAGGGATTGGTGCGGGCGGGCTATCCGGTGTATCCCTCGGATGTCGCCTATGCCCTGCGGATCCTCCAGTCCTCGCCCAAAGCGAATCTCAAGGAGATCTTCCTCGACAAGGTGTACATCACCGCCGAGCAGAAGGTGATCTCGCCCAAGAGCATCAACCAGAAGCTCTACATCGACAACATCCGGACCAACGACATTGTCTTCGGCATCGGCCCGGCGGGCACCGGCAAAACCTATCTTGCCGTGGCCATGGCGGTTTCGGCCTTTGCCTCCAAGCAGGTCCGCTCCATCATCCTGGCCCGCCCCGCGGTGGAAGCCGGGGAGCGGCTGGGCTTTCTCCCCGGCGATCTGGCCCAGAAGGTCAACCCCTACCTGCGCCCGCTGCACGATGCCTTGAATGCCATGCTGGGGAGGGGCAAGGTTGCGGATCTCATCGAAGAAGGATTCATCGAGATCGCGCCCCTGGCCTTCATGCGCGGCCGGACGCTCAGCAACGCCTTTGTTATCCTGGACGAGGCCCAGAACACCACGCACGAGCAGATGAAGATGTTTCTCACCCGATTGGGCTTCAACTCCCAGGCGGTGATAACCGGGGACATCACCCAGATCGATCTGCCGGACCGCAGGCAGTCCGGCCTCATCGAGGCTGCCAGGATATTGAAGGATATCAAGGGAATCGCCTTCAACCAGTTCTCCGAGGCGGACGTGGTCCGCCACCGGCTGGTGCAGGAGATCATCCGCGCTTACGCCGCCAAGGAAACCCTGCCGCCGCCCCGCCGGACAACCGCCAGGAAACACTGAAGGCCATATGCCCGTACTCATCACCAGCCAGACGGCCACGCCCCCGACCATCAGCCTGCATCAGCTCCGGCAGCGGGCAGAAAGATTGCTCGCCCTCTGCGATCGCGCGCGGAGCGAATTGAGCATCCTGCTCCTTGACGACCCGGACATGGCGCAGCTCAACGAGCAGTACCGCAACAAGAAAGGGCCGACCAACGTTCTGGCCTTTGCCATGCAGGAGGGGGGCGGGGAGTATCTGCCCGAGGAGCTTCTCGGCGACGTGATCATCTCCCTGGACACCGCATCCCGGGAAGCCGCCGCCGACGGGGTGACCCTGCACCAGCGGGTGACGATCCTTCTGATCCACGGCCTGCTCCACCTGCTGGGGCTTGACCACGAACGCTCCCGCAGTGAGGCTGAGGCCATGGCCCAACGGGAAAAACAGCTTTTGAGCCAATTGCTAACCGAAGAAAGGAGAGGAAAAATGGTCACTCTTGCCATCAATGTCGATCACGTCGCCACCCTGCGCCAGGCCCGGGGTATCACCGAACCTGACCCGGTTCTGGCCGCGGGTATCTGCGAACTGGCCGGAGCCCAGGGTATTGTCGTCCATCTCCGGGAAGACCGCCGGCACATCCAGGACCGGGACGTGCGGCTGCTCCGGCAGACCGTGAAAACCAAGCTCAACCTGGAAATGGGGGCCGCCGAAGAGATCATCGACATCGCCCTGGAAATCAAGCCGGACATGATCACCCTGGTTCCGGAAAAACGCAAGGAGCTGACCACTGAAGGCGGGCTCAACGTGGCCGGGCAGAAGAAGAAGCTGCAGGAGGTCATCGGACGGATGGGCAAGGCAGGCATCCCGGTAAGCCTGTTCGTCGATCCCGACACCCGGCAGATCAGCGCGGCCCGCGAAGTGGGGGCGACTTTTGTCGAGATCCATACCGGCCGCTACTGCGATGCTGCCGCGGAAGAGCTGCGGGATCAGGAGTTCGGCCTCATCGCCACGGCGGCGGAAGAAGCGTATGAAATGGGCCTGCGGGTCAATGCCGGGCACGGGCTCAACTATCTCAACACCCGGCGGGTGGCAGCCCTGGGCACCATCGAGGAGCTGAGCATCGGCCACGCGGTGATGGCGCGGGCTATCTTCGTCGGCCTCGATCAGGCGGTGCGGGAGATGCTGGCCCTGCTGCCCGCTGTCTAGCAGGAACCTGCAGGGGATAACCACCGACCTCGTCATCATCGAGGTTGCTTGGCCGGTATCCTCTTCACCCAGCGGCTCAGGCGGCCGCTGAGCCCGGGTTTCAGGCCGGGTTTTTCGGCATTCGGCAGATGTCTGGCAGGGTTCCGTTCATCCGGGCCGCCTCGTAGACATGCTCGGCAAACCCTGCCCCGGCCTCGCCGTAGATATTGTAGGCCGCGTGGGCTCCGGCTTCGAGCAGCTCCTGCCGCTGATCGTCGTACATGGCAATGGCGGCGATGCCTCCCTTGAATTCCGCCTTCCGCAGCTGCTCGACGGCGAACATGTTGGCCCGGTGCTTGGGCATGGCCAGGAGAATCAATTCCAGTTGCCGGAAGCCGCCGCGGAACTTCAGCATCTCCCAGAAATCGGGGTCGGCGGCGTCCCCGAGAATGACATCACGGCCCGCGGCCTGGTGAACGGCCACGGAGTCCTCGTTGAAATCAACCCCCACCACCTGGGTGCCGCACCGTTTCCGCATCAGATCGTAGGCCCCGCTGCCGATGCGGCCCATGCCCAGGATGGCGACATTGGCGGCCAGGGGGTGCAGCAGATCATCCTGATGGCGTCCGCTTTTTTCAAAACCGGCCAGGAAATTCTGGAAACGCTGGTAGATGGCATTTCCCTTGCTGTTCAAGGGCGAGGCCAAGATAAAGGTCAGGGAAAGAGCCAGGGCAAAAACCGTCAGCCATTCCGGGCCAAGCCAGCCGTTGGCCACGGCCACCGCACCCACGATCAGACCGAATTCGCTGTAGTTGGCAAGGCTGAAAGAGGCCAGCAGGGAGGAACGGGCCCGCAACCGGAACCGGCAGAGCAGCACATAAAACAGAGCCACCTTGAGCGGCACCAGCAGGGTCAGTATCCCTGCCATCAGCAGGGTTTCCCAGGTAGGCGCCCCGGCCAGGCCGATACTGAGAAAAAAGCCCACCAGAAAAATCTCCTTGAATCCCAGCAGGCTTTTAGCCAGTTCCTTGGATTTGGGATGCCCCGC
Source organism: Deltaproteobacteria bacterium HGW-Deltaproteobacteria-3 (assembly GCA_002841785.1). Classification (GTDB taxonomy): domain Bacteria; phylum Desulfobacterota; class Desulfobulbia; order Desulfobulbales; family Desulfurivibrionaceae; genus Thiovibrio. The sequence goes on along the minus strand of PHAW01000074.1, from coordinate 3,931 downwards.
CACCAGCATGCCGATGAGCAGGGCCCCGAGGTCGGCCTTCATGGCCACCGCGTCAAAGCTGGCGGCCCCCACCACCAGGGCCAGAAAAAACCCGTAGAGAATGGTCAGCTCGCCGTGCTCGCAACGGTCCATGATGCGGAAGAGGACGGGCTTGACGAGGAAGAGTCCGGCCAGCACCGCCAGAGCCCACGGCGAGGGCAGCTTGCCGGCGGAGGCGGTGAGAAAGACGACGGCCAGCACGTCCTGCATGATGAGAATACCCACCGCCACCCGGCCGTGGATGGTAGACATCTCACCCCGGCTCTCCAGGACCTTGACGGCGAAGACGGTGCTGGAAAAGCTCAGCGCGAAACAGATCAACAGGCCGCTGGTCGTGTTCAGGTCAGCGAACAAGCCGATCCCGACATGGAAGGCGGCAAAGAGCAGCCCGCCGAAAAAGACGATGGTGGCCAGCATGTGCAGGGTGGCGCCGGCCCAGACCTCTGGTTTGAACAGGCTCTGCACCTTGAGCTTGAGCCCGATGGTGAAGAGCAGCAGGGTCACGCCCAGATCGGCCACCAGCTTCAAGGTGGAGCCGCCGCTGACCCCCAGGGCATTCAGCACAAAACCGGCCACCAGGAAACCGACCAGGGGGGGCAGACCGATCTGCCGGATGAGGAAGCCGCAGAAAAAGGCGATGGTTATCCAGAGAGGATCCATGAAGTACTCCGGGGAAAAATGGTTACGGTTTACGGTTGGCCGCTGATGAATGATCGCTTTATATGCCCCCTCTCCGCTATGGTCAAGAAAAATGGCTCCTGAGCGGCCAGGGAAAAAGGGCTTTCCCTTCCCAGGGTGAGCCGCTATATTGGGGTCTTTATTGGCTGATTGACTTCTGCTCCGAGGAAAATAAATGCCCCACGGCAACACCTTTTATGAAATCGCCACCATCCTGACCCTTGCCACCCTGCTGGGTTATGCCGGCCAGAAACTCAGGCAGCCGCTGATCATCATGTTCCTGGCCTCCGGCATCCTGGCAGGCCCCTCGGGGCTGGGCATCATTGAAAGCTACGAACAGATCGAACTGCTGGCCCATATCGGCATCGCCCTGCTCCTGTTCATCGTCGGCCTCAAGCTCGACCTGAACCTGATCCGCACCACCGGCCCGGTGGCCCTGGCCACGGGCCTCGGCCAGATTCTCTTCACCTCGGCCCTCGGCCTGGTCATCGCCCTGGCCCTTGGCCTGGCGTTGGTGGAGGCGGCCTATGTGGCCGTGGCCCTGACCTTTTCCAGCACCATCATCATCGTCAAGCTCCTCTCGGACAAGAAGGAGATCGACTCCCTGCACGGTCAGATCGCCCTCGGTTTTCTCATAGTCCAGGACATCGCCGCCATTCTCGCCCTGGTGGCGCTCACCACCTTTGGCGGCGCCATGGCCGAGGAGAGTTCCGGCCTGGTCCGGGCCGCACTGATCGCAGCCAAAGGCATGGGGCTGCTGGGGGTGATCGCCCTGCTCATGCGCTACGTCCTCCCGGACCTCATCGGTCGGCTGGCCAAAAACCAGGAAATGCTCACCCTTTTCGCCATTGCCTGGGCGGTCTTTCTCGGGGCCGGCAGTGAGATGCTCGGCTTCAGCAAGGAGGTGGGCGCCTTTCTGGCCGGGGTCTCCCTTGCCTCCACCGGTTACCGGGACGCCATCGGCGCTCGCCTCACCGGGCTGCGCGATTTCCTGCTTCTCTTTTTCTTCATCGACCTCGGCGCCCGCCTGGACTGGTCCAGCGTCGGCCTTCACCTCGGCGATTCCGTACTGTTTTCTCTTTTTGTTCTCATCGGCAACCCCCTGATCGTCCTCATCATCATGGGTGCCATGGGCTACCGCCGCCGCACCGGCTTTCTGGCCGGACTGACCGTGGCCCAGATCAGCGAATTTTCCCTGATCGTGGCGGCCCTGGGACTCAGCCTCGGCCACATCACCCAGGAGACCATGGGACTCATCACCCTGGTGGGCGTGGTGACCATCTTCGCCTCCACTTACATGATTCTCTATTCCGCCCCCCTGTATCGGCTTCTTTCCTCGCCCCTGAAGATCTTCGAGCGGCGCAACCCTTACCGGGAAACCGCCATCAACTCCATCGCAGAAACGCCCTCCGTGGACGTGATTCTGGTGGGCCTGGGCAACTACGGCAGCGGCCTGGCCGAATATCTGCTGCGGCGCAAAAAATCCATCATCGGCGTGGATTTTGACCCGGTGGTTCTCGATCGATGGCGGGCCCGCGGCATCTCCGTCCTCTACGGAGACATGGCCGACCCGGAAATCCACGAGCAGTTGCCCCTGCATAAGACCCACTGGGTAGTCAGCACGGTGCGGGGCATCGAGCTGAACCTGGCCCTGCTGCAGCTTCTGAAAAATCGCCATTACGACGGCAAGCTGGCCCTGACCGCAGCCAACCGCGAGGAGGCCGGACTGTTTGAAAAAGCCGGGGCTCAGGTAGTGCTCTGTCCTTTCAGCGATGCAGCCGAACAGGCTGCCGACTCCCTGACCCACGCCATGGACGTGCTGCCGGGAAACATCGACTGGCCCATCGCCTTCCGGGAAACCCGCATCCAGTCCGGAGCCGTCTTTGCCGGCAAGACCGTGCGGGAAATCCCCCTCCGGTCCGAGACCGGAGCCTCCATCCTGGCGGTGAGCCGGGCCGGCAGGGTCCATTACGATCCCGGCCCGGATTTTCAAATCTACCCGGGCGACAGGCTGGTGATCATGGGACATTCCGAGGAACTGCGCAAGGCGGAGATTCTGTTGGGCGAAATCCACACCGGAGGAGACGGTGACAACACGGACCGTTTTGTTCTTGCCGAAATCAGTGTGGCGGAAGACTCACGGCGGGCCTGCCACACCCTGGCCGACCTGAACTTCCGGCAGAAATACGGAGTCACGGTGGTGGGCATCCGCCGGGGGGAGGAACAGATCTCCAATCCAGGCCCCCTGGAACAGGTATGCGCCGGGGACCGGTTGGTGGTCATCGGCAGCAGTCATGCCGTGGAGGAGCTGAAGCAGAAGGAATCGTTGTAAAAAACGCAGGAACGGAAAAGTCACGGAAAAACGTTTCGCTCCACCCCCACTGGAATGGACCTCGGAAAAGGCCGTCAACCCGAAACTGGTCGAGACCATCATGATCGGCTGGAGAATTGATCAGCGGGGCAGCGCAACAGAGGTCTGATGGCAGGTGCGCGGGTGGGGTGAGACTGCGAAGCAGGTGTCGTGGCTGCTCGCTTACCTCAGGCAGGCATGGCCTCCCGCTCATCGCGGCTCATCTTGCGCACCAGGATCTGGTGGCTTATTGGATCGAAATACACCACCGACTGCTCTTCCTCAAGGGTGATGGTCCGGACCAGGCTGCCTATCTTCACCACCACCCCGGGGAAGAGGCGCCCATAGACATAGACCACCTCGTTCACCATCTGCTCAAGCTCCAGCTCAAGCGCCTTGTTTTCTTCGGTAAGGAGGTTGACCTTGTCCATGGCCTTGGGCATGAAGGATTTGCACTTGGCCAGCAGGGTGCTTTTGTCCGCGGGAAATTTCGCCGCCAGCTCCTTCTTGATCTTCTCCAGGGCGCTGATGTTCTTGATGACCTCATTCAACCGGTCCGACCACCGGCCGAGATCCTCGTCGATCTTCTGTTTCTTCATCTGCAAGGAAGGAACGAGCCCGACGCAGACCTCGGTGACCACCTCGGCTTCACACCCCAGCTCCTTGACGTGCACGGAACCGGCGGCAATGATCTTGCCGCCGATGATCGTGCCGTTCCCCTGAGTGGCGATCACATTCTTGCCGACACTGGCGTGCGCCTGCAAAAGCACGTCATTGACCCGGAGATAACTCGCCGTTTCAAGCTTCGGGCCATTCTCCACGAAATCAACGGTGATGTCGCCCTTGGCCCGCAGTTTCGCTTCC
>PHAW01000073.1 GCA_002841785.1 Deltaproteobacteria bacterium HGW-Deltaproteobacteria-3 | reverse complement strand
GGCCGGAATCTTGTGCTGCTGGCCGTCCTTTTCCATATTCATGCCGAGGATCATCCCCGGGGCGATGGTTTGCCCGGAAAAACCCTGGCGGCTTACGGTCATGATCAGGTCTTCATTCTTCAGGCCATAGGCATCCTTGGCCGCGACGATGATGCTTTTGGTTTCCTGGGGCGCCATGCCCAGCACCGCCTGCTCAAAGGCGGGCAGCACGCTGCCGGTGCCCAGTTGAAATTGCAGGGGCCCGGTATCCTGGGAGGAATCAAATTTTTCGCCGGAGGGCAGAAGTCCATCGTACAGAATGGTGACTGAGTCGTTTTCGGAAACTCGCTGCATGGTGCTTACTCCTCTATGTGGTTGCGGTGGGTTGTGCGCCGGTTGCAGATAATAAGACCGCAGGAGGGCGGGGTCAAGGGCGGCCCTGGGAGAGCCACCACTTGAGGCCAAGCAGCAGCAACGGGGCCAGGTGGAACACGAGATCGAAGATGTCGATTGGCCGGTGGAGTTGGCCGTTTTTCAGCATGAGGATCTTCTCCACCACATGCGGCATGGGGTGGAAAGGCGCCAGCAGCATGAGGATCGCAAGAACGATCAGGATAGGGAAGGGCAGTTGGTCGAGGAATCGGAGCATGGTCAGATTCTGGCGCTTTCGAGGTTTGCGGTGCGGACCTCCAGCTTGGCGACAAGGCGTCCCACCGTGGTCTTGTGCGCCGGGGTGGGCTTTTCCTCCGCATCGTCGGAGCTGAAATCGGTGGTCTCAAAGTTGTAGAGCATTTTTTCAAGCCTGGAGCCGTAGGTGCTGATGGCTTCTTTGGCCGTCCGAAAGAGCCCCTCGTAGGGAAAGGGCTGCTCGAAATCGCGGAGCTTGGTTTCGAGAAAGATGTTCAGTCTGGCAACGTCTGCCTTGGTGTTGCCGTAATAGGTGTCGCAGGTGTTGAGGATGTCAATGAGGAGGATGTGCAGATCCTCGGATTTTATGGCCTTCTGCCCGCCGGCGGCGCTGAAAAGAAGCTTGACGGCGCGGACAAACCCCTTCAGTCCCATGAAAAAATCGGTGGTTTTCTCGGCGGCAACCGTGTTGGGGTTTACCGGAGAGCCCGGCTCCTTGATCTGGCGGGTCATCTCGGGGAGGATGGTGTTTTTTATGGTGTAATGCAGGGTTCTGGTTTCTGCCAAAACAATGGGGAGAAACTGGATCTGTTTCAGGTTCTGCGCCTTGTTTCTCAGGCCGATCAGGTTTCTGGCCAAGCTGATGGTGAGAGGCTCGATCTGTGCCAGAATTTCCGGCGCCGCAGTGTCCCGCAGATCGAGAATTTCCTGCTGAAGCGTATCAACCGCCCGGATCTCTCCCGGGAGATTTTTCAGGAAAAATTCAATGAACTCCTTGAGTTGATCGGTGGCTGCCATTGCCGCTTGGAGGGTGTGTTCGACAATGGTCCGCGCGAGTCCTGGGAGGTTGTTCAGGTCAATATGGCGGATCCGTTTTTCCAGGTCAATGGCCTGGGTGTGATAGTCGTGGAGGGAAGGGGTTTCGTTCTGGCCGCTTGCATCCTTGACCATGCGGTAGAAATTGTAGCCTTCGGTCACCATTGGCGCGGTTCGACTGTTGAGCGCATTGGTCAGGGGGAGCAAGCCGCTTAACGAGAGCCGTTCCCGGATCGTTTTGTCCGCCTCGGTCAAAAGGGAGATTTGGGCTCGCCAGTTTTTCACGGTATTCTGATAGGCGGCGCATTCTTGTACGATTGTGTGCGCCTGGCTGACCGCCTTGAAGGGCTGGATGGTGTTGCGGCGGATATCGATATCCAGGGCGCCAAGTTCGTTTTCACATTTTTCAATATGCCGGAGGATCCGCGAGGCTTTTTCGGGATGTTGGTCTCTGGCTTCTGCCATGGTGGTGGGCAGGCCGAGAAGCTCGATGATGCGGGCATAGCCGTTGAAATTGCAATCGTGCCACTGGGTCACGCGGGGATCGGTGGAAAGGGTGAGAGTTTCCTTTTTTTGCGCGGCGATGGCCCCTTTGGCCTGGCTGATAACCCCATCGGCCTGGGCAAGCGTGGCGGCCTGGGCTTGGTCCATCCCCACCGGGGGCTGGTCAAGTTTTGGTTGCATGGAGGCAAAGGATACGGGTGTGATCATGGGTTCGGCTTTATCGTGTTGAAAAACAGAGAAAAAAAATAATAAGTGGCGCCCCCGGGGACGTGAATCTCGGCGGAGGTCGAAAATCTAAAAAAATAGTCTTTTTCCAGAGGATATGCTACGTTAATTTTTTTTTGAATGCCGGAGCGGATGTTTCCCCATGTCGGCCGTTGCCGCAACCACTTGACAAGAGAGAAAGATCGGCATATTTTGCGTTTTTTTCAGGTGGCGGGATGGAGCTGCTCTGTGAAAAATATAAGGAAAAGGTTGATTCCCGCAAGGCTGCCTGCCGAAGGCCCAGGGAATATTGCAAATTCAGAAACGCCTGTCTGATTCACTTTCTGGCCGGGGAAAAAGCCGGGGATGAAATAAAGGGGGCGGAGGATAAGGACGGAGAGGGCAAGTGGGCAATGCCTGCCGTTGTTGGAGAACTATGAGTGTGCTGCGATTTGACAAAGGAGGCGGCCTGTTGCCCGCCATTGCCCAGGACCACCTGACCAGGGAGGTTCTCATGCTTGCCTATATCAATGAAGAGTCCTGGCAAAAGACCCTGGAAACGGGCAAGGTCCATTACTGGAGCCGCTCCCGCAACACGCTGTGGCTCAAGGGCGAATCCTCGGGGCATGTGCAACTGGTAAAAGAGATCCTGGTCGACTGCGATGCCGACACCGTGGTTTTTCTGGTGGAACAGTTGGGCGGCGCCGCCTGCCACAAGGGGTACCGGAGCTGTTTTTTCAGGAAGGTGCAGGGCAGCGGGCTGGAAGTGAATGATACGCCGGTTTTTGATCCCGGGAAGGTCTATAACAAATGAATATCTTGAAATTGGGTATCCCCAAGGGCAGCCTGGAAAAGGCGACCATCGAGCTTTTTGAAAAGTCCGGCTGGCGGATCAAGCTCTCTTCCCGGAATTATTTTCCGGAGGTGGATGATCCCGAACTGTCCTGCTCCATTTGCCGACCACAGGAAATGTCCAGCTATGTGGAAAAAGAGGTGCTGGATGCAGGGATCACCGGCAAGGACTGGACCCTGGAGAATGAGTCCGACATCGTGGTGGTGGCCGACCTGGTCTATTCCAAGGTCAGCAAGCGTCCGACCCGCTGGGTTCTCGCCGTGCCGGGAGATTCCAGCATCCAGCGGCTTGAGGATCTGGAAGGCAAGAAGATCGCCACCGAGCTGGTGGGCTATACGCGGAAATTTTTTGCCCAAAAGGGAATCAACGTCGATATCTCCTTTTCCTGGGGCGCCACCGAGGCCAAGGTCGTTTCGGGTTTGGCCGACGCCATCGTCGAGGTCACCGAAACGGAAAGCACCATCCGGGCCCATGGGTTGCGGATCATCCACGAGCTGATGACCTCCAACACCCAGTTCATCGCCTCCAAGGCCGCCTGGGCAGATCCCTGGAAGCGCGAGAAGATCGAGAACATCGCCCTCCTTTTGCAGGGAGCCTTGCGGGCCGACAAGATCGTCGGCCTCAAGATGAACGTGCCCAAGACGCACCTTGATCAGGTGATTACCATCCTGCCCAGCATGAAAGGACCGACGGTGGCGCCTCTGTATCAGAGTGAATGGTTTTCGGTGGAAACGGTCATTTCCGAGCATGAGGTGCGGGACCTTATCCCGAGGCTTTTGAAGAATGGGGCCGAAGGCATCATCGAATATTCCTTGAACAAGGTTATCTGAAGTTTCATCCGGACAGGGCTGTCAGCCAAAGACTGGGCGACTGTGTCGCCAGGGAGAAAATGTGACCGACTCTGCCGTGAATTACGCGAAGATCGAATTTGTGAAAAGCGCCTTCAAGATGGCGCAACTGCCCGAGGAATCGCTGCCGGAAATCGCCTTTGCCGGGCGTTCCAATGTGGGCAAGTCCAGCCTGATCAACCGGCTGGTGAACCGCAAGGGTCTGGTCAAGGTCAGCGCCCGTCCCGGCAAGACCCAGAGCCTCAACTATTTTATCGTTGACGGAAAGCTCTACCTGGTCGACCTGCCGGGCTACGGCTTTGCCCGAGTCTCCAAGAAACTCCAGGACGACTGGCAGGGGCTGGTGACCGACTACCTGTCCACCAGCCCGACCCTGCGCTGCGTGGTGGTGCTGATCGACCTGAGGCATCTTCTCAAGAGCCAGGACCGGGAGCTGGTCGAATGGCTCAGGATGAGGGGCCGCCCTTTTCTCATCGTCTATACCAAGCGGGACAAGCTTTCCAACAACGAGCAGGCCAAGCAGGCCGCGAGCCTCGATGCCGCCCTCGGCCTGAGCAAGCAGGAGCGGGTGCTGTTTTCCGCGAAAACAGGCGAGGGGAAGGACGATTTAGTGGCGGCAATCGCCACCTTTTTGGGGTAGTCTTTTTTCTGATCGTGATGATAACGCCGCTGGCTTTTGGCCTGGGGCTTTCCTTTTTTGTTGGGAAGTAAAGAGGATGAACACCATGATAATACAGGAAGAATGGCATTGCTGGCAGATTACCCTCTGCGGAAGCGAGGAGAGATGTCTGGCCTGGAAGCAGGGACTCGAGACCAGGCCGTGCTGGGAGGTTGCCCAGGAGTTGGACGATTACCGCAGCGCGCTCAATGTCTGTAAAGACTGCATCGTCTTTATCTCAAAAGAGAACAGCGCTGCCTTGAGCGAAGCGGAAGTCCGGGAGATCATGGAGCGCAAGGTCGAGTGTGTGCTTGCCACGCAATGCCCGGGACGAAGGGAGTGAGGCGGGGTTGCCGATGCGGGGAGCATTGACCCCGGCGGGTTTGTCCGGCCCCCTTACTGATCCGATTTGAGCACCGCCAGAAAGGCGCTCTGCGGGATCTCCACGTTGCCCACGGTTTTCATCCGTTTTTTCCCGGCTTTCTGTTTTTCCAGCAGTTTCCGCTTGCGGCTGATGTCGCCGCCGTAGCATTTCGCCAGCACGTCCTTGCGCAGGGCGGAGATGGTTTCCCTGCCGATGATGTTGCCGCCCACCGCCGCCTGGATGGCGATCTTGAACATCTGCCGCGGGATTTCTTCTTTCAGCTTTTCGCAGGCATGGAGGCCGCGCGCCCTGGCGTTGTTCCGATGCACCAACTGCGAGAGGGCGTCCACCCGTTCGCCGTTCACCAGAATGTCCAGCTTGACCAGATCGCTTTCCCGGTAATCCAGAAGATCATAGTCAAAGGAGCCGTACCCTTGGGTGACGGATTTGAGCCGGTCGTAGAAATCGTAGATGATTTCCGCCAAGGGCACCTCGCAGGTGAACTCGATCCTGCCGGGCATGGGGTAGTGGTGATGGGTATTCTCGCCCCGTCGCTCCATGCACAGGGTCATCACCACCCCCATGTAGCGTTCCGGAATAAGTATGGTGGCCTTGATAAATGGCTCCTCAATGCGGTCGATGGTGGTCGGGTCCGGGTAGTAGGCCGGGTTGTCCACCTCTTTCATGCTCCCGTCCTTAAGAAATATTTTGTAGTTTACCGAAGGCACGGTGAGGATCAGCGAAAGATCGAATTCCCGCTCCAGCCGTTCCTGGACCACCTCCAGGTGGAGCAGCCCCAGAAATCCGCAGCGGAAGCCGAAACCCAGCGCGGTGGACGAATCCTTCTGGTAGGAGAGGGAGGCGTCGTTCAAGGTGAGCTTCTCGATGGCCGTGGCCAGGGTTTCGTAGTCGTCGGTGGAAACCGGATAGATGGAGGAAAACACCACCTGTTTGATCTCCTGGAAGCCGGGCAAGGCTTTGGCGCAGGGGCGGTCTTTTAAGGTAATGGTGTCGCCGGCCCTGGTGTCGGTGATGTTCTTGATTCCGGCGATGATGTAGCCGACCTGGCCTGCGCTCAATTCTTTCTGCGGTTCGCGGGTCAGGCGGAAAAAGCCGACCTCCTCGACCCGGTAGGAGGCATTGTTGGACATGAAGAGGATGGTGTCTCCGGCCTTGATCCGGCCCTCGAAGAGGCGGCAGGAGATGATGGTTCCCCGGAAGGGGTCGTAGAAGGCGTCAAAGATCAGGGCCGCCAGCGGTTTTTCCGGATCTCCCGTGGGCGGGGGCAGGAGGTTGACCACCGCCTCCAGTACCGTATCGACGCCCTTGCCGGTTTTTGCCGAACAGAACTGAATGTGGGTGGCGTCCAGGCCGAGGTCTTCCTCAATCTGCAGGGCAACCTCCTCCGGGTCGGCGGAGGGCAGATCGATCTTGTTGATCACCGGAATCACTTCCAGATTGTTCTCCATGGCCAGGTAGAGGTTGGCCAGGGTCTGGGCTTCAATGCCCTGGGCCGCGTCAACCAGCAGCAGCGCCCCCTCGCAGGAGGCAAGAGCCCGGGAGACCTCGTAGCTGAAATCGACGTGGCCCGGGGTGTCGACGAGGTTGAGGATGTAGTCCTTGCCGTTTTTGGCCCGGTAGGGGAGGCAGATCGCCTGGCTTTTGATGGTGATGCCGCGCTCCCGCTCGATATCCATGCTGTCCAGGAGCTGGTCGTGGAACTGGCGGTCGGTGACCATGCCGCAGAGCTGGATGAAGCGGTCTGCCAGGGTGGATTTCCCGTGGTCGATGTGGGCGATGATGCTGAAATTTCTGATGTTTTCCATGGATAAGCCGGGAAGTCCTGTTTTTCGGTCGGGCAATGGTTGTACTGTATCAGAATCATGGCGATGGGCGGAAAAAATATCCTGATCCCACAGAAGAGGCTATCTATCATAAAAAGGTAGCCTTGGCAATTTTAAAAAGGAATTACGCCCCCTTGGGCCTGCCGGCAGGCCCAAGGCAAGGCGGGGAAGAGCCGGACCGCTGTGGAAAGAGATTGACCTTTGGCGCGGTTCTAATAATAATAACCCCCATGAAAGAAGACCCGGAAGTCCTTGAAATACTCGATGAAGAAGAGGATGCGCAGGAAATGCTGCATCCCCTGGTCGCCCTGCCGGATGATGACAATCTCCCGGCCTTGGGCAATGCCGGGCTCCATCGGTATCTGCAGGAAATCAGCCAGTACAAGCTCATGACCCGCGAAGAAACCGATGAGCTGGCCCGCCATTTCCAGGCAACCGGCGATCCGGAGGCGGCCTACAAGCTGGTCACCTCCAATCTGCGGCTGGTGGTCAAGGTGGCCATGGATTTCCAGAAATACTGGATGCAGAATTTTCTGGACCTCATCCAGGAGGGCAATGTCGGATTGGTGCAGGCGGTGAAGAAATTCGATCCTTACCGGCAGGTGAAGTTTTCCTACTATGCCGCTTACTGGATCCGGGCCTATATCCTCAAGTTCATCATGGATAACTGGCGGCTGGTCAAGATCGGCACCACCCAGGCCCAGCGCAAACTGTTTTTCAGCTTGAATAAAGAAAAAAAGCTGCTAGAATCGCAGGGCTGTCATTGAGATGAGCCAGCGCATGGACAACTGGGATGTCTCCCTGGAAAGTCCGGTGCGGGAAGGCTCCGATGAGGAGCAGAAGAATTTTCTGCCCATGGTCGGGCCCACCGTGGAAGAACGGGTGGCGGAAAAGGAAGTGCAGGAGTGGATGGGTACGGTGCTCGACACGCTGCGCGAGACCTTAAACGACAAGGAAAAGGCTATCCTGGCCGACCGGTTGCTCAGCGACGAGCCCCTTACCCTGCAGGATATTGCCGATAGGTTTGACATCTCCCGGGAACGGGTGCGGCAGATTGAGGCCAATCTTCTGAAAAAGATGCGGGAATATTTTGAAAAGGAAGTCCCTGATATCAAGGATTTCCTGGCTGAATTCCTCAACCCCTGGCGGTGATCGCCGGGTAATTTCTCCTCCCGCCGTCTCCGGCGATACCTGGAAAAGAACAGATGCGAGTTCCTCTTTTAGATTTGCACGGTCAGATGGCCCCCCTGCGTGACGAGATCCTTGCCGCGGTGACCGAGGTCATCGATTCGACCCAATACATCCTCGGCCCCAAGGTCGAACAGTTTGAGAAAAATATCGCCGCCTATTGCGGCTCCCGGTTTGGCATCGGCGTTGCCAGCGGCACCGATGCCCTGCTTGCCGCGCTCATGGGGTTGGGTATCGGCCCCGGCGACGCGGTCCTGACCACGCCCTATTCCTTTTTCGCCACCATGGGCTGCATCCTCAGGCTGGGCGCCCGGCCGGTTTTTGCCGATATCGATCCGGTCACTTACAATATCGACCCGGAGCGGATGGCCGAGGCCTTGGCCCAGGATGCCAAAGGAGAGAAGCGGATCAAGGCGATCATTCCGGTGCATCTTTATGGCCAGTGCGCGGACATGGGGCGGATTCTTGCTCTGGCCAAGGAGTACAATCTGCCGGTGGTGGAGGATGCCGCCCAGGCCATCGGCGCCGTCTATCCCATGAAGAGCGGCGGCCGGACCGTCTGGCATCGGGCCGGCTCCATGGGCGAGGCCGGTTGCTTTTCTTTTTTTCCCAGCAAGAATCTCGGCGGCATCGGCGACGGCGGGCTGATTACCTGCAGCGATCCGGAGCTTGCCGAGAGGATCAGGATCATCCGGGTACATGGCGGGGCGCCCAAGTACCACCACGGGGTGGTGGGGGGGAATTTCCGGATCGATCCCATCCAGACCGTGGTGCTTGATATCAAGCTTTCCCGGTTGCCCGAATGGCACCGGGCACGCCGCCGGAATGCCGCAACCTATCGGCGTCTCTTCGCTCAAACCGGTCTGCTGGAAAGCGGCGCGGTTTCTCTGCCCGAAGCGGTGTACGAGGCCGAGGGAAAGGCGGCCGGGGAAGGGAACGATTATCATATCTATAACCAGTTTGTCATCAGGGCCGGGGACCGTGACGGGCTGCTCCGCCATCTTCACAGCCATGAAGTCGGGGCGGAGATCTATTACCCCATTCCTCTCCACCGGCAGGGATGTGTTGCCGGCCTGGGGTACGAGGATGTCTCGTTTCCGGAAGCGGAGCGGGCTTCGCGGGAGACCCTGGCTTTGCCCATCTTTCCTGAGCTCACGGGCGAGATGCAAGATTGCGTCGTGGAAACGATTGCCGAATTTTACAGACGGTAACACTGTTCCATTTCTTGTCTGCTTTTTAAGCCGGTCCTTTTTACGGTTGCCAAAAGGACACCCCTGCTGATGCGTATCGGATTGCGTCTCTTTCTCTCCCCTGTCCCGCTTTCCCCGGCAGTTCTCCGGGCGAGAACCCTCGCCCGGAGAACTGCTTTTCTCATCTTTTTGTTTCTCCCCCTTCCCGTGGCCGGCCAGGCGGCGGAGTCCGCAGCGCCCCGTGACAAACAGGTCGTGCCGGCGCGAACCATCCAGCTCAAGGAGGACAAGGATGTCGCCTGGAAGGCCTTGTGGGACCAGGGGCGGGAGTTGGCCCGCAACGGCAGGCTTGTCGAGGCGGCGCCGGTGTATGAGGCGTTGCTGGGCATGCGGGAAGGACTCGAGGCTGCCCGGTGGGAGCTGGTTACCATTCTTCTGCAACTGAAGCGCGAGGAAAGCGCTTTTCCCCATCTTGAGTTGCTGGTTGAGGCTGCTCCCCGGAATCTGCAGTATCTGTTCGCGCTGGCCGAGGTGAGCCGGGGGCGGAATAATGCCGCCCGGGCCGGCGAGCTGTACAAAAAGGTTCTCCAGCGGGAGCCCGGCAATCTCCAGGCCTTGCGGGGAGCGGCTTCCGCTTTTCTTGCCCAGCAAAAAAAAGGAGAGGCCGCGGCCATGCTGGAAACCCTGCTCCAGCGGGAGCCGGCCCGGCTCGCCTTGCGAGAAGAGCTGGGCAATCTCTATTACGAGATGGGCGCCTATGACAAGGCCAGGGCGCATTTCACCGTCCTGGCCCGGGAAAATCAGGCCGATCCGGCAATCCTGCTTAAAGCAGCCCAGGCGTATGACAAATCCGGCCTTGAGAGCCAGGCGGTTGAGTACTGGCAGCGTTTGGCCCACACCTCCAAGAGTGCCGAGGCAAAAGAACGGTTGACCGCCTACTATCTGAAGGGCGGCAAAGGGGAGGATGCCTTGGCCCATCTTCTCCCTCTCGTTGAGAAGGAGCCCTCCTCTCCCAGGCTCCTCAAGCGCCTTGGACAGATCTATGTCTCCCTTTCCCGTCTCCCCGAGGCCCTGGCCTATTTTGAACGCTATATCTCCCGCAAGCCCGAAGACAAAGAGGTGCTGCGGCAGGTAATCGACATCCATGCCGTTTTAGGGAACACGCCGGGGGGGATGGTCCTGGGGCGCAGCCTCAGCCTTGAGCCTCGGCCCGACCTCGAAAACCTGGAGCGCGGAGCCGGACTCTATGAGGCGAGCGGCGAGTTGCGGGAGGCGGTCGCCCTGTATGACCAAATCCTGGCGGTCACCCCCGATGATCCTGAGATCCTGGCCAAACGGGCCAAGGTCCTGCTTGCGAGCGGCAATGAAGACGAGGCCGGCGCCATGTGGGGCCATCTGGCGCGGCGGGAAAAACTTCTCGAAGTGCTTGAGATTCTTTTCCGAATGGAGCCGGGAAACACAACGGTTCTTAAAAAATTGGCAGGCATGTACCTTGACCGGGGAGAACTGGCAAAAAGCCTGGAGATCTTTTCCCGGCTGGAAGCCCTTGGGGTAAGGACGCCGGAGGTTTTGGCCGGTCAGGCCTTGGCGTGCGAGGGGCTCGGTCGTTCAGCCAAGGCGCTGGCCCTGTATGAACAGCTTCTGGATGGGGCTGACGAAACCGGAGGGTTCCGGCTGCGCTGCGTCCAGTTGGCAGGAGAGCTTGGTCTGTTGCGGAAAACCCAGAGCCATCTGGCCCGGCTGCAGGAAAAATTTCCCGAGCTGTACGCCTCTCCGCAGACTCAGTTGCGCATTGCCAAGGCGTTGCATGCGGCAGCCGCCCATGGCGCGGCCAGGGAATTTTACACCGGCATCCTTGCCAGGGATCAGGTCGGCGGCGAACTAGCCATGGCCGCCTTTCTCGGCCTGTCCGAGACCTACCGGCAGAGCGGCTTGCCCTATGAGGCGGAACAGGTTTTGCGGCAGGCCTATCTCCGTTATCCGCGGGATGGGGCGGTTCTGGGGCGCTTGTTTTCCTTGGCTCTTCAAGAAATGCGTTTTTCCGAAGCCTGGGTCTGGCTTGATCAGTTGGCGCAACAGGACCGCGCCCTCGCGCGGCAGGGAGCCGGATCAGCCCGGATGACAGGCCCCCTGGCCCAAGAAGCCTCTGACCCGAGGCTGCTGCGGGCACGGCTGCTGGCGGCCGAAGGCGGAACCGGGGATGCGGTCAAGCTCGCCCGGCAGGTGGTGAGGGAGTTGCCCGAGACAACGGAAAACAGGCTGTTGCTCGCCCGCCTCTTGCTGGCCGATGGTCAGTACGGCGAGGCCGAGGAGGTGGCCGGATCCGTGTCTGGCCGGGGAGGCAAGCCGGAGGCTGGCCTGCTTCTGTTGCGGATTTACCGCGCCCAAGGGAAGAGCGGGGCAGAAAAGGCGCTTTTTCAGCGAATATTGACGGAGTCCGGCCAGGATCACGGCCTTGAGCTCGATCTTCTGAAGGCCATGGCGGAAGAAGGGCTGGTTGCGGAGCTATGCGAGAGGGCGGATCTGGCTGGCCGGCAATATCCCGAATCCGTCGCCATCCGTTCCCTGGCTGCCTCGGCCCGGGAGGCCAACGGCGAGGTCGGCGCGGCTATTGAGCTCTGGCAGGGTATCGTCCGGGATTTTCCGGAGCAGGAATTTGCCGTCGTGCGTCTTGCCCATCTGCTTTTCCACCATGGCCGTTTTGCCGAGGCCAGGGCGGTGGCGGAACGGTTTTCCCCGGGAACGTTGCGCCCCGACCTTATCTTGCTCAAGGCGCGGATACTCTGGGCCGAGCATGAGTGGGAAAAGAGTGTGGCCATGTACGATGGTTTTCTTCAGCCCGCGGTGGCGGACAGTCTCGCTGTTCTGGCGCGGGAGCGGGATGTTGCCTTGCCGCAGCCCGAAGAGCCTGGTGTGTGGACGCGATTGACCGTGGCCAAAATTGCCAGGCAAACCGTGATTGATGGGCTTATGACGCCCACGGCCATGCTTGAATCCGGGGAAAGGGCAATGGCGTTGAATCGGATGGCCGTTCTGTTTTACGCCCAGTATCGCTGGCAGAAGCAGCTCGCCCTGGAAAAAATCGCCAGGCAGGCCGTGATTCGGCGCGAGTATCTGGCTGCGGCAAATTATTTCAGGAGTTTGTTGCGGGAATATCCCGCGGAGGCCTCCCTGCAGTTTGATCTGGCCGGGATTTATAGCCGGTTCGGGCAGTTGGGCCATGAAGCTGCGCTGTATGAGGAGATTCGCGCCGCCGGAGGAGAATTTCCGGGTTTGGCCGAGGCCAGGGAGAGAAACGAGTTGAAGCGCCAGCCCCGGGCCGCGTTGGGGTATGGCTATCTCCGGGAGGAGGGCAGGGCCGGGTATAAGGCGATCAGGAAAAGCTGGGAAGGGGCCAGCCTGCAATACTCGCCGTATCTCCAGCACGATGTGGCGGTGGATCTTGCCCGGCTCGACTACCAGGATCCCGACGGCACCGGCAAGATTCGTGGAAACCGCGCCTTTGTTTCCTATGCGGCCAATATCAATGAGCAGCTTCTCCTGCGCGGCGGGGCAGGAGCGGAGGTGTTGGAAAACAGCCAGCCCGACACCGCCCTCGTTGAGCTGGCCGCGGAGGGGCGTTTGGGAGACCGGTTGACCGGCATTCTTTCCTATGGGCGGGATGTCAAGCACGATACCCTGGCCAGCCTGAGCCGGAATGTCGTGCAGCAGGACTATAGGGCGGATTTTGTCTTGGATATGGTTCCCAGCGTCCAGGCGGGAGGCGGGTATCTTTACTCCGATTTTTCCGACAACAATACCATGAAAGGGTATGATGTGTGGGCTGCCTACCTGCTTTTTCTTGATCCGGTATTTTTGAAATTTTGTTATACTTACGATTTTAAGGACACCGTGGCGGGCAGGGGCGACGGAGTTCTGCTGGCGGATGGGTTTGGTGCCTCCGACCACCCATACTGGACGCCGATGAATTATCAGCTTTCCGATGATCAGTTCCGGCGCGGTGTTCCCCGGTACTATGATCTTGAGTATGCCGTGGTCTATGACGAGATGGGGTATGCCATGCAAACCTGGAAGGGAGGCTTTTTTGTGGAATATGCCCCGCAGGTCATTTTTTCCGCGACAACGGAATTGACCTCAGGCCCTGATTACCGGGCCAAGGAGTTTTTTCTTTCGGCGGTTTACCGCTGGTAGCCCTGCTTTTCCCGGCCCGCTTTCCCTTGCAATCTTTTTTGTCGTGTGCTAATTGAATGGTTTGCTGTTGTTCTGCCTCTCCGGATACCGGAGTGCGCTGGCGTTGATGGGTTGAAGGATATTTTCGCCGTTTAGACCGGGGCAATCGCTGCTGCGATTGCCTGCCGGGAAAACGGCCATTTTTTTTATAGAGTTTTATTGTCTGGCAAGGAGGATGTTATGGTTGAGCGTATTCCCATGTCTCAGGAGGGATATGCCAGATTGCGTCAGGAGCTCGATCGGCTGCAGAAGAAAGAGCGTCTCAGGGGCACATCGAAGGGCGGATCATGGAGCTCAAGGACAAGCTGGGGCGGGCCGAGGTTATCGACTGCTCCGCCGTGGACTGTTCCCGGGTGGTTTTCGGCACGGTTGTCTCCCTTGTCGACCTGGATACGGACGACGAGATCCGGTATCAGCTTCTGGGGCCATTGGAGGCGGACGTGAGCAAGGGCAGCATTTCCGTGCTTTCTCCGATCGGCCGGGCCATGATCGGGAAAAACGTGGGGGACGAGATCACCGTGAAAACCCCGGGCGGGGTGCGGCAACTGGAGGTCATGGAGATCAAGCCCCCGGAACGGGCTTGATCTATCTGTGGCCGTTCATGTGCAACAGCACACTTCGCAGATCTCTTCCGCGCACCTGTGGCACTGCTGAGCGGTTACAAAGAATCAGGCCTGATTTTCAGCCATGATTGGTGAAATCGCAAAAGGACGCGATTACAACGGTGGTTTTTGTAACTTTTGATTTCCTTTTTACGAGTCCGCCATGATTCCGGAAATGAATATATCGCTGATCTGCCGGGCCGCTTCGTCAATGCTGTAGCTGTGATCCGGCGACAGAACCCAGAGCCGTGAGGTTTCATCCAGTGCCCCGAAAAAGGCCCGCTTGAATACGCCCGGCAGGAGGTTCTTGCGGAATATCCCCTCTTCCTGGCCCTTGTGGATAATGGCCGAGTTCTTTCATGAACTTGTTGCTCTGGCGCAACTCCATCTGCAAAACCTCGGCAAGCTCTTTTTTCTCCTCCATGAGTTGCATGTGGTGGAGGGCAAAAATCTGGAGCATCTTCCGGGGATCGCTCTCTTTTTCCATGAGAAGCTTGACCTCGAGAATGATCTTGCCGATCTCTTCTTCGAAGAGCGAAATAAGAATGTCGTACTTGTTGTTGAAATAGAGGTAGATGGTCCCGTCGGCCACCTGGGCTTCCTTGGCAATGTCGGAAATGCGGGCGCTGAAAAACCCTTTTCGGGCAAAAACGGTGATGGCCGCTTCGATGATCTTGGAATGTTTGTCCGATGTTCTCATGGAGTCAGCAGGATACGTAGAGGTGACGGGCGTGGGATGGTTTTCTTATGAATGTGTATTCATTCATTTTCCGGCCTATCATAGAGGGGGACGGACCGGGTGTCAAGGCAAAAGTTTTTTCTGAAGTGAAGAAGGATTTTCTCCGGCAGGCGCAGGGAATTGTTGGGCGGCGGCGGGAACGGCTGGGTTGCATGCGCGCGGGGGAAGGATTCCTGTCGCCGTTCTGGCTCTTCAGATGATGCATTTGTGCCTCGCAACGGTTTAATGCTTTCTTGTCCTGCGGTTTTGGGGTAAAATGCATCCCTCCGGTTTTTGGGTATTTCCCAATGACTCCGGGGGGATAATAGATTATTTCAGGAACAAGCCGAGGAGATTTTTGATGAAGATTCTGGTTGTTGGTTCGGGCGGCAGGGAGCATGCCCTGGTCTGGAAGTTGCGGCAGAGCCCCAGGGCGACGGAGATATATTGCGCACCGGGCAATGCCGGAATCAGCGGACTGGCAACCTGCGTTGCGATCAGCGCCACCGATATTGAAGCGCTTGCCGACTTTGCGCAAAAGAAAGGGGTTGGCCTCACCGTGATCGGCCCTGAAGTACCGCTTTCCTTGGGTATTGTGGATTATTTTGAAGAAAAAGGGCTGCGGGTATTCGGTCCCCGGCGCAATGCCGCCACCCTTGAAGGCAGCAAGGTTTTCATGAAGGATCTGCTTGAAAAATATCATATTCCCTCTGCCTTTTACGCCACCTTTACCGACAGGGAAGAGGCTCTCCGCTATGTGGAAAAGCAGTCCGCTCCCTTGGTGGTCAAAACCGATGGTCTGGCTGCGGGCAAGGGCGTGGTGGTAGCCCAGACCATTGCCGAGGCAAAGGCGGCGGTGGACCTGTTCATGAAGGAGAAGGCCTTTGGCGAGGCGGGCTGCCGGGTGGTGATCGAGGAGTTTCTCTCTGGGGAAGAGGCTTCTTTCCTTGCCTTCACCGATGGAGAGACGATCCTGCCCCTGCCTACCTCCCAGGATCATAAGGCGATTTTTGATGGCGACAAGGGTCCGAACACCGGGGGCATGGGAGCTTATTCCCCTGCCCCGGTAGTGACCGATTCCCTGCACCGCCAGGTCATGGAAACCGTGATGCTGCCGACGGTCAAGGGGCTGGCTGCGGAAGGCTGCCCCTATAAAGGGGTGCTCTATGCCGGTTTGATGATCGACAGGGGGGTGATCAAGGTGCTTGAATTCAACTGCCGGTTTGGCGACCCCGAGGCCCAGCCCTTGCTCATGCGGCTCAAAACCGATCTGGTGGAGGTCATGGAGGCGGTGATCGATGGCCGCCTCTCCGGGATATCCCTGGAGATCGACCCGCGCCCTACGGTCTGCGTGGTCATGGCGGCCGGTGGCTATCCCGGGAAGTATGAAAACGGCAAGGTCATCCATGGTCTTGCGGAGGCTGGAGAGCACAAGGACGTGGTGGTTTTTCACGCAGGCACCGCATGGCAGGGAGATGCGGTCGTCACCAACGGCGGCCGGGTGTTGGGAGTGACCGCCATCGGCGACACGGTGCAGGATGCCATTGGCAAGGCATACAAGGCCACGGAGGAGATCGGCTGGGACGGCTGTTACTACCGGAAGGATATCGGCCGCAAGGCCTTGGACCGAAAATAAACGTTCAGCAGCACCGCATCTGCTTCGCAGTCTCGCGTACTCGCTTAGCTGTCATCGGCCTGCTCGTGTACAATAGCACACTTCGCAGGCCTCTTCCTCGCATCTGCGGCAGCAGCGAAGCGGCGCTGCTGAGCGTTTATTGTACATAGTGACATAGTGGATTTTATTGTTTCTGGCGAATGATTATGATCGAAAAGGGGAGTGAGCTATGATCGGCATTGTCATGGGCAGCGATTCGGATCTGCCGGTTATGCAGGGTTGCGTGGATTTTTTAAAGAAGATGGATATCCCCTATGAGATAACGGTGGCGTCCGCCCACCGGAGTCCGGCGCGGGCCATGGAATACGCAAGCAGCGCCAAGGGACGCGGCCTGAAGATCATCATCGCCGCAGCGGGGATGGCGGCCCATCTGGCCGGAGTTCTGGCGGCCCATACCACCCTGCCTGTTATCGGGGTGCCGGTTGACTCCTCCTCCCTAAACGGCCTCGACGCCTTGCTTTCCACGGTGCAAATGCCGCCAGGGGTGCCGGTGGCAACCATGGGCATCGGCAAGGCCGGCGCGAAAAATGGGGCTATTCTTGCGGCGCAGATCCTGGCCCTTGCCGATGACCGGTTGGCGGCACGACTCGCCGCCTTTAAAGAAGAGATGGCCCGCGAGGTTGAGGAAAAGGCGCAACGGCTCGTTGGAAGTGTGTGACAGGGGGGAAATCGTGGCGGAATCCTTTGTGACGGAAGCGGCCCTGGTCCAAGCCTGTGCGGTTCTTCGCTCGGGAGGGGTCGTCGCCTTTCCCACGGAAACATATTACGGGCTGGCGGTTGATCCTTTCAATCAGGCGGCCGTGTCCCGTCTTTTTGCCCTGAAGGGACGGTCTCCAGACAAGCCGGTCCTGTTGATCATCGATAATTCCTCCCAACTTGCCCGTCTGGTAGCCGAGATTCCCCCCCCCTTTCCTTTGCTGATGGAAAGATTCTGGCCCGGGCCATTGACCCTGGTCTTTCCAGCGGCTCAATCCTTGCCGGCGATGCTCACCGGCTCCCGGGGCACCATCGGGGTGCGGGTTTCTTCCAATCCCGTGGCCCAGAAGCTTGTCAAGGCCTTTGGCCGGCCGATAACCGCCACCAGCGCGAATTTTTCCGGGCAACCCGCGGCGGTGGCTGCCGACGGCGTGTTTGCGCAGTTGGGTCCGGAGGTGGATGGTGTTCTTGACGGCGGGCTGACCCCGGGCGGCCAGGGTTCGACCCTCCTGGGCTATCAGGAGGGCAAGATCTGCCTGCTCAGGGCCGGGGTCATTCCTTTTGCCCGGATAGAGGCGGCCTTGACCGGAGCATAGGGGTGCTTTTCTCCTCGGTTCGCAGGAGAAAAAATACGGCGCGGAATTTTCCCATTTATACATTTGCTGATCGGCAGCACTTTCTGTATGATAACCAATGAGCCGTAACCGTGGGTTGAATGATGGTGTGCCGTCGCCTCCTTATTGTTTTCCGGCTGTGGCGGCCACCAATGTTATGATAAGGAACAGATATGGCAGACCTTGAGTGGGACAGGAATTTCGCCCTGGAGCAGTCCGGAGACGACGAAGAGATGCTGGCGGAGCTGCTGGTGCTGTTTCGCGATTCTTCCGCCTCTGATCTGGCGCGGATCAATGACGGTCTTGCCGCGGAAAACGCCGTGGCCGTGGCCGATGCCGCGCACAGCATCAAGGGCGCCTCCGCCAGCCTCGGGGTGGAAGGTGTGCGAAAGATCGCGGCCGAACTTGAAAAGAAAGGCCGGGCCGGCGATCTTTCCCAGGGAAGAGAGCTTGCCGCCCAGCTTGCCGCCCTTCTCACGGCCTTTGCCGAACGGCAATGAAAATGATCAGGGCGGAAAGACCACCTGTTGCAGGGACAAGATCTTCCCTGAATTTCTCTGGCTGAACCATGCCCAGCGCCAAAGAGATACTTCGAAAATTCACCGAGCTGAAAACGCTCCCGCATGTGGCGATCAAGGTGACCCAACTGGTCAATGACGATCGCAGCACCATGCAGGATTTCGAGGAGATCATCAAGCTCGACCCGGTTCTGGTCACCCGGTTGTTGCGTCTTGTCAACAGCCCCTATTTCGGCCTGTCCCAAAAAGTCGAATCCATTTCCAAGGCCGTGGTTTTCGCCGGCATGAAGCAGCTCCGGAATCTGGTGGCGGCTGAAGGGTTGCGCGGGCTGTTCAAGGGCGAGGACGCGGATTTTTCGGCGCCGAAACTCTGGATGCATTCCGCCACGGTGGCCATCCTCTCGGGAATGATTGCCAAGCGTATTTTCGGCAAGGACGGAGAGGATGTTTTTCTGGCCGGCATCATCCATGACATCGGGCTTATTGTTGAAAATCAGATAGCCGGGGAGGCGCTGCGCGAAGCCTGCAAGGCCTACCGGGAGGGAAAGGGAACCCTGATCGAGTGCGAACGCAATGCCATTGGCGCCGATCATGCCGAGGTGGGCTATCTTCTTACCAAGGACTGGGGATTGCCCCAGGAG
>PHAW01000316.1 GCA_002841785.1 Deltaproteobacteria bacterium HGW-Deltaproteobacteria-3 | reverse complement strand
GGCGGACGAGGCCCTGAACATGCTGGGCGTGGACCAGGAAGGGCTCGACGAGATGGACCGGCGTATTTTGCTCACCATCATCGACAAGTTCCAGGGCGGCCCCATCGGGTTGGAAACCTTGGCCACCATGGCCTGCGAGGAGAAGACCACCCTGGAGGATGTCTACGAGCCCTTTCTCATTCAGATGGGTCTCCTGATGCGCACCCCCAGGGGCAGAATGGCGACCCAGGCGGCGTATGCCCATTTCGGCAGGCCTTTTACCCGCAGGCAGGATGCGGACCCGTGCAACGGCGAAGCGGCCACGCTGCCTTTTTAGAGGCAGGGACGGGAAACAAGGAGGGGAACGTATGATCGGAAAAAAAATAACAGTGCGCGATATCATCGACATGAAGAGCGCGGCTGATAAAATCGTCATGCTGACGGCCTATGATGCCGGATTTGGCCGTTTTTTGGACCGCAACGGGGTCGAAATCGTCTTGGTCGGAGATTCCTTGGGCATGGTGGTCCTTGGCTACGAGTCCACGGTGCCGGTGACCATGGAGGAGATGCTGCATCATTCCCGGGCGGTTAAGCACGGGGTGGAGCGGGCCCTGCTGGTGAGCGACATGCCCTTTCTCTCCTACCAGGTCGATGTGGGTTCGGCCATTGCCAATGCGGGCCGTTTCCTTAAGGAAGCGGGTTGCGACGCGGTGAAGGTCGAGGGCGGCCTTGAGATCTGCAAGACCGTGGCCGCCATGGTTCGGGCCGGCATCCCGGTGATGGGCCATATCGGCCTGACCCCGCAGACCGCCGGAGCGCTGGGCGGCTACAAGGTGCAGGGCAAGGACGGAGAATCGGCCCGGCGTTTGTTGGCCGAGGCCAAGGGGCTGGCCGAGGCCGGGGCCTTCGCCCTGGTGCTGGAGTGCATCCCCGACAAGCTGGCCGGGGCCATCACCGCAAGCATCGATATTCCCACCATCGGCATCGGCGCCGGACCGCAGTGCGACGGCCAGGTGCTGGTGAGCCACGATCTCTTGGGCATGTTCGAGAAATTCGTGCCCAGTTTCGTGAAGCGGTATGCGGATCTGGCCCCCCAGATTGCGGGAGGTATAGCCGCGTTCCGGGACGAGGTCAAGTCTGGCGCGTATCCGGACGCGGAACACAGCTTTGCCATGCAGGGTGAGGTGGCGGATTTGCTCAACCAGGGCAAGGGATGACCTGGTTTTTTCCCGATATTCTCGGTCTGTTTTAAGAGTTACTATTTGACGGGGTGGGGTGCGGATATGACGGATTCTTTAAATCGTAGACAATCGGTTCGGGTAACGGACAGGGTGATGTTGGCAGTCCATCCGGTTTCCGCGGAAAAAATGCAGGCTGTTGCCAGGGATTTTCAGCAGGGAATCTCGCCTTACAATCAGGACGGCCTTACCGATATCCAGATGTTCATCGGCGCCCAGAGCGCCTTGGCCAAACTGCGGGAGCGGGATGCGGACCTGGCTGATTTTTTGCAGCATCTGGAC
>PHAW01000072.1 GCA_002841785.1 Deltaproteobacteria bacterium HGW-Deltaproteobacteria-3 | reverse complement strand
GGTTACCGTGGTCATGACCGATGCCGCCTGCCGGTTCATCAGCCCCCTGACCATGGCGGCCCTTTCCGGCAATCCGGTGCACACCTCCATGTTTGCCGCCGAGGCGCCGGAAAAAATTCCCCACATCAGCCTGGCCAGGGAGCATGACCTGCTGGTCATTGCCCCGGCCTCGGCCCAAACCATCGCCCGGTTGGCCCATGGTTTGGCCGACAACCTGCTGGCCACCATCACCCTGGCGGCCTCCGGGCCAGTCCTGGTGTGCCCGGCCATGAACAGCGCGATGTTCCAGCATCCGGCCACCCAGGCAAACCTTGCCGCCATCAGCTCTTACGGGTATGTGGTTATCGAACCCGATTGCGGGAAAATGGCCTGCAACGAAGAAGGCCCCGGCCGCCTGACAGAGTGGGAAAACGTGCGGCAGGCCATCCTCACCGCCTTTGCCCCCCAGGATCTTGCCGGGGAACAGGTGCTCATCACCGCCGGCCCCACCAGGGAACCCTTTGACCCGGTCCGTTTCCTCAGCAATCCCTCCACCGGCAAGATGGGCTATGCCCTGGCGGCCGCGGCCAGACAGCGGGGTGCGACGGTCACCCTGATCAGCGGACCCGCCTCCCTGCCCCCCCCTCCGGGAGTCCGATGCATCCACGTCACCTCCGCCCTTGAAATGCGGACCCACGTCTTGGCGTGCCTCGCGGACCACAAGATAAAAAAGGGGCAATCCGCACTCTCCCTGCAGCTTGTCGCCAACCCGGATATCCTCAAGGAGTTGGGAGAACGCAAGGAAAGCTCCACGAAATTCCCTTTACTCGTGGGCTTTGCCGCGGAGAGTCGGGATCATCTCAAGGAAGGAGCGAGAAAACTCAAGGAAAAAAATCTTGATCTGATCGTGATCAACGATATCGGGGGAACGGAAACCGGCTTTGGCGTCGGCACCAACCGGGTCACCCTGCTGGACCGCAATGGCGCGCAGGAAGAGGTGCCGCTCTTGAGCAAGGAAGAAACCGCGCACCGGATCTGGGATGCGGCGGCCAGGCTGACTGGCAACCGCTGACCCCAGGGCAGAGAGCTTTTCCGCCGGGATCATTCTTCCGGCAACCGCATCACTTTTTCCTGCGCCGCTGCATTTGCTCGTGGAACTCCGGATACAGTTTTTTGGTGCATTCCGGGCAGATCCCATGGCTGAACAGGGCATTGGAATGCGTGCTGATATATTCCTCTATCTGACGCCAATACCCGGTGTCATCCCGAATCTTCTTGCATGAGGCGCAGATGGGCAGAAAACCGCTCAAGACCTTCACCTCCTGCATGGCCTTTTGCAACTGGTCAATGAGCTGCTCTTTCTCCGCCTCTGTCCGTTTGCGATCTTCGATTTCGCCAAGGAGCTGCCTGTTGGCGGCGTCAAGTTCCCTGGTCCGCTCACTGACCTTCCTTTCCAGGTTGCAGTAAACATCCAGATACCTGGAGGTCGCCTCCTCATATTCCTGCCTGGTCAACCGGAGTTCGTTGCCAAGGTGGCGCACCTGTGTTTCCAGCTCGTCAATGCGCTGGGAAAGCTTCGGGCCGCGTGTGCTCATGCGCTCAGATATCCTTTCTGCTCGATTTCCTCCAGCTCTTCCCTCACCAGCTCTCCGATAAGACGCAAAGCATACCACTGCAGGCCAAGATCTCGGACATATTGCCGGAGGATCTCCCTGTCGGGGAGCGGCATGGCAACGCAGCCATATCCCTGCTCAAACATGAGATAGTCGGCGATGAAGATTGCTTTGACAAACAGACGGTGCTCTTCCCCTGCACTCTCGGGATCATGATGAAACCCTATGCCTTCCGTGAGTTCCGCCGGAAAATTCCAGCTTTCGGCCAGGGCTTTGCCGACCATGCCGTGATCGTATCCGAAGAAAGAATTCTCGGCGGCGGACAGGGCTTGGGGCGCACCCTCCATGGCTTGCATCATCAGCATGAAATCCCGGTGCAGGAGCTGGTCTTCGACAATGACCCCGATATCGTGCATCAATCCCGTAGCGTAGGCATTGTTTCCCTTCTCCCCGAACTCACGCCGGTAAACGGTCTTGGCAAAAAGGGCGACGGCCAGGCTGTGCCGCCACAACTGTCGGCGGGAATAGCCGCAAATGGACGTACCGTCATGGAAAATCTCGCTCATCTTCTGGGTGAGGATGATTTCCTTGAGCGTGTCGGAGCCTATCCAGATCAAGGCCTGCTGGATATCGCTGATGGTCCTGGAGAGCGCGTAGTATGAGGAGTTGGCAACCCGGAGAATCTTTGCCGTCAGCGGCGGATCAACCTCAATGAGCTGAAGGAGGTCAGAAGAGCCGGCGGCAGGATCGTTGACAATGGACAATATCCCGCTTACCGTCCCTTTGATGGAGGCAATGGCCGAGATCTCAACGCGCTCCAACAGACCGGACAGGGAAGCGTTGGGGCTTTTCTCGGTATCCATGGATCGCGCCCTCGGTGAGAATTAAGACCGCAAAACGGCTCCTGCCTCCCGGGAGTTCGCCTTTTCCCCTCCCCCCGGGAAAAACAACAAACAGGGGCGGATATTCTACAAAACCGGAGGGCCGACAACATCTCCCCGGCGCACCTCATGCCTGCTCCGTTTCGTCACCACCGCAGCCGCGGTCGTTGCTGAAACCCGCAGGATCATAATCTCGCCGGAAGCCCTCCCCTCGGATGGATCCGCCCCGACAACCGACAATAGGTGTCCGGGCGCAAGCCCCTGATCCGCGCCGATATTGAGATAGACAATATCCTCGGGCCCGGCAAATTGACGCATCATATGAAACGCCACAACCGATCCCGTTGCAGAGGCTGGCCCGGGCTGGATCGGAAGCTCGGAAACATTAGGGAGCGCAGGAACCTGCCCCAAAAGATCACCGGTTTTCACCTCGGCAAAAACGCGCCGGATAACCCCCTGCTGCCGGGTCCCGTCCGAAACAACAACCTCGATAACACCGATATCCGCCAGCAACCGTCCAGGACTTGAACCAAAATAGGAAAGGGATTCGACCTTGCCCATATCCCGGTATACCCCGAATTGCTGGCCAACCTGCGCGCCGGGGGCAGAGATCAGAATGGTCTCACCGAGAGCCGCGCCATGCCAGCCCTGTTCGGTATGCAACACCCGCCCCTGGTTGGGGATATTGTTGGTGACCATGCCTACTCCCAGGTCATAATAACGGGCCGGGATATTGCCCATGCCTGCCCGGGCCTGTTCCCCGTCACTGGGCGGATCTTTTTTCGCCACCACAATGGACAGCGGTTCGGAAGAGGACGCCATTCCGGCCCGGGAAAGGGCGGAATCCCCCGACTCAACCGGAGCAACAATCTCCACGACGGATATTTCCCGGGCCGGAGCTGTATCCAAGCCGGGGATCCTGACGATCTGGCCGGGCAGGATCAGGTCGGGGTTGGAAATTCCGGGATTAAGCCTCCAGATTTTCGGCCAGAGCAGCGGATTGTTGAGGTACCCCCCGCTCAAATCCCACAGGGTGTCGCCCTTTTGCACCGCATGCGTGGTGGTGTTTTCCGCCAAAAGATCCCTGATGCCGAAAACTCCGCAGACAGAGGCGATGATAACCGTACTTGCAACAATTTTTTTCATGCAATGCTCCTTTCGAACCGGACACGATACAACCGGGGAAAACCAGCCACACATTAAGAGACCAGTAGTATCATCTACGCAAGATTTCTGAAGATTGTCAAGCCGAGGCTGTGAATCTCCGGATTTTAAAACGCCGGTTAATGGCTCCTGTTGGCGGCCGGCGGATTGAAAAAGCGCAAACGCAGGGCATTGGAAACCACGGAAACCGAACTCATGGCCATGGCCCCGCCTGCGATCATGGGGTTCAAGGTCGGCCCGCCGAAGAGATGCAAAACCCCGGCGGCCACCGGAATGCCGATGATGTTGTAGATGAAGGCCCAAAAAAGATTCTGCTTGATATTGCGCATGGTGGCGCGGCTTAGGGAAAGCGCGGCAAGCAGGCCGGAGAGGTGGCCCTTCATCAGCACGATATCACCGGACTCGATGGCCACGTCGATGCCCGTGCCCATGGCAATGCCGACATCCGCCTTGGCAGCACCTGGGCAAAGACCTCGCTGATCCCGGCCTGGGCAGCAATGGCCCGGGCGGTAATCTCATTATCGCCGGTAAGCATGAAGATCTTGATTCCCATTCCTTGCAGAGCGCTGATGGTCGCGGGCACCTCGGCCTTCAGCCGGTCGGCGATGGCCAACAGGGCGATAAGCCTGCCCTCGGCCGCACAGTAAAGCGCGGTCTTGCCGTCCCCGGCAAAACCGTGGGCAATTTGCTCAACCGCCATGCCAAGCCCGGTCACATTTTGCTCCGCCATGAACTCCCGGTTGCCGAGCAAAATATTCTGCTCGCGAACCATGGCCCGGATACCGCGGCCGGGGACCGCCTCGAAATGGGAAGGCTCGGCCAGGGTCAAGCCCTTTTCCCTGGCCGCGTTGACAATGGCCTCGGCCAGGGGATGTTCCGAGCCGCTCTCGGCGCTGGCAACCAGGGAGAGGATCTGGCCGACATCCATCTCCGCGGCGATCGGTTGCACGTCGGTCAACTCCGGACGGCCATGGGTCAGGGTTCCGGTCTTGTCAAAAACCACGGCATCGATCTTCTGCGCCATCTCCAACGCCTCGCCGCTTTTCACCAGCACCCCCAACTGAGCCCCGCGCCCGGTGCCGACCATGATCGAGGTGGGAGTGGCCAGCCCCATGGCGCAGGGGCAGGCAATGACCAGCACCGCGATGAAGATCCGCAGGGCAAAGGAAAACTCGGCCTGACCGATGAAATACCAGGACAACCCGGCGAGAATGGCAAGAACGATGACGGTGGGGACGAAATAGAGGCTGATGCGATCCGCCAGATTGGCGATGGGCGCCTTGGAGCCTTGGGCCTCGCGGACCATGGTGATGATCCGGGCCAGCACCGTGTCCTGGCCCACCTTCTCGGCCCGCATCTGCAATAAGCCGTTTTTGTTCAAGGTGGCGCCCACCACCGAATCGCCGGCCTCCTTGGAAACAGGGAGGGATTCGCCGGTGAGCATGGACTCGTCCACACTGGAGCGGCCCTTGACCACCGAGCCGTCCACCGGGATGCGCTCACCCGGCTTGACCAGCAGGATATCGCCGGCCTCGATCTCGGCCACGGGAATCCTTTTCTGCTCCTCCCCTCCTTCCACCAGCAAGGTAGCCTCCTCCGGCGCCAGGGCCATGAGCTGGCGGATGGCGTCCGAGGTGCGCACCTTGGAGCGGGCCTCCAGGTACTTACCCAGGGAAACCAGGGCGATGAGCACCCCGGCCGACTCAAAATAGAGATCCATGACCCTGGCCATAACCTCGATGCCCAAGCCGATCTCGATCAGGTTCCAGGTGCTGTAGACAAAGGCGGCCCCGGTGCCGACGGCGATGAGCGAATCCATGTTGGGCGCGCCGCGCCAGAGAGCCGGAAAACCGAGCTGATAAAAAAGCGAAGGTGAACGGCGCGTGATGGGGGGCGAGAAACACGGGCAACGGCAGCCCGGCCATCTCGCCCATGGAAAGAAGCAGCAGCAAGACGGCAAAAGCAAAGGCCGGATAGAGGCGCTTTTCCATGGCGGCAAGCCGGAGGAGGGCCTCTTCCTGCTGCCGCGCAAAATCAGAGCCTCCAGCCGGACCAGCCACCTTGGCACTGAAACCAAGCCGCTCGATACCCTCCCGGATCTGCCGTTGGCTGACAACCTCCGGGTCAAAGACCACCATTGCCGATTCGGTGGCCAGATTCACCTGCATGGACCGCACCCCGGCCATGCCTCCCACCACCTTTTCGATCCGGGCGGAGCAGGAGGCGCAGGTCATGCCGGTGATGGCCAGGGCCAAGCGGATCTCTTTTTCCGGCAGCACAAGCTCGAACCCAAGCCCTTTGACGATCCCGGCGATATCCCCGAGGCTGAGGCTGCCGCTATCCCACTCCACCTCCAGGCTCTCGGCGGCAAGATTCACCACGGCCCTCCGGATACCCTCAGTGGAGGACAGCACCTTTTCGATGCGGGAGGAACAGGATGCACAGTGCATGCCCCGGATGGAGAGCCTTTGTTTTTCGGTTGACGATGCCATGGATATCCCCTTGATTGCCCTGTCCTTTCACTGTAGAGTATGCGTTTGAAAAAATCTGTGCGCCCGGCGTTAATTTAGTTTTTAATATAATTCTTTACAGTCTTCAATCGCAAACCAACACACAGGAGTTTACCATGCCAACCATCCAGATCAAAGGCATGCGCTGCGGCCACTGCGCGGCTTCGGTCACTTCGGCGTTGAACGCCATCGACGGCATCAGCGGGACAACCATCGCTTTGGACACAGGCGAGGCCACCTTCAACCAGAGCAAGGATGTGCCCCTGGCCGACATCAAAAAGGCCATCGCCGCCATCGGCTTCGAGGTGGAGGAGTAAGCGCAGGCCGCGCCGGACAGGTTCCGGCGCAACAAAAAAACTACAACACCATGACCACGGCCGCATGCCCTTTGAAGGCCAGGTACTGGGCCTCGCGGTCCTCGGCGCTGAGCACCACCAGCTCCACGTCCAAGCAGAGATACTTGCCGCCGCTGCTGGAATTGGAGAGGGATACCAAACATTCCCGCGCCTGAACAACCTCGGCGATGGCCCCCCGCAATTCCTCCTGCTCTCTGCCGATGACCTTGTACACCCACGGGCAAGGGTACTCCATTTCGACCTTTTGCTTGCAACTATTCAACAACACGGCCCGCCTCCACTCCGTATTTTTCGTCCCGAACAAGGGGAAAACATTCGTAACAATTTAGTTTACCAGTCCACCCGCCTTTCGCCAACAGCAAGTCCGAAAACGAAAGCACAGACTTTCTCTCCCGAAAAAAATTACACCATTTTGGTTTTATTCTGTATAATTTATCCATCCTAATAACCTTTTGGCCTGCTACAGGCCGCACCAGGTACCCGTCATGGCACAACTGAGATTCTTCGCCTTTGTCTTAATTGCCCTGCAGCTTTTCTTCCCGCCGATGATGGTCGCTGCAGAGACGCCCGCTTCCTTCTCCGTGGGCAAACAATATTTTGACCAGGGCCGGTTCGAGGAAGCGTACACGGAGTTGCACAAGGCCTTTCTTCAGGATCCAGGGAACCCAGACCTCAATTTCCATCTTGGCAGATCCGCGTATGAAACCGGTCGCTTTGAGGAAGCTATCATGGCCTACGAAAGGGTTCTCATCGCCAATCCGGATGCCAACCGGGTCAAGCTGGAACTGGCTCGGGCCAACCTGCAACTGGGCTCACGGGAGATAGCCAAGCAGTATTTCAAGGAGGTTCTCGCCACCAACCCGCCGGAGCAGGTATGGAAAAACATAGAAAAATTTCTCGCCTCAATTGAGGAGGCGGAACAAAAACATTTTGTCAACGGCACCTTCACCCTTGGTCACGCCTGGGATGACAACGCCCGCTCCGCCCCGGTCAGCGACCGGATCGCCGCCGGGCTTTTCGAATTTCAACTCACCGGCCAAAGCGCCAGCCCCCAAAGCGACCAAACCAACAACGCAACCCTGGTTCTCAATCATATCTATAAAAACGAAGAATACCCCTTCATGTGGAAAACCGCGGCAACCTCCTACAACGCCCTGTACCAAAGCCTGTATGATCTTGACGTAAACTATCTGGGATTGACCTCCGGCCCGGTTTTCCAGCAAGACAACTTCATCTGGGACTTGCAGGCGCTCGTCTCACTCATTGACGTCGAGCATGACCGCTACCAAGGCGCCTTTGGGGCGGCCTCCTCCCTGACCTATCTTTTCTCGAAAAATTTTATGGGCACCGTCGGCATCAAAGCCGAGGAAAAAAACAACTATGTCGATCCTGACCGCGACGCCCTCAATCTCATTTTTTCCGCGGGACCAATTCTGCTTGTTGACCAGAATCGCCTGAGCTTACTGTTCAGCAAGGAAAAAGAAAACGCGGATAACGAGGTCAACAGCTACGATCGTTTCGGCTGGAAACTCCGCTACGACCGTAACCTGCCCTACGACTTTGCCGCTTTTGCCGGACTTGGCTTCACCATCACCGACTATGACGCCCAGCATCCTTTCTTCTCCGTCTACCGCAACGACGAGGTGCAGGAACTGACTGCCGGAGTCTCCCGGCTGCTCTGGCAGGACACGGCCAAAAACCAGGCGCTCGTCATGCAATTGGGCCACACCTATACCAACTCGGAATCCAATATTGATCTGTACACCTACCGGAAAAATGTCACCGAACTCAACCTCACCGTGAGTTTTTAGAAGCCGTAACGAAATAACCATTGCCCTCCATTTCGTTACGGCTCCTTATGCTGTTCAGGATATTTCAATAGTGCTGTTGTTTTTGAACAGCGGCTTAAGCAGCGAGGACAATCATGAAAAAAAATGCCTCCGTTACAACCATTATTGCGTTCCTCCTGCTGTGCCTGGCCGCGCCGTTTTCCACCTCCGCCGCCGAACCGCAAGCCGTGGCCACCGTTGTAGCCCTCAGGGGCGCCGTGGTTGCCCAGAACAAGAGCGGCGCAAGCCGCAATCTCAGCATCAAAAGCCAGATCTTCCAGGAAGATGAGCTCAAAACCGGTCCAAACGGCCAACTGCAGATCATGTTCACCGACAATACCATCATCAGCTTGGGCCGCGGCAGCGAAATGAAAATCGCCGAATACCGCTGGCAGCCTGACCGGAAAGATGGCGCTCTCAGAACCCAGGCAAAGGAAGGCACCTTCCGGATGATGGGCGGGGCCCTGGCCAAGGATGCTCCCCAGAACGTCAAGACCGAAACTCCCACGGCCACCATCGGCATCCGCGGCTCCATGTACACCTTCAAGACGACCAAGGACTCCCTTTCCATCGTTTTCCAGGGAGGCAAGGGGATTGAAGTTTACAATGATCTCGGCAAGGTAACCATCACCGTTCCAGGCTTCGGCACCCGGGTTATGCTGAACGCCGCACCCACGAAACCTGCCAAATTCACGGAACAGGACATCAAAGACCTCAACAGCCAGCTTAATGGCGGCGGGGAAAATGGCAATGGGGCGGCCAACGGCGCCAGCCCCGGCAGTGCCAGCGGAGAGGGCGAGACAGAAAGCACCTCAACCGGCACGGACACGACCACCAGCACCCAGCCTCTCGCAGAGGCTGTTCTGCCTCCACCGGCTGTGCCTGCCCGCCCGGTCCTGCCGCCGATCAATGAGCTCCCCTCAGCCCCAGCCTTTACCCCTCCTCCACCGCCGCCGAGCGATGGCATTTACGCTTTCAAGGGCGGCCTGGGTGGAACTTCGACAAAAACCGACGGCTCCACGGATACGTTTACAAACGAGCTCTACCTGGGGGTGAACTGGTATAACCGCAAAATCTTCGGTGTTGCCTTTGATAATACAGTCGAGGATGGCAAGCCGGTTTTTTTCTTCGGCTCAGTGAATGGATCCACCGTTTCCGACATCAAGATCTTTGGTGCGGATGAGGGAGGCTCTTACCAAAACGACGACGACGCATTTATCAGCGGCAGCGGCTCGGGCCTCTTCACAGGCAGTGCTTATGATTTCTTTAGCTTCACCGCGACAGGAAGTTCCTTTCTTATCAAAGGATCGCCCACACAAACCTTGCTCGATTCGTGGACTGTCGCAGGCGGCGTCCAACAGGTGGTTGGAGAAATGATCCCGACAGCCCCCAAGGGAGGCTCGGAAATCTGGAGTGGTTTTGTGGTGGGGGTCAGCGAAAACATGAATGACCGGCCCACCGACCGCCACCTCATATACAACACGAATCCGAACAGTTTCACCATGAACATCAACAAGGACGCCGGCACCATCCTCGGCACCCTGACCACCGACAGCAATATCGGCGGCGGCGATGCGAACTACAATATTTCCGGCATGACCGTGGGTGGCTCCTACGGCTCGGTATATCTCAACGACCAGCTTTTAGCCGCTCTGTTGGGTGGTTCTGCCGGCATCACGGCAAAAGAGTACGGCAACTATATGGTCGTCGATCCGAAAAACCAGATCTCCCCCTACTTCACCTGGGGCTACTGGGAGGTTGCTTACGTCGATCCCACAAACTCCACAATCCAGCGGCAGATCCGGGTGCCCGAATCCATGTGGCTGGCGGGAAAACCCTCGACCGATTCGGTGATCAAGACGGGTTTTATCGGAACCTACAACGGTAAGGCATTCGGCACCATGATCAATACGAACGATACCACCCAAATTTCTCAAGTGTCCGGTTCCATGAATCTCACGGCCAACTTCGTCTCCACGCCCAGCATCACCGGTAGCCTGGCCTTTACGAACGGCCCCACTCTAACCATCAGCGGCGGCGCCTTTTCTGCCGACAGTTTGACCAACCAGTTCTCCGCGGGCCTCACGGGAGGGGACATTCAAGGCGCCTTTTACGGACCCAATGCCGAGGCAGTGGGCGGCAATTTCTACAGTCTGACTGACGGCAAACAGTACATCGGTCTCTTCGGCGGCAACCGGTAACAGCATGACAGACAACAACCGCGCGACATGATCATCCGCCACCGGCTCAAACCGTTCTTCACCCTCTCCCCCTTCAAGGTCGGCTGCCTGGTAACCCTGGCAGCCGTCCTGCTTTTCGCCTCCTTTGGCCAGCAGAAACCAGCCTTTCTGGAGACCCTGGACAACCGGCTCACCGACACCATGTTCCGTTGGCGGGGCACTGTCACCCCAACCCAGCCCATCGTCATTGTCGATATCGACGAGAAAAGCCTGAAAACCATCGGCCAATGGCCCTGGCCGCGCGACACCGTGGCCACGATGGTTCACAATCTCGGCGCAGGCGGGGCACGGGTTATCGGCCTGGATATTGTTTTTGCCGAGGCGGACCGCACCTCCCCGAAAAACTTTGTTGATGAACTGCAACAGCTTCTCCCGGTGCAGCTCCCGCCGGAGACCCTGGCGGAACTGAAAGCAAAGGAAAGCCTGGATCACGATATCGCCCTGGGCAAGGCCCTGGGAGCAACGCCCTCGGTGTTGGGCTATGTCTTCCAGACCCAGGATGACGGCCTGAAAAACCAGGCGGATGTCCCCTTTCCCTCGGGCACCACCCGCCTTGCGCCTGACACCCTGCGCTACGAGGATATCTCCCTGCTCCGGGCCTACCGAGCCATCACCAATGTGGTGGCCGTGGCCCAGGGGCAGAGCGAGGGATTTTTCAACGTGTTCCCCGATGCCGCCGGCACGGTGCGCAAGGTGCCGCTCTTCATGATGATGGACGGCATCCCCTACCCGTCCCTGGCCCTGGAAATGCTGCGCATCGGCATCGGGGCACAGGAGACGACCATCCAGGTCTCCCGGCAGGGGCAAACCAGTCCCAAGGACATTCTCGGGGTTGAACTGGGGTCAACCTTTATCCCCACCGATGAAAAAGGCCAGCTCACCGTCAATTTCCGGGGGCCAAGCCATATCTATCCCTACCTTTCCGCGATGGATATCCTGACAGGCAAAGGGTTGGACCGGGTGCAGGACAAGTATGTGCTCATCGGCACCTCCGCCGCCGGGCTTCTCGATCTGCGAGCCACGCCATTTTCCAACATCTATCCGGGGGTGGAAGTCCACGCCAACATCATCGACAATATCCTGAGCCACGACCCCTTCACCCACGACATCTTCACCGAAATCGGCATCACCTACGCCCTGCTTCTCGTCGGCGGGTTGGGCCTGAGCGCGCTCCTCGCCTATGCCACCCCTTTGGCCGGCGGCCTGGGCGGCCTGCTGCTCGTCCTGGCCACCCTGACCGGCAACTATTTCTTCTTTTTCAGCCACAGCCAGCTCGTCGGTCTCTCCTATCCCCTGCTGACCATCCTTGCCATCTTTTTGGTGGTCACCCTGTTCAACTACTTTTTCGAGGGCCAGAAAAAACGCTTCATCAGCTCGGCGTTCGGCCACTACGTTTCCCCCCAGATCGTGCACCAGCTCATGGAACACCCGGAAAAGCTCTCTCTGCAAGGGGAGCAGAAAAATCTCACCGTTCTCTTCAGCGACATCAAGGGCTTTACCACCATCTCCGAGAAGATAACCTCGGAAGAGCTCGGCCGGTTCATGAATGAGTATCTCACGGCCATGAGCCATATTGTCTTGGAAAGCAAGGGAACAGTGGACAAGTTCATCGGCGACGCAATCATGGCCATCTGGGGCGCACCCCTTGAGGATGGTGACCACGCAGCCAACTGTGTGCGGGCGGCGTTCAGGATGATGGAACAACTCAAAGCACTCCGGGAGGATTGGCGGAAACGGAACCTGCCCGAGGTGGACATCCGCATCGGCATCAATACCGGGATCATGAGCGTGGGCAACTTTGGTAGCGATCAACGCTTTGACTACACGGTCATGGGCGACAACGTCAATCTTGCTTCCCGGCTGGAAGGCGCCAATAAAGCATACGGCACCAACATCGTCATCTCGGAATACACCAGAGCCGCGCTGGGTGAAGGGTTTTACTGCCGGATGCTTGACATGGTTCGGGTCAAGGGCAAGGATGTCCCGGTGCTCATCTATGAACCCCTCTGCGATGGCGAACCGACACCGGAGTTGCGCAAGGCAACAGACTCCTTTACCAAGGCTCTGGAGCATTACGCAAACCGTGAATTTCAGGAGGCAGCGGAAATCGTCCAAACCCTCAACACGATAGCGCCCTCCCAGCTTTACGGCCTCTACATCGACCGGATCGCCCATTTCGCGGTCAGCCCGCCGCCAGACGACTGGGACGGAGCTTTCACCTTTACCACCAAATAGAGGGCGAACTCATAACAACCACCCTTCGACAGGCTCAGGGCGAACGGAGGTTGTCTTGATGAATGGGTATTCCGTTCGTGCTGAGCCTGTCGAAGCACTTGTTTAAAATGAATACAGGGTTATTAAGAGTCATCAACAGATAACTGGGAGCCACATCCTTACCCAAGCTTCAGGAGATTACACCATGCCGGATTCCACATCCCACGACGGGCCGCCCTGAAAACACTGCTCATCGAAAAGGGCATCCCCGGAGGCCAACTCAACAACACCGACGAGGTGGAGAACTGGCCCGGCACCGAAAAGATCGGCGGCGCGGAACTGGCCGTGAAATTTTCCCAGCATGCCGCCGCCTATGATCTTGAGGTGATGAACCGCGAGGTTGTTGCTGTTGAACCGGGGCTGGACCATCACACCGTCATCCTTGATAACGGCGAAGCCCTTGCAACCCACGCGGTTATCCTTGCCACCGGCGGCAGCCCGAAAAAGCTGGGCATTCCCGGGGAAGACCAGAATTATGGCCGGGGAGTCTCCTACTGCGCCGTGTGCGACGGCTTTTTTTTCCGCGACAAGACCGTGGTGGTGGTGGGCGGCGGCGACAGTGCCCTGGAGGAATCCCTGTATCTGGCCAAGCTCGCCAAACAGGTGTACATCGCCCATCGCCGGGACGCCTTCCGGGCCGGGATGATCCTGCAAAAAAGGGTCTTGGCTGAAAAACGGATCACCGTGCTCTGGAACACGGTGCTGGCGGAAATCCAGGCGGATGGTCAGGGGGTGAACGGGGTGATCACCAAGAATACCGTGGATGGAGCAACCGCCACCCTTGCCACCGACGGGGTCTTCGTCTTTATCGGCTTTGAGCCGAACAATTCCCTGGTTCCGGCGGGCACCAAGATGAATGCCAACGGCTATGTGATCGCTGACGACAAATGCGAGACCAATACCCCGGGCATCTTTGCGGTTGGCGATCTCAAGGAAAAATACGCCAAGCAGATCGTCACTGCCGCGGCGGACGGCTGCACCGCAGCCCTGGCCGCAGCCCATTACGTGGAGAACAAAAAGGGCGGTTCCTGACCGGAAAAAAATCCGCCTTCCTGGATTATTCCAATTCTATCTCGGAAGGGAGAATAGTTATCGAACAAGGAGCGGCTTCAAATTATCCCCACGCCTGCCCTCCCTTTTTCCCGTTGCTTCGCTTGAAAAAATACAGCAGCAACACCCCGGCCACAAAGCCGCCGACATGGGCCCACCAGGCAACCCCGCCCTCGGCCAGCCTACCCACCGCTGCCTGTTGGGCCGCGCCTTGCAGAAACTGCATGAGAAACCAGAAGCCGATAAAAAAGTAGGCCGGAATCTCCACCAGATAAAAAAGAATGAAGATCGGAATAAAGGTGAGGATCCGGGCCCGGGGATAGAGGAGAAAATAGGCGCCAAGCACCCCGGAGATGGCGCCACTCGCCCCGATCATCGGGACCTGGGCCTGGGGATTGGACCAGAACTGGACAAAGGCGGCGCCAACCCCGCAGAGAAGATAAAACACCAGATAGCGGCCATGCCCCATCCGGTCTTCCACGTTGTCGCCGAATATCCACAGCATCCACAGGTTGGAAAAAACATGGAGCAAGTCGCCGTGGAGAAACATGGAGCTGAAAACCGGGCCGTAACTGGCAAGGGAGAGACCGTTTCCCGTCAGTTCCGCGACGAAACGAGCGGGCACAAAACCATGGGCAAGGATAAAAGCTTCCAGTTCCTGGCCCAGACTCAGTTGATAGACGAAGCAGAGGATATTGACGACGATGAGCCAGAGATTGACCACAGGGAAATGCTGGGAGGGAATATCATCCTTGAGGGGGAACATGCCTCGGCAATTCCCCTTCAGCCCTGGTCAACGGGAACATTGTTCGGGTCGGGCAGGGGCAGGATGAAATAAAAGTTATTTCCCTCTTCCGTGGCTTCGTAGCCTGCCACGCCGCCATGGATCTCAACCACCTGCTTGACAAAAGCCAAGCCATGTCCGGTGCCGGGCACGGCCTTGCTCCGTTCCCCCCGGACGCCATCGGCAAAAACCGTTTTCGCCTCGGTCTCGGAAAGATGCTCTCCGGTGGTGAAAACATTGAATTTGACCGCTGCCTTGCC
Source organism: Deltaproteobacteria bacterium HGW-Deltaproteobacteria-3 (assembly GCA_002841785.1). Taxonomy (GTDB): domain Bacteria; phylum Desulfobacterota; class Desulfobulbia; order Desulfobulbales; family Desulfurivibrionaceae; genus Thiovibrio. Next base: position 10,502 of record PHAW01000072.1, on the reverse strand, counting down.
AGGACCGAAATAATCGGGAAGCAGCTCGCGGCCATAGGCAATGGCTTTTCTAGCCCTCCCGTTGCGGCCTATTATTTCTCCGGTGTACTTTACCGCGTTGGAAAAAAAATTGGCATAGACCTGCGAAAGCAGCCCGACATCCACCCGCAGAAAAAGTTCTTCTTCCCGCATGTCCAGGGGCTTTTCCACCGTAATCCCCCGGGCTCCGAATCTGCTCAGGAAATGATCGAGTTGCGGCGAGACAATCTCCCGGTCAATGGAGCATTTCCTGGGGCGCAGCACGAAACGGCCCTGGGCAAAGTGATCGCGCCGGAACAGGCTCTCAAGAAAAAGGCTGTAATTGGCATGGTGCTCCAGCAGCTCCCGGTGGTTTTCAAGCAGACTCCGGTGCAGGCTGCTCACCTTGCTGATCACCAGCTCACAGCTTCCGCTGGGCACTCCCTGGGCGGCCTTGAACCCGGCAATCATTTTTTCCAGCTCGTCGATATCGCCGATACGGGCCTTGAGCTGATTGAAGAGATGCTTAAAATACATGTTGGGGGTGATGACGTTGTGTTCGATGTCCATCACCAGATTATTGATAAACCTCAGATGCCTGATGTTTTCGTGGGAGATCAAACGGTTATGCAGGTTGTAGCCGATGCGGTTCGCGTATTTGCGCAGAAAAAACCGGTCGGCTTTGGAAATCTTCTCCAGGGGATAAACTTCAAGAACCCCCATGATCTGCATGTTGATCGGCTGCTGTCCTTCGTCCCGCGACTCAGGGGATGGTTTGCTGTGAATCGGCACCAGCAACGAATGCTCGCTCTCGTAGCTCTTGAAGCTCAAACGCACATGCTCCGGGGCAACAACCGGTTTTGCCCGCAGCCCTTTTTCGCTTTCGCAAACAAGAGCCAGTTTTTCCTGTTCCTTGTCAAACAGATAGAGCCGGCTGTGCAAGCCGAGAAACTCGGAAAGGGCTGCCACGCAGACCCGGTAAAAATCCTCGTTGGAGTCGAATTCCTGGGCAAGGTCGAAGAAAGCCCGCAACAGGTCGTTCTGGGCAGGGCTGAGGTTATAGCTCGCGTAATTCCGCTGCTTTTCCCTGATCCGCAGCCTGATCTGCTGCAAATCCGTGCTTGACTGAGGTTCCTGGCTCATGATCTCCCTGACCGGCAAGAGCGTACTGCATGATTTCCCTAGGCTACCGAAAGCATTGTATCACCTGAGGCAGGGACAGGCAAAAGACTAATCCCGGCCAACAAGCACAATTTCATCACTCCCGCTCTTTTCGGCAAGGCGGACATGAATATGCTCATCGGCTTTGACCGGGATATCCATCCCCACATAATCGGGCTGGATCGGCAGCTCCCGCCCGCCCCGGTCAACCAAGACAGCCAGTTGGATGCACTGCGGCCGGCCGATGTCCATCAGGGCGTCCATGGCGGCCCGGATGGTGCGGCCGGTAAAGACAACATCGTCCACCAGGACCACCACCATCTCTTCCATGGGAAAGGTGATGCTGGTTTTCTTGACGATGGGATTCTGGCTGGCCAGGCTCCAGTCGTCGCGATAGAGGGTGATGTCCAGGGTGCCGGTGGGGAGCACGATCTTCTCCCGGTCCTGGATCAGCTTCTGGATCCGGTCGGCGAGAAAGACCCCGCCGGTATGGATGCCGATGATGGCCAGGTTGGCAACCCCGTGGTTGTTTTCCACGATCTGCAAGGCGATCCGGTGCAATGACCGGTTGATGTCCTCAGCCGACATGATCCGTTTTTCCATCTTTTTTCCTCCAGGATTAGAAACGACACCCACCGGGTTGCGGCCAGAAAGAATCGATGCCCCGCGCCACCACCGTGTTGATCGCCTCGGGATATGCTTCGCATTCCGCGGCAAAGACCCTGGCGGCGATGTCCTCGACCGTGTCGCTATCGTCTACGGGGACACAGTGCTGGACCACAATCGGCCCTTCGTCATATACCTCATTGGCAAAATGCACCGTGCAACCGGTCACCTTGACCCCCCGCGCCTTGACGGCCCGATGCACCCGCATGCCGTACATTCCCCCTCCGCAGAAGGAAGGAATCAGCGAGGGATGGATATTGAGTACCGCCCGCCGCAAATGGGCAGGGGGCGCATAGAGCTTGAGATAGCCGGCCAGCAGCACCAGCTCGATCCCGTACTCCTGCAAAAAGGCGTTGATGGCCCCATTGTCCTTGGCATGGAAGGCCGGATAGCCGTAGTTTCTGGCCTTGATCAGACCAAGGGCGTCGGGCACGTTGGAGATCACCACCTCAATGCTCCCCTGCATGGCGCCGGAGGCAATCCGGTCATGAAAATTGTCGAGGGTCCGGCCGGAGCCGGAGAGCAACACCGCCATCTTCATGGGTGCCACCTACTTGAAATAGGGGTTGGCATCGACATCCACGCTTTTCAGCCAATTCACGATTGCGGTGTCGTAGGTGCTGGTCAAGGCAAAAACTTTTACCGCCAAACGGAAGCGGGTCTTGAGTGTGGTGTTGCCTGTGGCCTTGATCTCGGCCAGCACCTGCGGGTAGTCGGCCGGATCGACGATCACGGTGACATCCTGAAAATTCTTGGCGCTTGAGCGCAGCATGGTGGGGCCGCCGATATCGATGTTTTCGATGGCCTCGCCCAGGGTGCATGCCGGGTTGGCCACGGTCTTCTCAAAGGCGTAGAGATTGACCGCCACCAGATCGATGGGTTGCAAGCCATGCTCCTGCATCTGCTTGACATGGTCCGGGTTTCCTTTCTGGGCGAGGATGCCGCCGTGCACCTTGGGGTGCAGGGTTTTGACCCGACCATCGAGCATCTCCGGAAAGCCGGTGAATTCGGAAACATCCTTGACCTTGATGCCGTTATCGCGCATCTTCTTGGCGGTGCCGCCGGTGGAGAGGATCTCGATCCCCAGTTGCTCAAGCTCCCGGGCAAACCCCTCGATCCCGGATTTGTCGGTGAGACTGATCAATGCCCTTTCTATCTTTTTCATGGTTTTCTCCTGAATGTCATCTCAAAATAACTGCCCTTCGACAGGGCTCTCCTGAGCTTGACGAAGGACTCAGGGCGAACGGATATCGCCTTAATGCAATGATATTCCGTTCGTGCTGAGCCTGTCGAAGCACCTGTTTGAAGCAAGTTTCGGATTGCTACAAACCCGCAAACCTTGCACCGACACTGTAACGCAATGCAGCGAAGACGCAAAGCAAACAGATGGGCAGGCGAAAAAAATCTTTCCACGGTCCTTATTCCTCTTTTTTGGTAAACTTCCTGATCAACCGCCGGTCCCGCTTGCCTGGCCGCCCTGGCGGCGCGGCGCCAGCGACCCGCAGGAGACGCCGGGTTTCCCTGGCCTCGGCGCGGGCAGCGAGGCTTTCCACCGTTTCCTCGTAAAGGAGTTGCGCTTCCGGCGCGCCCCGCCGCTGGGAGCTGAGAGCCAGGACCACAATGGCGAATTCCTCCTGCTCCTTCTGGATCCGCACTCCATCCCCCACAGCCACCAGCCGGGAGGGCTTCACCCGCAAGCCGCCCACCTGCACCTTGCCCCCGGCCACCGCCTGGGATGCCTGGGCGCGGGTCTTGAAAAAACGGGCGGCCCACAGCCATTTGTCCAGCCGGACCTGTAATTCTGTCATCTTTCTTTCTGCCTCCGCCCTCTTTTGTCCAGCCTATCACAGCTCGCGCCTTGAGGCCAAACCCCATCCTTGACCAGACGCTCTCCCCGTTTACCGCTTTCCGCGCGAAGGCAAATGGTGTATATATCTTCCCAAATGAAGCTCAATACCGTCGGCATAAAAGATATCAGGTATCCGGTCCGGGTGCGCGAAAAATCCGGAGGCATGCAGGAGACCGTGGCCAGCATCAGCCTGCAGGTCAGCCTGCCGAGCCAGTACAGGGAATCCTGCGTCTCCACCTTCATCAGGGTCCTGAACACCTACCAGGACGAGATGAGCAACCGGATTTTCCGTAATCTGCTGGCCGAGGTGAAGGAAGAGTTGCGGGCGGAATCAGCCCATGTGGAAATGACCTTTCCCTATTTCCTGGAAAAAAGGGCGCCGGCCACCGGCACCCCCGGACTCATGGAATATACCTGCCGGTTCACCGGCGGCATCGGCAAGGATGAGGATTTTATCCTCTCGGTCTGGGTGCCGGTCACCACCCTGTGTCCCTGCTCACGGGAGATCAGCGATTGCGGGGCCCACAACCAGCGGGGCGAGGTGAATCTCACCGTCAAATACTCGGGATTTATCTGGATGGAAGAGCTCATCGCCATGGCCGAGGCGGGCGGTTCCTGCGAGGTGTATTCCCTGCTGAAACGGCCGGATGAGAAATATGTGACGGAAAAGGCGTACAACAACCCGATGTTTGTCGAAGACGCGGTGCGCAAGGTGGCGGAACAGGCCATGGCCCATCCGGCCATCACCTGGTTTTCCGTGAGTGTGGAAAGCTTTGAATCCATCCACAAGCACAGCGCCTATGCCTATGTGGACAGCGACGAGATCCGTTGAAGTAAACGATTGGCAGCACCACATCTGCGTTGTCATCGACCTGCTCGTGTGCAATAGCACACTTCGCAGGCCTCTTCCGCGCATCTGCACCACTGCCAATCGTTTACTCTTCTGGGTTACCGAAAAATTTTGAAGACCTTATCTCAGGCGGCCAGCCGCACCAGATTACGGCCTGAGTGCTTGGCCGCATACAGCGCCTTGTCCGCCCGGTTGATCAGCCCGTCCATACTCTCCCCCGGCTGACATCCGGCAATTCCGCAACTGATGGTGACGCCAATCGGCAGCTCCTCCACCCGTTGCCGCAGCTTTTCCGCAATGGCCACCGCATCCTGGGCCACGATCCCCGGACAAAGCACCATGAACTCCTCGCCGCCCCACCGCCCAAGTATATCTGTTTCCCGGATCTGCTTGCCCACCGTGGCGGCAACCTCTTTTAAAACCTGATCACCGATGGAGTGGCCAAAGGTGTCGTTGACCTTTTTGAAAAAATCAAGATCAAAGAGGAGGATGGTCAGGGGGCTGCCATATCGGGAGGATCTGGCCATCTCCTGGCGCAACGATTCCTCGATTTTGCCGCGATTGCAAAGGCGGGTGAGCGCCTCTTCCATCTTTTTGCGCTCGGTGAGATCATGCAGGGTTTCAATAACCGCGACAAGCTCCTTGTTGTGGTTATAGATAGGCACCGCATCGCAGGCGAGATAGCGGCGCGCGCCACCCACCGCGTCCAGCCATTCCTCTGCGTGGATGCCCTCTTCCCGCAATTCGGATTTTTTGGCCGAGGCATACAGGGCGTCGAGATTATGCCGGTCGGCGGAATCAATAACCAAATCGGCCAGGCACGGCCGTTTTTGCCCATAAAATGCCCGCCAGTGGTTTGACGTCCCCACCATCCGTTCTGCGGGAATGCCGGTGAGCATCTCGCAGGCCCGGTTCCAGTCGGTGACCCGGTGCTGCGGGTCCAAAACGAAAATGGGCACTGCGGAGTAGCGGATCAGTTTCTCCGTGAGCAGTTTCTGGTCCCGCAACAGGTCTTCCGCGGCTTTCCGCTTGCTGATGTCGCGAAATATTCCCCTGGTTGCCACCAGTTCGCCATCTTTGAAATCGGTGCTGATCTTTCCTTCCACCGGAATCCTGCGTCCGCTCTTGGCGACAAAGACAACCTCGTAGGTGTGCGAGATCTTGCCCGCGGCTATATCGCGAAACAGGGTGGCGCAATGCTCGCGGCACTCCGGATCCAGAATATCGAAAACAGAAAGGGCGGCAATCTCGGCCTCATCATAGCCCAAGGTTTCCCGCCAGGCCCGGTTGACATAGAGAAATCGCCCGTTCCGGTCGATGCTCTGGATCAGATCATTGGCACAATCAAGAAAGGTCTGCGAAAAACGGCTTCCGGCAAGATAGGACATTGCCGCCCGCTGGTGGGGCACGGAATCATTTTCCGAAAAAGGACTTGCCTCTCCCCTTTCTGTACCTTCCGCCGAATCCTGAAAACCAGAACTTTTCAAATCAGTGCCGCCTTCTAACCGCGTTGTTGTCCGTCATTCGTTGCCGCAAATACCCGAGCGGTCTCATGCCGCAGTATCTTACAACCTTAAATTAGTTACATTACCACCGGCAAAGCCGGTGGCTTATTGGGTGAGCGCCTCAGCAGCGCTAACGGCGAAGGCGCCGATAAAACCGAGAGCCGCCCAAGGCGGCCGTACTCTTCGCCCCCCTTTAACAAAGGGGGGGATAAAAAGTGCTGTGCTCATAGTAACAACTTGAAGCGCGACCGCCGTATAAGTCAAACTTTATGAGTCCCCCGGCAAAGTCGGGGGTTTACCGTAAGGAAATTAATTACTTAAACACTTTTTTCTCGCATCCTGCTGTTTTATCGCAATACTTGCCAAAGAACTCCGGCGGGACACCGTCCGTGACGCCAAGGCCAACTCCCTACCACAGAAGATTTCGCAGATGCTCAACCTGCAGACAGGTATCAAACCAGGGACCATTGTTATCAATAACGTAATCCGCCAGGAGAGCCTTGTCCGCCAGGGGCATCTGCGCCTCCAGCGCCTTTACGGCCGCGGCCTCGCTTATCCGGTCCCGCAGCATAAGACGGCGCAGACAGGTTTTCTCATCCGCATATGCCACCACAACCTGGGAAAAATCATGTTCCCAGCGCGCTTCATACAACAGGGGCACCTCGACCACGAAGCGGGTCTGTTTTCCGGAAGACTGGCCGCTCTCCCTCTTGAGACAACCGGCTATCTCGTCTCGCACCAGGGGATGGAGCAGGGCATCGAGCCTGTGGCGGAATTCGCGGTCCTCAAAAAGAACCGTGCGCAACAAGGGCCGATCGATGTGCTGATCCGCCGAAAAAAATCTCTCGCCGAAAGCCGTGCGCACGGCCAGCCAGCCGGCAGCCCCTGGTTCAAGGAGCTGACGGCAGAGGACATCGGCACTAAGCCCCATGGCCCCGCCGATTTCACCCAGATAGGCTGCCACGGAACTCTTGCCGGAACCCATGCCCCCGGTAACGGCAACCACTGATGTGAGCGCCTGCTGCACCACTATCGCACCCTCGCAAATAACTCAAATACTCTCGTCAACTGGATGACGGAAACAACGATGACCAAGAAAAGAACTTTTTTCCCTGACGGCTCCTAAATGCCGCCCGCCTGTCGCAACAACTCCAGGGCATGCAGCATATCCGGCCAGAGCGGCGCGGTAAACCGTAAAGGCTCTCCGGTTCGGGGATGGGAGAAGGCCAGGGAATGCGCGTGCAAACATTGGCGGGTTATCCCCAGCTCCTGATAACAGGGATTTTTCCGGCCATAGACCGGATCACCGGCCACAGGATGGGACAGGGCGGCCATGTGCACCCGAATTTGATGGGTGCGCCCTGTTTCCAGGCCAAGTTCCAAAAGGGCCAACCCCAGGGCAAAGCGTTCCAGTACCCGCCAGTTGGTCACGGCCTCCCTGCCATCTTCCCGAATCGCCATTTTTTTCCGATGGACCGGATGACGGCCAATGGGCAGCGCAACCCTGCCGGCTTGACCGATGGGCCTGCCGTCGACAAGGGCCTGATAGATCTTAGTCACCGCGCGCTCCTTGAACTGCGCGGCCAGGGCCTGGTGGGCAGAATCCGTTTTTGCCACCACCATGACTCCGGAGGTGTCCTTGTCAAGCCGGTGGACGATCCCGGGACGCAACTCCCCATTTATCCCGGATAAACCGCCGCAATGATGGAGAAGGCCATGCACCAGGGTTGCCGTGCTGTGGCCGGAGGCCGGATGCACCACGACTCCGGGGGGTTTGATCAAGACGATGAGATCCTCGTCCTCGTGGAGAGTGACGAAATCGACCTGCTCGGGAATCAGATGGGACGGGCTTTGCGGAGGGATCGTCACCGTAAGCCTCTCCCCGGCCTGGAGAATATGTTTGGCCTTCAGGGGAATCCCGTTCACCAATACCATTCCGGTCCGGATAAGCTGCTGAATCCGCGAACGGGTCAATCCTTCCCGCGCCAATCGGCTTGCCAGATACTGATCAAGACGCTGCCCCCCCCTTTCGATGGTAAACAGGCTCTTCTGAATCATAGGATCCCGGGGAGAAAAAAGTGGCGTCATAAAAAAATAGGGAGGAAAATTTCAGCATACAAAAAAAACACCCGTGCTACCGGATGATAGCACAGGCGGGAATGTCACAAGCAATTTACTGGAACACCATCGGCCACGGGGCCTGGATCAGGAAAAAATCTGCTCGATGTTCTTTTCCACCTGGGTTTCGGTTTCCCTGGCTTCGTTGGCAAGGGCGATTTCTTTCACCAGAAGGCTTTTGGCGGTGTCCATCATCTTGCGTTCGCCAAAGGAAAGATCCTTGTCCACTCGCAGGAGAAAAAGATCGCGCAGCACCGAGGCAATTTCGTAAACAGACCCGGTCTTGATCTTTTCCATGTACTCGCGATACCGCTGGTTCCACGGCTGGGAAACGATGGCCACATCCTTTTCATTCAGGATGTCGTAAATCTTGCTCACATCCTTGGAGCTGATAATATTTCTCAGCCCCACATTCTTGCACCCGGCGGTGGGAATCATGATCACCATGCTTGAATCGAGAATCTTCATCACATAAAAGGATTGCTGCTTGTCCCCGACCTGCCGCTGCTCGATGGATTCTATCTTGCCAACGCCATGGGCCGGATATACTGCCATATCACCAACGTTAAACACACGTGCCTCCCTTTCGCCGGTTACGGAACAGTTAAACACACGTGCCTCCCTTTCGCCGGTTACGGAACACCCTGTTCCTTTTTCTACAAGGAAGCACTCCAACACCGGCGAAGAAATGAAGATTAGGAGACACTATACCACAGATCTCGGGATTATCAATCCAAACTTAAAAAAACATGATATTACAGTGCGTTATACTACAACTGCTCCGAATTGACACGATTCATGGCAGCGGAGACCCCTTCTTCCATAATAAGACGCACCCCGGTCTCAATGCGCTCAAGTTCTTCGCGCACCATCTCCGCTTCATCCTGCCCAAAGCGGGAAAGCACAAAATCACTCACCCGCTCCGCATTGTCCGGACGCCCTATGCCAACCCGCACCCGCACGAAATCATTGCCGCCAAGATGCTCGATCAAGGACCGGATGCCGTTATGGCCGCCTGCCCCCCGGTTGAGCATGATCTTGGTCCGCCCCAGGGGCAGATCAAGATCGTCGTGGATCACGATGATCCGGCTGAGTTCAACCTGATAAAAATCGGCAATCGCCCGTACCGCAACGCCGCTTCTGTTCATATAGGTCTGCGGCTTGACAAAAAGAACCGGATAGCCCCAGGAAAGATCCTTCGCCGCTTCCGCCTGCCATTTTGTTCCCTTGAAAACGAACCGGTATTTTTCCGCCAGGTAATCGAGAAAAATAAAACCGATATTATGCCGGGTAGCAGCATATTCCTTGCCAGGATTTCCCAAGCCAACCACGACGTACACGATATTGCCCTCTTTCTTCTCGCTCCATCGGAAGGCGTCCGTGGCCCAGCCCGACAAAAAAAAAGCCGAAAAAAGGAAGCTCCTCTCTTCGGCTTTGACAACGCTGTATTGAAGAAACGTATTTCCGGCGTCTACTCTGCCGCGCCGGAGATGGAAACGCACACAGCATCCGGGTCGGTCACCAGGGTTACGCCTGCGGAAAGACCGAGCTCCTTGCAGGTCAGAGCCACGCCCCGATCCAGGGGAGCAACATCAACCTCGATAACATCGGGGATATCAAGCAGCTTGCCGGAGACAGTGACCTTGTTCTTGACGATGGTCATATCGCCGCCCAGGTCAACGCCCTTGGCCTTGCCGACGTACTTGAGCGGCACCTTGAATACCATGGGCTTATCAAGGGAAACTTCATAGAAATCGGCATGCAAAACGTTGTCCTGCACCGGATCAGTTTGAATCTCCCGGGTGATAACGTGCCGGAGCGTTTTTTTACCGTCTTCATCAATCTCCAGATTGATGAAGGCATTCTTTCTGTGGATCGAGAGCAACCCCTGGGTGAGATCCTTGGTGTTGCATTCCAGGGAAACAGGAGCGCCCAGCGGACCATAAATAACAGCAGGGGTGTTCCCCGCCCTGCGCATTGTCCTTGCCGCACCTTTGCCAACAGTTTTACGGACCCGCGCCGTCATTTCGATTTGTAACATTGAACTGACCTCCTCATGTACCGATTCTCATAACAAAAAACCAGCAACGGCCACTATAGCAGTGGCCTCCGGTTGTATACATATCTCTGCCTTACTCACTACACAAATAATGAACTGACAGAATCCTCACTATGAATTCGCTTCACCGCTTCGCCCAACAGCTTGCAGACGGAAAGCACCTTGATCTTCTTGCAATTCCGGGCGGCTTCGCTGAGAGGAATGCTGTCGGTGATGATCAGGGTTTTGATCTTCGACTTTTCCAGCCGCTCAATGGCCGGCCCGGAAAGCACGCCATGGGAACAACAGGCATACACA
>PHAW01000315.1 GCA_002841785.1 Deltaproteobacteria bacterium HGW-Deltaproteobacteria-3 | reverse complement strand
GGTGGGCGGCTGTCTGCCCATGGTCATCCAGATTCCGGTATTTTTCGCCCTGTACAAGGTGCTGCTCCAGACCATCGAGTTGCGGCACGCGCCTTTTTTTCTCTGGATCACCGACCTGGCCGCTCCCGACCGGTTGCCGGTCGGCTTTGATATCCCGTTTCTCGGGGGGATACCGGTGCTGACTCTGCTGATGGGAGCAACCATGTTTCTGCAGCAGAAAATGACCCCGGCCACCGGAGATCCCACCCAGCAGAAGATCATGATGTTCATGCCGGTCATTTTTACCTTCATGTTCCTCAATTTTGCTTCCGGGCTGGTCTTGTACTGGTTTGTCAACAATTTACTATCCATTGGTCAGCAGTATCTCGTGAACCGGGATGAGGCCGCGTAAAGCGGGTTGAGTTAAGGAGCGCGCAAGGGGCAGCCCCTGCCATAGTCGCCAAGAGAAGACGCCGGGCCGCCGCAGAATGTGGCCTGAGATGGAGGAAGCACACGATGTCTGCCAAGATGGAATATAAGGGAACGGATGTTGAAGAGGCGATCGGCAATGCCTGCGCTGCGCTGAATGTGGCGCGGGAGGAGCTTGATATCCGCATAATCTCCACCGGATCCACCGGTATTTTCGGCCTGGGCCGGAAAAAGGCGGCGGTGCAGGTCTCTCTAAAAAAAGAGGGCGGCCACGAGCAGAAACGCCCGGCGCCGGAGAAAAAAGCGAGTGCGCCCAAGGCCAGGCCCGAACGGGCTGTTTCGGAGAAAAAGCCCGCTGTTCCCAAGACCAGGGCGGAACAGCCCGCGGAAAACGATGAACAGGAGGAGGCGGTCGGCGATCCTGTCTCCCCCGAGGAGATGGAGGCAATCCGGGCGGATCTTGCCAGGATTCTCGAGCTCATGGGTTGTCCTTCGGAAATCAGCATTTCCCAGGATCAGAACAACAAGGTCCATGCCAAGATTTCCGGGGATTTTGTCGATATCCTTGTCGGCCCGGAGGGGCAGACCCTTGACAGTATGCAGTATGTGATGCGAACCGGATGGGAGAGCTCCAGGCGCGGGCCCTGCGTCTGGCCCAGGAGGTGAAGGAAACCGGGAAGACCAGAACCATTCCCGCCATCAACCCGGCGGAACGGCGCATGGTGCACATGGCCCTGCAGGACGATACCGAGATCAGGAGCCGCAGCGTTGGAGAAGGGTTGTTCAAGAAGGTGCTCATCTATCTGCCCGGGAAAGGGCGGCGCCGCGCGCCAAGAAAAAAGAAAACCGCGGAAAAGAGCCCGGAATGATGATTCTGGAAACGGGCGCGAAAATGCGGTTTCCCGCAGAGCGTTCCCGTTCCGGCGGCCTGGCAAGCTTTCTGTCCCGCCGAATCTCATAGGACAAGAAACGTATGGTAATGCCGGATTTTCCGGATTTCAACGAGGCGACCATCGCCGCCATTGCGACGCCGCCGGGCGCCGGCGGCATCGGTATCATCCGGGTGAGCGGCCCCCAGTCCCACGCAATCCTCCAGCAGCTTTTTCAACCGAAAAATCCCCCCCAAAAACTTATAAGCCACAGGCTCTATTTCGGCGCTGTGGTCCATCCCAGAACAGGATTGGTGATTGACGAGGTGCTCGCCGTGTATATGCGGGCGCCGCAGACCTACACCAGGGAAGATGTGGTGGAGATCCACGGCCACGGCAGCTATCTGCTGCTGCAGGAGATCCTTGCCCAGATCGTGACCTTTCCGGCCACCCGCCTCGCGGAGCCGGGGGAGTTCACCAAGCGGGCCTTTCTCAATGGCCGGATCGACCTGACCCGGTTGCCGAGCTGTTGCGCGCCAAGACCCGAGAGGGCGCGAGCCTTGCGGTGAGCCAACTCCGGGGGGGATTGCACGGAGAGATCTGGAAAATTCGTGATGCGCTGGTGGCTGTTCGTGCTATCATGGAGGTGGCCATCGATTTCCCCGATGAGGAGGTGGAGATCCTCGACACCCAAGCGTTGCAGGCCAGGCTGGCGCTGGAAGTGGCAGAGCCCCTGTCCCGATTGCTTGCAAGGGCGGAGGGGGGGAAAATCATCCGGGAGGGGATCTCCGTGGTGATTCTCGGCAGGCCCAATGTGGGTAAATCCAGCCTGCTCAATTGCCTTCTCCGGGAAGAAAGGGCCATTGTCACGGAGCTGCCCGGCACAACCAGGGACACCATCGAGGAGTGCCTGGACATCAAAGGGGTGCCGGTGCGCATTGTCGATACGGCCGGTATCCGGGAAACCGTCGAAGCAGTGGAGGAGATCGGCATCCGGCGGGCCCGGCAAAAGTTGGATCAGGCGGATCTGGTCCTGCTGGTTCTTGACGGGGCAGAGGGGCTGCATTCCGAAGACCGCGCCTTGTTTGAAGTGGCCGCGGACAAGAAGGTCGTGGTGGTGGTCAATAAGATCGACAGGGCTCTCCCCCTGAATCGCGCCCATTACGAAGCAGCATTTCCCGGGGTGGAGGTTGTCGCCATTTCCGCCACGACCGGCGAGGGTATCCGCACGCTGGAGGATGCGGTCTACGGGGCGGCCACCGGCGGCCATGGCCTCCAGGAGTCCGGAGTCGCCGCACCCAATGTGCGGCATGCCGTTGCCCTGCAACGGGCCCTTGGCGCGGTGCGTCAGGTTGGCGAGGGGCTGGCCGCGGATTTGCCGCCCGACCTTCTGGCTATTGATCTCCAGGGGGCTCTGGCTTTTCTTGGGGATATCGTCGGGGAAACGACCACGGACGATGTGCTGGATATGATTTTTGCGGAGTTTTGTCTCGGGAAATAGCCTGCAGCCGGGAGCGGCAGTGTAACGGCGTGGCGGAGCGGCAGCAGTGCAACGGCGGCAGTGCAACGGCAGCAGTGCAACGGCGGCAGTGAAATGGCGGCAGTGCAACTGCGAAGGAAAAATCATGGCCCCAGGTAAAAAACACAAAGAAATCGACCTTGACGAGCAGATTGAGTTTCTGAAAAAAGTTAGTTTTTTCCATGGGTTTGACGACCATGAACTCAAGCAGTTTCTTCTGGTCAGCAAATGGCTCCGGGTTCCTCCCGACACGGTGATCATCAAGGAAGGCACCACCGAACGGGCGTTTTACATTTTGGTCAAGGGGCAAGTCCGGGTGGAAAAACGGTTGCATGGAAAAGCGAAGCCCATTCAACTCACCACACTTACCACCGGAGATTGCTTCGGGGAAATGGCGTTGGTCACCGAAATAAAAAGAACCGCCGATGTGGTGGCAAGCGCGGAATCATTTATCCTGCGGGTTGAGCCGGAGATTGTCAGCACCTCAAATGTCTTTC
>PHAW01000071.1 GCA_002841785.1 Deltaproteobacteria bacterium HGW-Deltaproteobacteria-3 | reverse complement strand
AGCGGGGCCGTTCCCCCCGGGCAGATCTCCATTTTGCCGAAGAGATCAGGCAATTATGGTCGATCTGAAGGCGTGGCTCAGCCAGCAGCGGGAAAAGGGAGGGCTGCGCAGCCTGCGCCCCGTCATCGCCCGGGAAAAAGGACGGCTCATCCTTGCCGGGGACGAAAACCACACGCTTCTCGATTTTTCCTCCAATGACTACCTGGCCCTTGCCGAACATCCGGCCCTCATCGGTGCCGCCCAGGAGGCACTGAGCCGGTTCGGCGCCGGAACCGGCGCCTCGCGCTTGATGAGCGGCGACCTTGCGGTGCACCATGAGCTGGAGCACGCCGTGGCCCAGCTCAAGGGCAAGGAAGGAGCCCTCACCTTCGGCTCCGGCTACATGGCCAACACCGGCATCATTCCCGCCCTCATGGGCCGCCACGACCTCATCTTCAGCGACCGGTTGAACCATGCCAGCATCCATGACGGCTGCCGCCTCTCCGGCGCCAGGGTAATCCGCTTCCGCCACAACGACCTCAATCATCTGGAAGAGCTGCTCAAGGAAAAACGGGGAACAGGCTCTGCCCTGATCGTGGTGGAATCCATTTACAGCATGGACGGCGACCGCTGTCCATTGCGCGGACTGGCGGCGCTCAAGGAGCGGTTCGGCTGCCTGCTCATGGTGGACGAGGCCCATGCCACCGGGGTTTTTGGTCCGCATGGCGGCGGAGTGATTGAAGAAGATGGAATGAGCGGGGCGGTGGATCTGGCCGTGGGCACCTTCGGCAAAGCCCTTGGCAGCTATGGCGCCTTTGTGGCGGGAAACAGAGAGATGATCGAGTATCTGGTCAACCGGGCCAGAAGCTTTATCTTTTCCACCGCCCTGCCGCCGGCGGTTGCCGCAGCCTCCCTGGCGGCGGTGCGGCTCATCCGGCACGAGCCTGGCCTGCGTCGCGAACTGCAGGAAAAAATCGGTTATTTCAAAGGATTGCTGCGCAAAGGGGGATATGAAACAGATCTTGGTCCCTCGCAGATCATCCCCATTGTGGTCGGGGAAAGCGAAGCGGCGCTGCACATCGCGGAGCTCCTCCGGAAACAGGGGATCTTCGCCACGGCCGTCCGGCCACCCACCGTGCCACAGGGCACGGCACGGCTCAGGTTCTCCATTACCCGCCACCACAGCACGACGGATCTTTCCCAGGCAGCCGCAACGCTGCTGGAGATCATGGAGAGATAGTCGGTATTTCCAGGGGAAAAGAAAGAAAAAAGCGAGGAAGGAAAATTTCCGGGCCGGGGAGACCCCCAGCCCGGAAATGAAACAGCGACTTACTTTGCAGCGTCAGCAGGAGCAGCAGCGTCAGCGGGAGCAGCAGCGTCAGCAGGAGCAGCGTCAGCAGGAGCAGCCTCGGGAGCCGGAGCCATGGGAGCGGCAGGCTCAACAGCGGGAGCGGCCTGCTCAACAGCAGGAGCGGCTACTTCGGCTTCTTCGGCTTTCTTGCAGGCGATCATGCCGGTGGAAAGAAGCAGCATAAGGGCAAGGGCAACGGTGGTTTTTACTGATTTCATGGTTCTCTTCCTCTCTTTGTGTTTTAATAATTGCGGCAATGCGCAGTACACTTTGGTAGTGATCACGCCTGGATCACCCAGACAACTCTTCCCTCGGTCAGGAGTGACAAATATTCGCTTTATACCTCCACTCCTCGCCCGAGTAAAGAAAAAATATCCGTTTCCCCAAAAAAACCCCAGCCCCCCTTATTTTTGACACAAGGGACAGCAGAACGTAGCCCGGCCGCCCAAAACGCTGCGCACTACCGGCTGCCCGCAGCGGGGGCAGGGCCGGCCCTGCCTGCCGTACACCGCAAGCTCCAACTGAAAATACCCGGCCTCGCCGCTGACGTTCTCGTAATCGGAGATGGTGGAGCCGCCCATGGCAATGGCCTTTTTAAGGATGAGCCGGCTCTTGGTGACAATGAGCTGCCAATCGAGCTTGGACAACCGGTTGACCGGGGTCTGCGGGTGGGTGCAGGCGGCAAAGAGGGTCTCGTTGGCGTAGATATTGCCCAAACCCACCACCACCCGGTTGTCCATGAGAAAGCTTTTCACCGGCACCCGCTTGCCCCGGGCTTTGTCCAGCAGATAGTCGGCGGAAAAATCCCCGGAAAAAGGCTCCACCCCCAATCCGGCAAAGGGATCGTTCTCCCGCAGCTCTTTTTCCGAATAGACTTCGACACAGCCGAATCTGCGCACATCGTTGAAACGCATCTCCTTGCCGTTGTCCAGCACAAAGCGGAGATGATCATGCTTGCGGCGGGGGACATCGCAGTCAAAGATCCCGATCTTGCCGGTCATGCCCAGGTGAAACAGCATGACGCTCCTGCCGGTCAACCGCAGCATGATGTATTTGGCGCGGCGCTCCACCCCCAGGATAAAAGAACCCTCGACCCGGCTGTACATTTTGGCCCTGGGGAAAGGCTTGCGCAGCCGCTTGTTGCTGAAGGAAACCGAGAGAATTTTCCGCTTGCGCACCAGGGGTCCAAGCCCTTGACAGACCACTTCCACTTCCGGCAGTTCGGGCATGGCGTAACTCCTTTCTCAGCCTGTCCCCTCGGGCTTGAATTTCCGGATCAGCGTGGGGATAAAGAAGGAACCGGCAAAGAGCACCAGGGAAAAAGCAGCCTTCCAGCTCACCAACTGCCGCCAGTCGCCGGATCTCCAGACCTCGGCCAGGGTGGCGAAGAAAAAGGTGAGGACAAAGCCGCCGGCGAGGATGCCGAACAGGGTGCCGAAGAAATACTCCTTAAATGTCACCCTGGTCAAGCCCATGCCGAAGTTGAGGGGGGTGAAGGGGAAAAAAATCAGCCGCAGATAGAGCACCGTGGAAAAACCGTTGGCCGCGATCCGGTCATCGTATTGCTTCAACCGATCGCCGATCAACCCCGCGGCAAAATCCCGCCCCAGGTAGCGGCCGATGAAAAAGGCCAGGGAGGCGCCGAGCATGGCGCCCAGCTCATTGTACAAAAAACCATGAAAAGTGCCGAAGAGCAGGGCGCCGAGGCCGGTGAACAGGGTGGCGGGCAGAAAAAGGCAGATGCCCCCGGCATAGAGGAGCACGAAGACCAGCGGCCCCCATGGGCCGAACGAGTTCACCAGGGATTGCAGATAGTCCGGGGAGATATATTCCCGCACCGAGGTAAAGCGGAACAGGACGATCATGGCGGCAAGAAACAGGGCGAAAACAATGGCCTTGCCGAGCCCTTTTCTGGGGGTTTCTCCCGGCCTCATTGTGCACCGCCAATCCCTGATGCCGCTTTGCTCCACAAGGAACATCGGCTGCCAATGCATTCCCGGTTGGCGGCAAACTGGTTGCAAACAAAATCAGCCTCTGCCTGGAGGGATATCGGCAGGAGATGATGGGAGAGAAGCGCGGCTTCCCGCAGGGCCGTCACCGTTTCCCGCTGGCAGCAGCGCGCCCCTTGGGTCAGGGCGATCTCGCCCAGCACCCGGGAGGTGATCTCCTGCACCTGTTGCCGGGGTTTGGGGGTAAGGGGTGTGGCCTCAAGGAGAACACTGAAGGCGATGCCCACTCCCACCGCGGCGCCGCAGTTGCCCCAGAAGCCGCAGACCCCGCCAGGCACCTTGCTGCCCCGCTCGATGCCGGTGAGGATCGCCTCCCGGCTGATCCTGCCGCCCAGGTTCCGGTAGGTGGCCAGGATGATGCCCGGCACCATGGCGTGATGTTCGGGCCCATGCAGAGGGATGGCGGGATGGCGGCGGATGGCGGCGAGAAGAAGCAGCATGTCCTGCTCTTTCGTTTCGGCACAGAGCAACCGGATGGCGGAGAGGCCGTCCTGTTGGTGGCAGGCGTCGCAGATGTAATGGCCCTCGACGCAGAGCGCATTGGTTTTCTTGACCCCGCCGCAATAGTGGCAGAAAACCTCCCGCTCGCGGGCGAGATAGCCGATCTCCTTGCCGCAGACCATGCAGCCCGAGGGATGACGGCCGTTCACCGGCTGGCGCAGGGTGGGGAGGGCGACAATCTTGCCCGTTTTCTCCTCCTGGCCGGTGGCGCAGCAGCCGCTGGAGGGGAGAAGTTCGACCGGAGAGGCGCAGCAACTGTTTTCCTGGGTCAGGTTGGAAACCGCCCCGTGCGTATCGAGGACAAACAGGGAATCGCCCAGGCTTTCCGCCTCGCTCAAGGTAACGGCCGCCCGGCGCCCCTTGAGGAGCATCTCCCCGCTTTCCGTCCATACCGCTGCAAACGGCCCCCGGTAGATGACCTCCACCCGGCACGGATCTTTCGGCTTATGCGCCCGGAAGGTGAGGGAATAGAACCGGGTTTCCCCTTCAATCCGGTAAGGGAACCGCTTGATCAGGCTGGCCCCGGCAAAGCCCGCGGTCCGGAGCATCGCCAGCAGATCCTCCTGCCGCAGCGCCCCGCCCAGGCATTCGCCCCGGAACTGCTCGTTGTTCTTGATGGTCACCGGAATGGGATCATCGGTGACAATGTCCGAAACCACCAGCCTACCGCCGGGCTTGAGAATCCGGAAGATCTCGTGCAGGGTTTGGCGCTTGTCCGGGCTCAGGTTTATCACGCAGTTGGAGATCACCACGTCGGCCGTGGCCTCCTCCAGGGGGATGTCTTCAAGAAGGCCCTTCTTGAACTCCACATTGTCATAGCCCAACCGGCTCGCCACCTTGGCTTTGGCCACCGCGGCCAGATGGAGCATCTCCTCGGTCATGTCGATGCCGATCACCCTCCCCGACGACCCGACCTGGGGGGCTGCCATGAAGCACTCGACCCCGCTGCCGCTCCCCAGATCCACCAGCACCTCTCCGGGCTGCGGCTCGGCATCCTTGACCGGGCTGCCGCAGCCGTAGGATTTTTTCCGGGAGTCGGCCGGGATGAAATTGGCCAACGCCTGATCCGGAGCAAAGGGGTTGACGATCTCCTCGTTGCAGGTGAGCGCGGCCCGGCCGTAAAACTCACGCACCGTGGCGTGCCCCTGGTCTTCGGCCAGGGAAACCACGCAGTTGCAATGGGTGAGAGCCACTTCCCTTCCATCCGGGCAGTCGTGCCGCACCTCGCCCATCCGCAGCAGGATTTCCCCCTGCGCCCGGACGGGATACCGGCGGGCCTGCCGGCTGATCAGCCAGAGGGCCAGCCCGTTGTAGAGCTCCACATAGGGATCGTGCCCCACCAGCTCGCCGCCGGCCAGATAGCTGTGGTCCTGATCGCCGCCGCCCACCAGAAAACGCAAGGGATTGGCCCGATAGGTCTCGCTTGCCGCCAGGGTTGCCCTGCGGATCTTCTCCAGAACCGGGCTCCGGCGCCAGACCGTTTCCAGCCCGTCGGCCAAGGCGCCGCAGGCCATATCCGCAATGCCGACCAGGGCGGGGGAAGGGTAGATCACCCCGTCCGGCCCCACGGCCAAAGACTCCCATGCCGTGTTGGACAGATCATGCCTGGTGCCCGGGGTGCTGAACACCTGGCTGCGCATGGCTTCCACATTGTCGATGCGCACCCCCATCTTCTCGGCCATCTCCTGGGCCCGGATCAGTTCGGGAAGAATCTCGGCCGGCGCGACAAACTGCGCTACGCTGCCCTTGCCCCGGACAAAATGCCAAAGCAGATGGATGTTTCCTATGCCCAGGCCGGCGCCAAGGGCGACAATCTCGGCCAGCTCCCGCACATTGGCCCGGTTCACCGCCACGGACAGGGTCAGAGGAAAACCCGCTTCCTTGAGCAGATCCAGGCTTTCCAGCAACCCGGCAAAGGTGTTTTTTCCCCGCAGCGCCTCATGCTGCTCCGCCAGACCATCCAGGCTGAGCTGGAGATGAAAGCGATCCCTGGGCAGGGATGCCAGTTCGGCAAGATGCTCCCGGATCAGCAAGCCGTTGCTGAGCACCACCACATGAATCTTTGGATCACCGAGCAACTCGGCCACCATGGAGACAAAGCCCGGATAGACAAAGGGTTCGCCCCCGGTGAAATAGAAGAGAGTGCAGCCCAGCCTCCTGGCCTCGGCGATACCCTGGGCCAGGGCCAGGGGGGCCAGGGTGGCGCCCTGGGCCGGAGAGGAGGCAAAGAGACAGTGGCGGCAGGCCAGGTTGCAGCGGTCGGTGAGATGGAACCAGCATTCCTTGAGGCTGTGCAGAGAGAGCAGAGAATGGCGGCCGTTATAGGGGGAGACCGGCCCTTCGGCAAGCTGGGAAACGAGCCGTTGGCGCACCAGCATCCGCCCGTCGAACCCTTGCTCCACAGGGGCAGGACCTTGCCTCTGTTGCAGCTCCTGCAACAGGGAGTCGACCTCGCGATCCGGCACGAACCAGTCCGGCTTTTCCGGCTGCACATACACCGGGGTTCCGTCCTGCTCCAAACGTTGCCATTCTTCAAACATGCACAGCTCTCCTTGAATTTCAATCTAGAATTTAATGATTTCCTTCAATATAACGCAAAGCGGCACGACACGCAAAGAACAAAACAAAAAACTTAGCGTCTCGGCGTCGTTGCGTTATAACTGCAGGTATTGAAAAAAAGGAGGAGCAATGGCTGACGAGCGAACCGCCCTGCGCACAAAGATCCTGGCTGCCCGCGATGGGCTGCCTGCGGAAAAACGGCGCCACAAAAGCAGGGCCATTACCGAACGGATCCTGGCCCTGCCGGAGTTTGCCTGCGCCCGCCATGTTTTTGCCTATGTCAGCTTCCGCAGCGAGGCGGAAACCCTGGATCTCATCGCGCATTGCCTGAACCGAGGGGTGAAAGTGAGCGTGCCCCGGACCCAGGTTCAGGAGCGCCGGCTGCTCCCCTATGCCATCATCGATTTAAACCGGGATCTTGTTCCGGGTTATTGCTCCATTCCTGAGCCCTTGCAAACCCTGCCCCTGGTGGACCCCGCCTCCATTGAGGTGGTGGTGGCGCCGGGCAGTGTCTTTGACGCCCAGGGGGGGAGGCTGGGCTACGGCGGCGGCTATTATGACCGTTTTTTGCACACCGCGGCGCCGCAAGCCCTGCGGATCGGCCTGGCCTTTGATCTGCAGGTCGTTGAGGCCGTGCCCCTTGAAAGCCACGATGAGCAGCTCGATTATCTCATCACCGAAACCCGCACCATCAAATTTGGGAGAAAAAGACCATGCCCCGAAAAACCGCGGTCCTGAGAGACCCGCTCTTTCTGGAACACGATCCGGGCTACGACCATGTGGAAAGCCCGGAGCGCCTCACCGCCATCTACCAGGCCCTTGCCCGGCCGGAAGAAGACGAGACCTTTTTCTATCCCGAATGCGAGCCGGCCGGCTACGACGATCTGGCCGCAAACCACACCGCCGAGCACATCGAACGGGTGGCCGAGACGGCGGGAAAGCAATTCGACGTGCTCGATCCGGACACCCACACCTCGCCCCGCTCCTACGAGGCGGCGGTTCTCGCCGCGGGCGCGGTGATCACCGGCCAACAATATCGCCATCGGCGCCCGCTATGGCCTGAAGCATCTCGGCATGGAGCGGATCTTCATCCTCGACTGGGATCTGCACCACGGCAACGGCACCCAGCACTCCTTTTACGACACCGACCAGGTACTCTACTGCTCCACCCACCAGTACCCGCATTATCCGGGAACCGGCGCCCTCAAGGAAACCGGCGCGGGCAAGGGCGAGGGATACACGCTCAACGTCCCGCTGCCCGGCGGCCAGACCGACCGGGATTTTGTCCGGATCATGACCGAACTGGTTGCTCCGGTTGCCCGCCAGTACAGGCCGGACTGCATAATGGTCTCCGCCGGGTACGACACCCATGTCTCCGATCCCTTGGGCGGTATGGCGGTTACCACCGCCGGCTTTGCCGGGATGAGCAAAATTCTGGTCGACCTGGCGGCGGAGCTCTGCGATGGGCGACTGGTGCTGGTGCTGGAAGGGGGCTACAACCTGCAAGCCCTCGCCGATGGCGTCCTGGCCAGCCTCCACGAAATGGCCGGAAAAGGGGGACTTTCGCCCGCAGCCTTCACCGCCCTGGCCCAGACAAAAAAGCCCCTGCCTGCCCTGGATGCGGCCCTGGCTGCGGCAAAAAAACACTGGACTTTTTAAGGGAAACTCTGTGTTATAAAAAAATGAAGAGCGCAGTTGCGGCCGGCACGGACCATGATCGCGCATACCCTTAAGGATCCTATTCACCATGGCTCAAGCAAAAATCCTCATCGCCGACGACGACACCCTGGTCCGGGAAGCCGTCTACAAAATCCTCACCATGTTCGGCCATGCGGTGGTGGCCTGCGCCAGCGGCGAAGAGGCGCTGGCCGCCCTCAATGGGGATTTTGACCTCGTCATCCTCGACATCAACATGCCCGGCCTGGACGGCTTTGAAACCCTCAAGCACATCAACGACCGCAATTACGGAATTCCGGTGATCTTCCTCACCGGCGCCGGCTCCATGGAGTTCGCGGTCAAGGCCATCAACCTGGGGGCCTACGACTTCATCCCCAAGCCCATCGAAGATCTGGACATCTTCAACATCAAGGTCAAGCGGGCCATCGAAAAACGGATGTACGTCCTTCAGGAAAAGGCCTACAAGGAAAACCTGGAAGTCGAGGTGCGCAACAAAACCAGGGAGCTGGCGGAAAAAAATCGCTTGCTGGAAGAGTACAACGAAAATCTGGAAGTCTCCGCCCTGAACACCATGCTTACCCTGCAGACGGCCCTGGAAGAAAAGGACATGTACACCGCGGGCCACACCAACCGGGTCACCTTCCACGCCATGAACATCGGCCGGGCCATGCGGTTGGGGGCGGAGGACCTGACCGTGCTGGAGCGGGCCTGCAAGGTGCACGACATCGGCAAGCTGGTGGTGGATGTCAACTACATCCGCAAACCCGGACCGCTTTCCGATGAGGAATGGATTCTGATGAAAAAGCATCCGGAGGTCGGGGCCAACATCATCAAGCCCCTGGCTTTCATGCAACAGGAGCTGTTTCTTGTCCGCCACCACCACGAACGCATGGACGGCAAGGGCTATCCCGACGGCCTGGGCGGAAACGACCTCAATCTGTTGACCAAGATCATCACTGCGGCGGACAGCTATGACGCCATGACCTCCAAGCGCAGCTACAGGCAGAACCTGGAGCTCAACGATGCCGTTGCCGAGCTGCGCCGCTGCGCCGGGAGCCAGTTTGACCCGGAGGTGGTGGAGGTTTTTGTCGAGGTTTTGGAGAGTCAGTCGAAAATGACTGCGGTCTGACCCCAGGTGGACTTGCAACAACTCATTGTTTAACGCAAAGGCGCAGAGACGCAGAGACGCAAATTTTAATCTTTTTATTTCAGGATGTTATCTTCGCGCCCCTGCGCCTTTGCGTTACGTTTTTTTAGTTGTTACAAAACCATCAAAGATTGACTTGCCGCATGAAAATCACCCCGGAAGAAGTACGATATGTCGCCACGCTGGCGAGGCTTTCGCTGTCGGAGGCGGAGGTGGAAAAAACCACCCTCCAACTGGACAGCATTCTGAGCTATGTGGAAAAACTGGGCGAACTGGACACCACCGGCATTCAGCCCACGACCCATGCCCTGGCCATCCACAATGCCTTTCGCGAAGACGAGACAAAGGCTTCCCTGCCCCAGCAGGAGGCGCTGGCCAACGGCCCGTTGCAAAACGGCGAGGCCTTCGTGGTGCCCAGGGTTATTTAGTCTATCAGGAGTTATTGCACATAGGTAGTTACCTGCCGGTTTCGTTGCGGACCTCCTTTCCGAGGTCCGTTTTTTGTTGTTGAAATCGTAAAAAGCCACGATTACAACGGTTATCACAGGGTAACCATCGAATCTATGTCACGGACCTGTATCTTCTTTCCCTTTTTACGAGCGCATCTGTAATTGACGCTCCCCGCGCCAATGGCAGACATCCTTGAGAAAATCAGCAGCGGTACGGTACATTATGAAACTCCACACCTTAACCATCCATGCCTTGCAGGATCTCCTGGCCAAGGGGGAGATCTCCTCCCTGGAGCTGACCCGTTCGGTGCTCGACCGGATCGACGCGGTGGAGTCCAAGGTCAACGCCTATATCACCCTGGACCGCAACACCGCCCTGGCTCAGGCCGAGGCCGCGGACGGACAGCGTAAACGCGGGGAAGGCGGCAGCCTCTGCGGCATTCCGCTCTCCATCAAAGATGTCCTCTGCACCAAGGGTTTGCGCACCACCGCCGGGTCCAAGATCCTCGAACCCTTCATCCCCCCCTACGACGCCACTGTGGTGGAAAAGCTGCGGGATGAGGGCGCGGTGATCCTCGGCAAGACGAGCATGGACGAGTTCGCCATGGGCTCGGCCAACGAAAACTGCGCCTACGGGGTGCCGAAAAATCCCTGGAACCTGGCCCATGTCTGCGGCGGCTCCAGCGGCGGCTCGGCAGCCTCGGTGGCGGCGGACGAATGCATCGCCTCGCTGGGCTCGGACACCGGCGGCTCCATCCGACAGCCCGCCTCCCACTGCGGGATCGTCGGGATCAAGCCCACCTATGGACGGGTTTCCCGCTTCGGGTTGCTGGCCTATGCCTCCTCCCTGGATCAGGTCGGGCCGCTCACCAAGGATGTGCGCGACGCCGCCATCATGCTCAACGCCATCAGCGGCCATGATCCGCGCGATTCCACCTCGGTCAACCAGCCGGTGCCGGACTATACCGCTGCCTTGGTCCCCGATTGTAAAGGCCTCACCATCGGCATCCCCAAGGAATACTTCGGCGCGGGGCTCGACCCGGAGGTGGAACAGGCGGTGCGTCGGGGCATCGGGCTGCTCACCGAGGCCGGGGCCAAGACGGTGGAGATCTCGTTGCCCCACACCGAATACGGGGTGGCGGCCTACTACATCATCGCCCCGGCCGAGGCCAGCTCCAACCTGGCCCGCTACGACGGGGTCCGGTACGGCTTCCGCGACCAGACCCAGCACGAATTGCTGGAGATGTATCGCCACAGCCGCTCCCAGGGGTTTGGCGAAGAGGTGAAACGGCGGATCATCATCGGCACCTATGCCCTTTCCTCCGGCTACTACGACGCCTATTACAAAAAGGCCTCCCAGGTCCGCACCCTGATCGTGCAGGATTACGCCAAGGCCTTTGCCCAGTGCGACCTGCTGCTCTCCCCGGTCACCCCCGCCCCGGCCTGGAAGATCGGGGCAAAGATCGACGACCCGCTCTCCGTCTATCTCTCCGATATCCTTACTATTTGCACGAACCTGGCCGGTTTGCCCGGCATGTCGGTGCCCTGCGGGATAAGCTCCGGCGGATTGCCCATCGGCCTCCAGCTCCAGGCCACGCATTTTGCCGAGGAAAAGATCTTCCGGGCCGCCTATGCCCTGGAGCAGCGGCTCGACCTGGCAGGGAACGAGCCTCATCCCCTATCCGCCGGGCAAGCCCCTGGAAGAGCTGGAGCGCGAGTACGGCATCACCGGCTCCATCAAGCTGGCCTCCAACGAAAACGCCCTGGGCCCCTCGCCCAAGGCCGTGGCCGCCGTGGCCGACAGCCTGAAAAACCTGCACCGCTATCCTGACGGCAGTTGCTATTACCTGGCCCAGGCCCTGGCCGAGAAAATCGGCGTATCCCCGAACCAACTGGTCTTCGGCAACGGCTCCAACGAGGTCATCCAGTTGCTGATCGCGGCCTTTCTCGGCCCGGGGGAAGAGGTGATCACCAGCCAGCCCACCTTTCTCGTCTACCAGAAGGCGGTCCAGGCCCAGGGCGGTGTCAACCGGGTGGTGCCCCTGGTAAACATGCACCATGACCTGGACGGAATTGCCCGGCAGATCACCGGGAAAACCCGGCTGATCTTTCTCGACAACCCTAACAATCCTTGCGGCACGGTGTTCAGCAACGAGGCCTTCAGCGTTTTTCTCGACACGGTGCCGGATGGGGTGATCGTGGCTCTCGACGAGGCCTATGTGGATTTTGTCGAGCCGTCCCTGCGCATCGACGCCCGGGAGTATCTCAAGCACCGGGTGCCGGTGGTGGCCCTGCGCACCTTTTCCAAGGCCTACGGCCTGGCGGGCTTACGGGTGGGCTACGGCCTGATGCACGCCGACATCGCCGATTACCTGCACCGGGTCCGGCAGCCATTCAATGTCAACCTGCCCGCCCAGGCAGGGGCCCTGGCCGCTCTGGGCGATGACGAGCATTACGAGAAAACCATCGCCCTCGCCAGGGAAGGCATCGCCTGGTTGAGCAGCGAGGTGGAAAAGCTCGGCTGCAAACCCTTTCCCAGCCAGACCAACTTTTTCCTCATCGATGTCAAGACCGACGGCAAAAAACTCTACGAAGCCCTGCTCCACCAAGGGGTCATCGTCCGACCCATGAACGCCTACGGCTATCCCACCTATATCCGCATCACCGTGGGGCTGCCCGCGGAAAACCAGCGCTTCGTCAAGGCGCTGGCCACGGCGCTTAACGAGGTGGACGTGCTTGACCCAAAGGGCATCGTCACCATCGACGGTCCTTCGGGTGCGGGCAAAAGCACAATCAGCCGGGGACTGGCAGCCAGGCTTCATTTTACCTACCTGGACACCGGCGCAATGTACCGGGCGGTGGGGCTGGCGCTTGAGCGCAAGGGGATTGATCTGGCCGACACCGGCTCGCTGAAAAAATGCTTGGCGCACATCGAACTGACCCTTGCCCCCAACGGCGATGACGATGTGCGGGTTCTGCTGGGCGCCGAGGACGTTTCCCAGGCCATCCGCACCCCGGAGATGGGCATGGTCGCCTCGCGGGTTTCCGCCAACCCCCTGGTGCGGGAAAAACTCACCGCTCTGCAACGGCAACTGGGAGAAAAGGGCGGTATTGTCGCCGAGGGCCGCGACATGGGAACAGTGGTGTTCCCCAAGGCCTCCTGCAAATTTTTCCTCAACGCCTCGGCCGAGGAGCGGGCCCGCCGCCGCCAGAAGCAACTGGCGGAAAAAGGGCAGATCGTCGATTTCCAGGAAATTCTGGACCAGATCAGCAAACGTGACTATGATGATTCCAGACGCGCGCTTGCCCCGCTCAAAGCCGCGGATGACGCCATTCTTGTCGATTCTTCCAGCATGGGTCCCGAAGCGGTCATTGCCTTCATGCTGGAGTGCATTGCCAAGTCAGCCCGTTGATCCAGCGGCCAACAGGAGAGAAAGCCATGACCGACGAGACCAGAGCCCTGAAACGCAGACACCTTGTCTATTACCTTGAAGTCTACGATGATGAGGCCAACGAGCTCCTGGGCCACCTCGTCGATGTGACCACCAGCGGCCTCAAGCTGGTGAGCAAGCAGCGGATTCCCACCAACCGGAACTATCGGCTGCGGATGATGCTGCCGGAGGGATATTTTTCGCAAAAGGATCTCTATTTCGAGGCGCAGAGCATGTGGAGCTCCAACGACATCAACCCTGATTTTTACGACACAGGGTTTGCCGCGCCCAAACTCGATGCAAAAACCCAGGATATCATCCGCGATCTGGTGAGCCAGATAAGCTTCAATGACTGAAGCGGAGCAGGAGGAAAATATGCATACGGTGCTTGATTGCCGAGGGCTGGCCTGCCCCCAGCCCGTGATCAGGGCCAAGGAACTCCTCGACACCATGGCCCAGGGCTCGGTGGAGGTGCTGGTCGACAACGAGGCGGCGCAGAGCAATCTGGCCCGCTTCGGCAAGAGCCAGGGCTGCGCCGTGGCAATCCGGGCCTCCGGCGACACCCGCCACATCACGCTCAGCAAGGACGGGCCCGCCACAGATGCGGCCGCAGCGCAGGCTCCGGCGGAATACCGCTGCGACCTGCCCACCACCGGCATCATCATTGTGGTCCCGGCCGAGACCATGGGCCGCGGCGACGACGCCCTGGGCCTGGTGCTGATGCGGGCCTATGTCAAAACGATCAAGAACCTCAATCCCCTGCCCGGAAAGATCTTCTTTTACAACACCGGGGTGAAGATCACCGCCACCGAATCCGACCTGATCGCGCCGCTGCAGGAGCTGGCCGGCATGGGGGTGGAAATCTACTCCTGCGGCACCTGCCTCGATTTCTTCAACCTCAAGAACTCCCTGCTGGTGGGCCAGGTCACCAACATGTTCGAGATCATGGACGCCATGGCCCAGGCCAGCAAGGTGGTCAGCCCTTACTGACGGCGATCGCCTCCCCTATAACTATGCCCGACTCCTCTCCCCCCATCTATCTCGACAATGCCGCCACCTCCTTTCCCAAGCCTCCGGAGGTGGGGGAGGCCATGCACCGGCTGATCCGGGATATTTCCTTAAGCCCCGGACGCTCGGCGCACCGCTTTTCCCTGGCCGCCAGCCGGGTGATCTTTGAGGCCCGCGAGCTGGTCGCCGAGTTTTTCGGCTGCCCGGATTCGAGCCGGGTGGTGTTCACCAGCAATGTCACCGAGGCGCTCAACGTGGGGATTTTCGGATTGCTCCAACCCGGCGACCAGGTGCTGACCACGGGCATGGAACACAACTCGGTGATGCGCCCCCTGCGGCACTTGGAAAAAACCCGGGGGATCGGCCTTTCGATTCTGCCCACCGACGCCACCGGCGGTATCGACCCCGACGACATCCCCAAGCACTTGAACGCACAGACCCGGCTGATCATCATCAACCATGTCTCCAATGTGACCGGCGCGGCGGCCGATCTTGGAGCCATCGGAGCCCGCAAGGGCGGGACGCTGCTGATGGTGGACGCAGCCCAGTCCGCCGGGGTTTTTCCGCTGAACATGGAATCCATGGGCATCGATTTTCTCGCCTTTACCGGACACAAGGGGCTGTTCGGCCCCACCGGCACCGGCGGCTTCCTGCTCGGGCAAGGAGTCGTGGTCCCGCCGCTGACCATGGGCGGGACAGGCAGCAATTCGGAACTTGAAGAACAGCCGCAACTCATGCCGGACTGCCATGAAGCAGGAACGCCCAACACGGTGGGCATCGGCGGACTGGCCGCGGGGTTGGAGTGTATCAAAAAAACCGGGCGGGAAACGATCCGGCGCCACGAAGCGCACCTCACCCGGATACTGCTGGAGGGGTTGAACCGGATACCGGGCGTCACCGTGTACGGGCCACCGCCTGGCGACAACAGAGGGGCGGCGGTTTCCCTGACCATGGACGGCACCAGCGTGGCGGATCTCGCCTTTCTCCTCGACCGCAATTACGGAATCATGGCCAGGGCAGGGCTCCACTGCGCGCCCGCGGCCCATCGCAGCATCGGAACCTTTCCCCGGGGCACCCTGCGTCTCTCCCCCGGCTTTTTCAACACCGAAGACGATATCCGCACCGTGCTCGCCGCCCTAAACCAGATCAACACCACCCGATAACCGTTGGAACCCCATGCAACCATACCTGCACCGTATCGCCGCCGTGATGCTGCTCTGTGTCACCGTCGCCTGCTCCGGCCCTGAATCCTCGGAAAAAGGGCAGATTCCCGCAGCCTCGGGAACATCTCCCATCTTTCGTTCACTGTCTCCGCAAGAAGCCAAGTCCCTCATCGGCAACCGCAAGGACTTGGTGCTGGTGGATGTCCGCTCGCCGCAAGAGCTGCACGAAGGGTCCATTCCCGGCTCGCTCCTCCTGCCCTTCGGCGAACTCGCCAAGGGCGCGGCAACCTTGCCCGCGGGCCGCCCCCTCCTGTTGATTTGCGCCGTGGGCGGGCGCAGCTATGCGGTGGGCCGCTATTTTTCCGGCAGGGGCCACGGGGAGATCTACAACCTGGACGGAGGCATCAGCGCCTGGAAGGCGGCGGGGTTGCCCCTGGTCCATCCGTAAAAAACTTCCCGCGATTTTTTTTGCGAATTATTTCAATCTTGATTTAAGTCATTCTTTTTTTTCACTTGATCATGATAGTATCACCAAAATACCGTACGCGCATTCCGTGTCGTGCCGGCACATTGTCGCCGTCGGCCCATCGTATTTCCGCGCCCAGGAGGGTTACCCATGAATTTCATCCACACGCTTGCCATCAAAAACCAGATGCGGCTGCTGGTTTCCATCCCGGTTTTTTTTCTGGCGGTCATTCTGATCGCCAACGGGGTGGAACGGTATCAAACCATTGCCCAGGCCACCATGGTCAAGGAGCTTGCCGCCATGGCGGGTTTGATCACCGAGATCGCCCACGAGGCCCAGAAAGAGCGGGGGATGACCGCGGGTTTCCTGGGCAGCCAGGGGCAGAAATTCGGCGACCGGCTCCCGGCCCAACGCGAAGAAACCGACAAGCGCATCGCCGCCCTCAAGGATTTTCTCGACCATTCCAAGGCCGACAAGGCGGACCCGGCCTTGACCCAAGAATTGCAGAACGCGCTGTCCGGGTTCGGCACCATCAGCGCGATCCGCCAGCAGACGGACAGCCTTACCCTCGCCGCCCCGGAGGCCATAGCCTTTTACACCGGGGCAATCGGCCGATTTCTGGGCACGATTCCCCTTATCGCCAGAACCACTCCCAATGCCGGAACCATGCGGGCCCTCACCGCCTACTACAATTTTGTCGAGGCCAAAGAACGCATGGGCATCGAACGGGCGGTGCTGAACAATGCCTTTGCCAACGACCGGTTTGCCCCGGGCATGCGGCGAAAGTTCGTGCAGAACCTCTCCGAGCAGTCTTCTTTCTTGAATAATTTCAAGCTGTTTTCCGATCCTCAGGCGGCCTCTTTTTATGAAGAAAAGATGAAAACCCCCGTGGTTGCCGAGGTAACGGGCATGGAGCAGGCCGTGCTTGGCAAGCTCAAGGAGGAGATTGAGGAAGGTTTCGGTGTCAACGCGGAACGCTGGTTTGACGCCATGACCGGCAAAATCGACTTGATGAAGGAGATCGAAACCCATCTTGCCGATACGCTTGTGGCCCATGCGGAGAGCGGCATGCGCCAGGCGCGGACCTCGCTGATCGTCACCACGGCCACGGCCCTGCTGGTTATCCTGATCAGCATCTTGCTCGCGGCGTATTTCTCCTCCCTGATCGGCGGCGCCCTGGAAAGAATCAGCCTTGAGCTGGACAGCGGCGCCGAAGAAGTGACCTCGGCGGCCGGCCAGGTTTCCTCGGTGAGCCAGTCCCTGGCGGACGGGGCGAGCAATCAGGCCGCCGCCATCGAGGAAACCTCCGCCTCCCTGGAAGAAATTGCCGCCGTGACCAAACAGAACGCCGACAATGTCGGGCAGGCCGAGTCCCTGACCAGCGAGGCGCGCAGGGTGATCGACACGGCCAATACCTCCATGGGTCAGCTCACCCAATCCATGGCGGAAATCTCGCGGGCCAGCGAGGAAACCTCCAAAATCATCAAGACCATTGACGAGATCGCCTTCCAGACCAACCTGCTGGCCCTGAACGCGGCGGTGGAAGCGGCACGGGCCGGAGAGGCCGGAGCCGGTTTCGCCGTGGTGGCCGACGAGGTGCGCAACCTGGCCATGCGGGCTTCCGAGGCGGCGAAGAATACCGCCGGGCTCATCGAAGGGACGGTGCACAAGGTGCAGACCGGCGAAAAGTTGGTGACCTCCACCAACCAATCCTTTCGGGAAGTGGCCGAGAGCACCGCCAAGGTCGCCATGCTGATGGGGGAGATCGCCATAGCTTCCCGGGAACAGGCCTCTGGCGTAGGCCAGGTCAATCTGGCGGTTACCGAACTGGACACGGTGACCCAGCAGAACGCAGCCACCGCCGAGGAAGCGGCCAGCGCCTCCGAGGAGCTGAGCGCCCAGGCCGAGCAGATGCGGGAAACGGTGAAAATGCTGATCGCATTGGTGCGGGGCGGCGGCAACTGAAAGAACAACACCCCACGCTGCGTCAGGAAAACAGGGCATAAAAAAAGGGGAACCCGCGCGGGCTCCCCTTTCCGATGGATACGCCATTTTTCTCAATCCAGGATTACAGAATGGCCTTTATGGCCCCCATTATTCACTGATTATGATTCCAGATCCTTTTTCATCCGGTCAAATTCGTCCTTGCCTATTTCGCCTTGGG
>PHAW01000314.1 GCA_002841785.1 Deltaproteobacteria bacterium HGW-Deltaproteobacteria-3 | reverse complement strand
CGAAATGGTGCCAACTGGGCAGATCGCGGATATTGCCGCCGAGCAGGGCGATTTTTTCGAAGACCCGGATCAGGGGAGAGGCATGCCCCATGGCGCTCAGGGCATGGAGGTCCGCCTGGCGTTCAAAGTTGCGCATGAAAAAACCAAAAATGAAACGGAAATAGCCAAGCATCATGACGAAGAGGATGCCGGCGCTGGCCAGGGCCAGGATGGTTTCCGGCGCCGTGCCGGTCAGGGTGATCAACTGATAAAAAAAGTCCGAGCTGAGCAGGAGCAGCAAGAGCGGGGCGGAGCTTATCTGAGCCAGCAGGCCAAAGCCGAGAAAGAGAAACAGGTAGAGCTGGAGATGGTAGTGCTTGACATGCCCAAGCTCGTGGGCCATGACGGCTTCCATCTCCTCCGGCGTCGTGGCTTCGAGCAGGGCGGGGGAGACAAGGAGATACCGGAAGCGGCCGCTGAGGCCCATGACCCCGGCGGTCAGCATGCGCCCCTCAAAAAGCGGCCAGAGCAGAATGTCGGCAAACCGCAACCTCTGCCCGCGGCAGAACTCTTCGATGCGTTGCCGCGCCGGTCCGGGCGGGAGCGGGGTGCAGCCCCACAGGCGGACGATGGCCAGGGGGAGGAAGAAAACCAGGCCGAAAAGAGAGAGCAGCATCAGAGCCGGTTCGCCCCAGGGTGAGGCGAGGAAGGTTTTCAGCCAGGGAAAGGGGGCATGCTGCAGCAGGTCGAAAAGGCAGGAGATGATGAGCCACGGGAGCAGAATGGCGAGATTGATTTTAAGGTTTGCCGCAACAAATGAGCGGGCGCTGAGGGTTCGGGCAAAGATCCTCTGGTAGCTGGGAAGGGCGGCCAGCCAGAGGAGGCAGAGGTAGCCGAAGAAAACCATGATCCCGGCGAGATGGCCGAGAACCGGGAGTTCTCCGGCCAGCGGCAGCCGGCTCAGGTAGTAGCGCCCTTCCAGCAGGAAGATGTCCAGGGAGAGAAAGACAATGGCCAGGATGGAAAGCCTTTGTTCCACGGCAAGGTAGCGGGCCGCGCCGGTGTCGGGAGTGCGCCGGAAAAAATAACGGGCCAGTTGGTTGAACAGAACGATCTTGGCGCAAAAGAGCACCAGGGCAACAGGCCATGGAATCTGGGGCTGCTCCGGAATGGACCCGGTGGTGAGAATCAGGATGACGACCAGAAGGTAGATGAGATTGTTGTACATTGGGGGCGG
Organism: Deltaproteobacteria bacterium HGW-Deltaproteobacteria-3; assembly: GCA_002841785.1. GTDB lineage: Bacteria > Desulfobacterota > Desulfobulbia > Desulfobulbales > Desulfurivibrionaceae > Thiovibrio. The sequence continues at coordinate 287 of PHAW01000314.1, read as the reverse complement.
TTATGGGCTCAAGGGGTAAATGGCGGGGAAAATCAGGCCGGTGGCGTGGCGCCGTTGCGATGGGATGAAGGAAGAAATGATTTCAGCGCCGGAAGGCTGAGCCGTACATCTGGCCGGAGATTCTGGCGTTGTGTTCCTGGTATTGCTGGAGCAGGACGCGCAGCTCATGGGGTTCGAGGATCTGTTTCTCAAGGAAGAATTCACCGAATTTTTTCTGCAGCCGCTTCTGGTGGGAAACGAGCATCTGAAGCTGCGGCTCGGAAAGGAGGCCGAGATCCATGGCTGTC
>PHAW01000313.1 GCA_002841785.1 Deltaproteobacteria bacterium HGW-Deltaproteobacteria-3 | reverse complement strand
TCCGGGCAAGGAGACCCGGGCCATGCCGTGCCGGGCCAGCAAAGGCCCCAGAACCAGCACCGAGGCCCGCATGGTCTTCACCATCTCGTAGGAAGCCTCGCAGTTGGTGATCGTCGAGGCGTCAAGCACCAGCACCGTGCCGTCTTTCTGCCACCGGACCCCGAAAGATTCCAGCAGGGTGAGAAAGGTCCTGGTATCCCGAAGATCCGGCATGTTCCGCAAGATGATCGGCTCCGCACTCAACAGGCATGCGGCCATCAGCGGCAGGGCGGCATTTTTAGCGCCGCTCACCGCAATTTCGCCGTGCAGGGGATACCCGCCTTCGATAACTATCTTGTCCATGACAATTCTCACTTATAAAGAAATAGCAACACGGGGCAGCGGCACAATTCAGCGGCGACGGGCCTCTAAAATACGCGGCAAACCAGCCAGATCAAAATGGACCTGCACCCTATCATACTCGGGAAAGGAAGAAAAGATTTTCAACACCGCCTCCTGCTGATCAGCACCGATCTCCATGAAAAAGAGGCCGCCGCGCAGCATGACCGGGTGAACCTGAGATGCCAAAGCGCGGATATCGGCAAGACCGTCAGCCCCACCGAATAAGGCGCCATGGGGCTCAAAATCCCGCACCTCCGGCTGAAGGGCGTCCTTTAGGGTGGTTGCGATGTAAGGCGGATTGGAGACAACCAGGGCAAACCTGCTTTCCTGCCCCATGGCCGTCAACCAGTTGCCATTCAGTAAAAAAACCCTCGACTGAACCTGATGGAACCCGATATTTTCCCTGGCAACCCCAAGGGCCTCCCAGGAGAGATCCACCCCAAACACGTGACGATCCGCAAGTTCGCGAGCCAGGACAACGGTGATCGCTCCACTCCCGACGCCCAGGTCCAGAACCGGACCAGACGGCAGACCGTCCTGTCGCACCGCGGCAAAAATCCTTTCGAGAAGCTCCTCGGTTTCGGGCCGGGGGATGAGGACCTTGGGGGAAACCTTGAAAGGCAGGGACCAGAACTCCTGCTCGCCGGTGATGTATGCCAATGGTTCGCGAAGGAGGCGCCGGGAAAGGAGGGCATGAAAAAGGGAAAGCTGCTGCGGCGGGATTTCCTGCTCCAGGGCAAGAAAAAATTGGCTGCGGGAAAAGCCCAGAACATGGCCAAGCAAAAGCGCTGCCTCGATTTCCGGCTCGGCAACGGACGCCTGGACAAGACGTTGGACGCTCTCCCGATATACCTCTTTGAGAATCATGACGAGTCTTCCGGGTTCGGGGGGAAACGGCAAATCGCGTCCACGAACCCGCGTTATTTGATCCGATGATCGCTGACCCTGCCCTGCGGGAAATTATAGGTGCGGATGCGTTCGCTCCGGTCGCCGCTGCCCACCTGGCTTTTGCGGTCCGCGGACATTTTTTCGTCCTGCTCGCGCTGCATCTTGTCGAGGAGCCGGGCGCGAAGAACCTGCAAGGCCTTGGCCTTGTTCTTGTGCTGGGATTTTTCATCCTGACAGGTAACCACCAACCCGGTGGGAAGATGGGTAACCCGGACCGCGGAATCGGTGGTATTGACGCTCTGTCCGCCGGAGCCGGTGGAACGGTAGACATCGAAGCGCAGGTCGTTGGGACTGATATCCACCTCAACCTCTTCCGCCTCGGGGATAACCGCCACGGTAACGGCGGAAGTATGGATCCGTCCCTGGGTTTCCGTCTCGGGAACCCGCTGCACCCGATGGGCTCCGGACTCATATTTCAATTTGCTGTAGACGTGTTCGCCGCTGATCAGAGCGATGATTTCCTTGAACCCCCCGATTCCGGTGGGATTGCTGGTCATCACCTCAACCTTCCACCCCTGCTGCTCGGCATACCGGCTGTACATCCTGAACAGGTCGCTGACGAACAACGCAGCTTCGTCTCCGCCGGTGCCGGCCCTGATCTCAAGAAGGATGTTTTTATCATCATTGGGATCCTTGGGGAGCAGGGCAACCCGCAGGTCCTTAACCAACTCCGCCTGACGGATTTCAAGCTCGGCAAGGTCAGCCCGGACAAGTTCCTTGAGTTCGCTGTCCTCTTCATCCTGAAGCAGAAGACGATTGTCGGCGATTTCCCCGTTGACCTTCTTGTAGTTGTTGTACAGCTCATCAAGCTTT
>PHAW01000070.1:8634-11508 GCA_002841785.1 Deltaproteobacteria bacterium HGW-Deltaproteobacteria-3 | reverse complement strand
CATGTCGCCGATTTCATCCAGAAAGAGCGTGGTGCCGTCGGCCAGATCGAACTTGCCCCGCCGGCTGGCCGTGGCCCCGGTGAACGAGCCCTTCTCATGCCCGAACAGCTCGGATTCGATCAGCTCCTCCGGAATGGCGGCGCAGTTCAGCTCGATCATCGGCTTGGCCGCATTCTTGGACAACCGGTGGATACTCTGGGCCACCAGCTCCTTGCCGGTGCCATGCTCTCCCCGGATCAAAACCCACGCTTCGGTGGGCGCCACCCGCTCCACCAATTGCCTCAGCGACACCATGGCCGGCGAGTTGCCGGTGAGCTGGGTGGCCCGCTGGGTTTGCTGGCGCAGGATCAGGTTCTCTTTTTTGAGCCGGGCCAGATCCAGAGCATTGTTGATGGAGAGGATGATCTTGTCGTAGGAGGGCGGTTTTTCGATAAAATCATAGGCCCCCATCTTGGTGGCCTGCACCGCGGTTTCGATGGTGCCGTGCCCGGAGATCATGATCACCGGCAATTCGGCCTGGGTTTCCTTGATGCGTTTGAGCACCTCCAGGCCGTCCAGCCCAGGCATCCAGATATCGAGCAGAACCAGGTCGACCCGCTCATCCTCCAGCAGGGAAAGCCCCTGTTGCCCATCCTCGGCGGAAAGCGCAAGAAACCCTTCATCCGCCAGAATGCCGGAGAGAGACTCGCGGATACTCGCTTCATCGTCTATGATAAGGATTGTTTTTGCCATCGCCGTTTCACTGCTGCCGTTTCACTGCTGCCGTTTCACTGCTGCCGTTTCGCGAAAATTTATCCGCCAGTTCCCAATATACCATGCCCTGTCGGGCCGGCGACACGCTTTTCTAGCCATTCCCAAGGGGAAGTTCGATAATGAAACGGGCTCCCTGGGGCTCATTGTCCTTAACCCTGATATAGCCGTGATGATCCGCAACCACCGTGCTGGCTATGGCCAGCCCCAGCCCGGTTCCGGTCTTTTTTCTTGAAAAATAGGGCTCAAAGAGCCGCAGCTTGTCCTGATCGCTGACCCCGGAGCCATTGTCGCGCACCTCGAGAATGACCACATTGCGCTCTTCCTCGCAGGCAAGAACGATCTCGATCACGCCAGCCGGGGCGGTGGCGGCCACGGCATTATTGAGCAGGTTGACGAGAACCCGCTTCATCTGCTTGACATCAAAGGAAAACAACGGGATCACCCCTTCCACCCGCAAACGGAACAGCCTGTCCTTGTGGGCCTCCTGATAGAGAACAAAGGCCTCGTTGGCCATTTCGGCGATATTTCCCAAGGCTTTATGCACCGCTGGCATCCGGGCGAAACTGGAAAATTCGCTCACCAGCTTTTTCAGCTCGTCAACCTGATTGATGATGGTTTTGGTGCAGACATCAAAAACCTCCTGGTCCCCCTCCAGCCGATCGAGGTACCGCTTGCGGAGCCGCTGGGCGGAAAGCTGGATGGGGGTCAGGGGGTTTTTCACCTCGTGGGCGATCCTCCGCGCCACCTCACGCCAGGCCGCCATCCGCTGCGCCTTTTCCAGCTCGGTGAGGTTGTCGAATACCAGAACCACGCCGAGGGATTGGCTGTTCTCATCCTCAAGCCGGGTCACATTCACCCGCAGCGAAAAGGTTTCATCGCCCACCGTAAGGCGCAGCGGCCTTTCCAGCGAAGATTTGCCGCTGCGCGACAGCTCGCCGAGAAAACCTTCCAGAACAGCCCGGTGCTCCGGCCTGAGAACCGCCTGATACTCCTTGCCCTCAAAATCCCTGCGGTCAATGCGGAGCAGTTCCTCGGCAAACCGGTTGATCGTGGTAATCCTCCCTTGCTCATCCAGGGAGATAACCCCGGCCGCCACGCTCTGCAGAACAATCTCCATGTAGCGGCGCCTGGTCTCGGCATCGAGATTGCCCTGACGCAGGGCGCTGTTTGCTTCTTCAAGCTGCCGCTTGCTGGCGAGGAGATCGCTGGTCATCCGGTTGAAGGAATCGACCAGGGTTCCCATCTCGTCGCCCGAGGTCTTTTCCAGAACAAAATCCAGTTCCCCTTCGGCAACCCGCCGCGTCGCCTCGGCCAGCCTGCCGATGGGGCCGGTCAGTCCGCCGGCCACATAAAAGGCGAACCAGATCGCGCAGAAAACAATGAGCAGGGTGACGATCAGCAGCATGACCAGCAGACTGGTTTTAATCGGGGCTTTAAGAATCATCAACTGCTTGTAGCCTTCGTACCCGGCGGAAATGGTCTGCATCTGCCTGACCCGTTCCTGGGGAATAAGCAGGGAAACGATCAGCGCCCCCGGATCAGCACCCGCGCCGTCTATCCGGATCGAACTCACCCCCCGAACCAGCTCCCCGGCGGCCACCGGCTGGATGGTTATCTGCTCCTTATTGTCGGTAAGGGCATTGCGGATCATGTCCAGCGGAATTTCCGGCACACCCTCCTGGATGATTTCAGGCCGGTACGCCCGGGCCAGCACCTCCCTTTGGCCCGAGATCACCTCGATTCCAGCCAGGCCATGGGTTTTCATGATGTCTTTCAACACCGGCTCGGCATCTTTCCAGGAAATATCCCCGTACCGCTTCGCATCCAACCGGTCCCCGATGAGACGCGCCTGCCGGTCAACCTGATCCTGGGTCTCCTGGTAACTGTTCTTGGCGATGGAAATCGACTCCTCAAGGGACTGGGCGACATTGCTGTTGAACCAGTAATCCATGCTGGTGGAGACAAACTGCAGGGCAATGAAAAAAAGCAGCCCGGTGGGAAAAAAGGACATGGAGACAAAGGCGATGACCAGCTTGGAGCGGAGCTTTGTGCCAAGGAACCGCCGCCGCCGCTCAAAAACAAGCTGCGCCAGATTGCGGAGCACCAGAAAAACCATCAACA
>PHAW01000070.1:0-8578 GCA_002841785.1 Deltaproteobacteria bacterium HGW-Deltaproteobacteria-3 | reverse complement strand
TAAGGAGCCGTAACGAAATAATCTGGCCATCAACTTTCATTCTGCAACGGCTCCTAATATCTGAACTCCACGGTGTACCACTCGGTTTCAAAATCCCAGAGGCTCAGGAAGGGAATCACGTAGTGGAAATAAAGCGGCAGGGTTTTTTCCGCAAGCTTGGCCTTCACCCTGAGCAGGTATCCCGCCTCCGGCAGCAGGGATTTCAGGGGCACAATCGGCGGTCCGTTGAGCTGGGCCATGGCTTTTTTCGCCTCGGCCAGCGACTTGGTGCGGAAGGTCTGACCGGAGGTCTCCGAACGGACAATGGAGTACTCCTCCTTCAGGGTGTCATAGCTCAGGGTATGGTCAAACTGCAGGGAAACGAGCTGCTGGTTCAGCCAGGTGTTCCGTTTCCGTTCCAGCTTCACGTAAAAATTGAAGGTCACCGGGATGCCGTTTTTGATCCCCTCCTCCATCTGCTTGGTAAAGGCATTGTTGACCGTGAGAAACAGAAGCAGATCCGTACTGGAATTGGTAACGATCAACTCCTCGATGGTCGCGTTCTGGGCAAGCGCGGGCTGCCCTCCGCCCCAGAGAAGAGCCAGGGCGAGCAGCAAGGACGAAAAAAAGCGAAATTGTCGTGTACGGCTGAGTATGCGCATAATCACTTACGTTGTTGAAGAAACCGGGGTGTCGGGGGGGTGTTCCTGAATCTCGGACTGAGCATCTCCCCCCCTCCTCTGCCATTTTTTCAGAACCAGACTCCTGGCCTTGTCCAGAAACGGACCAAAGGTTGCGGCATCACGGGCGCTTAAGGCTACAGCGTCATGCAGCCGCATCTGCTCGGCAACAACCTCCGGCTCAACCAGATCGATCTTGTTAAAAACCTTGAGACAGGGAAGAGTATCCAGCTCAAGCTCCCGCAACAGCTCCTCCACGTGCAGCTCCTCCAGGGTCGCCTTGAAGGCCTTGAGCAGCTCCTCGGGCAGATGGCGGATAAAGCCCACCGTGTCCGTGATGATGACCTCCACATCCTCGGGAAAACGGAGCCGCCGGCTGGTCGGGTCCAGGGTGGCGAACAGCTTGTCCTCCGCGACGATGGCGCTGTTGGTCAGGGTGTTGAGCAGGGTCGATTTCCCGGCATTGGTATAGCCGACCAGGGAGAGAACCGGCAAGTCCTTTTTGCGCCGCCGGCTCCTGCGCTGTTCCCGCTCCCGGCTGACCTCCTTGAGTTTCTTGGCCAGCTTGCTCAGCCGGTCGTTGATGCGGCGGCGGTCCACCTCAAGGCGGGTCTCGCCGGGGCCGCGCCCGCCGATGCCGCCGGTGAGCCGGGAGAGTGCGTCGTCTCGGGTGGTCAGCCTGGGCAGCATGTATTTGAGCTGGGCCATCTCGATCTGCAGCTTGCCTTCCCGGCTCAAGGCCCGCCGGGCAAAGATATCAAGGATCAACTGGGTGCGGTCGATGACCCGCAGCTCGGTGTGATCGGTTATGGAGCGCACCTGGGACGGGTTCAGCTCCTGGTCGAAGATCAGCAGATTCGCATTGAGCCTCAGCGCGGTCAGCATGATCTCGCCGAGCTTGCCCTTGCCCAGAATCAGGCGGGGATTGATTTTTTCCCGCCGCTGCACCACGGTATCGAGGACGATCACCTCGGCGGAACGTGCCAGCTCGCTGAGTTCGTCCATGGACTCCTGGGCCTTGACCTTGGAAAGCGGGGTCACGCTGATCAGGATCGCCCGGTCCCTCCCCGCATCAACCTCCCGCACCGGCCTGGCCTTGGAAAATTCATCCTCAAGCGCGGCGATGAATTCCCGGAAGTGGCCCTGCCGGCCGGGAGTCTCCGGCGCCAGCAAGACCCAGTTGCGGCCCTCCACCGGCTGGGGCACCAGGTGGGCGGAGTACAGCCGGGTGGCAACCCCCTGCTCCATCTTCACCGCGGTCATCATATCGAGCCGCAGGAAGAGCAGATCCATGAAATCGTCTTCGTTGAGGTCCTCCCCTGCAAGATGGGTGTGCACGCAGCGCAACCCCTTGAGCCGTCCGCCCGAGGCCTTGAACTGCTTCAGGGCCGGGATCATGATGGAGCGGTGATCCCCGACCATGACCGCCTCGACCTGCCCGCTGCGGCTGAGCAAGACGCCAATCTGCCGCCCAAGCTCAAAAGCAATCGCGCACAACTCCTTTGCCAATTCCGGGCTGACGATCAGGTCCGGGGAAACCCGCCTGCCGGCGATACGCTCAAGCGCTTTCAACTGGGCGGTTTTCAGGCCGCCGGTATTGCCGGTTATCATGCCGAGGGCTGCCTCTCCCGAAGCAGCCTTCGATCACCGACCCGGATAGTCACCTTGATTTTATCAAAATACTCCAGCAAAGGGATAGAAAATTTCCTGGTCAACCCGGTGAGATTTTTAAAGCGGGGCGCGTCGATCTCCCCTTCCTTTTTGATGAAGGCCACAAGCTGTTCCTGCAAGACCGCCATGGCCCGGCTCTGAAAATAGAGATCCTCGCTGATCTTGACCAGAACCTGCTCGCGGACCAGCAGCTCAAGCACCTCGCGGACCAGGGGGACGGGATACTTGGCAAACCGCTCCTGCACCTCCCGCACGGTGGGCGGGGTCAGCCCTGCCTCGCTGTAAAAGGTTTCCATTTCCGCACGGATGCTCATGGCGTCCGCCTTGAGGGATACCTGATGACTGGCCAACCTCACCGTTGCTTCATCGACAACAATTGCCCCCTGTTTGACCAGGGTGTTGAGCAGCAACTGAAAAAAACGCTGATCCATGTCTGCGTGCAGCCGGGAACGCAGCTCCTCTTTGGAGAGCCCAGGCTTCATCGAATTGTCCCGGTGAAAATCAGCCAGGATCTTCGTAAGCTTTGCGCCCATCCCCTCGAAAATATCCGCCGCGACCATGCGCTGCCGCTCGGAATCCACCATGATGATCTTCCGGCTGGAGATGGGGGTGTCCAGCAGCTTGCGGAAACGCTTGCCGAATTGGCCCATCTTCACGCAGAGCGATTCGAAAGTGAGCCCGGCAACCCCGGCTTCCCGGAGATGCAGCAGGGAGATATCCTCAGGTGAGCCCTCCTGATACAAACCAAAGATCTCGCTGTTCGCCTCCTTGAAGCGCCGCCGCTTGGGCGGGGAGCCGTTCCAGATCCCGCCGCCGCCGATGGTGGCCACGGGCGAATAGCTCCGCACCACATAGCGGTCTCCAGGCCAGGCGCCGAACGGCTCTTCCAGCAGGATCTGCACATTGGCCCGGCTGCCCGGAGCAAGCTCCTCGTCCTCCAGCAGCACGATACGGCCCATGATCTCGGCGGTTCCGATGTGCACCCGCACCCTGCTTCTGTTCTTGAGGGGTTTGGCACAGGAGGAGAGATAGAAAAAATCTCCGTCCAGCAGGTAGGAGGGGGCGAGGATTCCGGGGGTGGCAAGCATGTTGCCCCGGACGATCATCTCGGTGTCTAGCCCCTGGATGTTGATGGCGGTGCGCTTGCCCGCCTCGACCAGCTCCACATCCTGGCCATGCACCTGGATGCCGCGGATCTTGGCGGTATGCCCCTGGGGATAGACGGTGATATCCTCGCCCACCCCGATCCGGCCAGAAATCGAGGTGCCGGTGACCACCACCCCGAACCCCTTCATGCTGAAAACCCGGTCCACCGGCAACCGGAACGGGCCATGGGCCTCGGAAAACTCGCTGGTCCGCACCAGGGTGTCGAGCACCTTCCGGACCTCGTCCAGCCCTTCTCCGGTGGTGGAAGATACCGCGACCATGGGCGCATCCGCAAGAAAGCTGCCCGCCAGAAACTGACGGACATCCTCCTGCACCAGCGCCAGCCACTCCGCATCCACCATGTCCTTCTTGGTGAGGATAACCAGACCGCGCTTCACCCCGAGCAGACGGCAGATCTCGAAATGCTCGCGGGTCTGGGGCATGATCCCCTCGTCCGCCGCGATGACAAAAGCCAAAAGATCGATGCCGGTGGCGCCGGCCACCATGTTTTTCACAAAACGCTCGTGGCCGGGCACATCGATGATGCCCAGGCGATGGCCGCAGGGCAGATCGAGAAAGGCAAAGCCGAGCTCGATGGTGATGCCCCGCTTCTTCTCCTCTTTCAGCCGGTCGGTGTCAATGCCGGTGAGGGCGCGGACCAGGCTGGTCTTGCCGTGGTCCACATGGCCGGCCGTGCCGAGAACGATCTCCCGCATCTGCTACCAGTTCCCTTTGAGATACGGGTTGTTCCTGGCCTCGTCGCCCACGGTGGAACGAGCCCCGCCGTAGCCATGCCCCGGCCAGACCACGGTTTCGGCGGGCAGGGTCAGGATCTTTTCTTTGATGGCCGCAAGCATCTGCTTGGTGTCGCCGCCGGGAAAATCGGTGCGGCCCAGCCCATCGACAAACAGGGTGTCCCCGGTGAAAAGATGGGGGACAACATACAGGCAGATCCCCCCCGGGGTGTGCCCTGGGGTATGCAGAACCGTGAGGATCAACTTGCCGACGACGATCTCCTCGCCATCGGTGACAGTCCGGTCCACCGGCGGCGATGGAGGCAACCCGAGCATGGAAAAATACTGAATAACCTCAGGCCTGGCGAAAAACTCGGCATCGGCCGCGTGCATGACGATGGGCGCGCCGGTGGCCTTCTGGATCAGCGCGTTGCCGCAGACATGATCCGGATGGCCGTGGGTGCAGATAATCGCCTCGACGCTGAGGTTTTCCCCCCGGCAAAAACCGAGGATCTGCTCCTCATTGCCGCCGGGATCGATGATGCAGCACTTCCTGGTTTCCTCGCAGCCCACCACATAGCAGCACACAGCCATGGAGCCCACGGTCAGTTGTTTGACGATCATCCCTGGCGCCCTCTCAGCAATCACAGGTGTTGGGATTGCAGGGCCCGGTGCCGCAGCCGCAGCTCGAAGCGGCCATGGCCAGGGGCTTGGCCATGGGGATGGACGCAGCCGCGGCATGCACGGGCAGCTCTTTCTCGACCTTGGCCAAAAATGCCTCAAACGCCTGGGCGGCCGGGCTCGTGGCTCCGGAAGAGAGATAGGGCTTGCCGTCATCCCCGGCGAGAACCACCCTGGGGTCCACGGGGATCCTGCCCAGAAAGGGCACGGAAAATTCCGTGGCCAACTGCTCGCCGCCGCCGGTCTTGAAGATATCCACCGTCTTGTCGCAGTGGGGGCAGATAAAGCCGCTCATGTTCTCGACGATCCCGAGGATCTTCATGGACACATGCTTGCAGAAGTTGATGGACTTGCGCACATCGGCCAGGGCGATATTCTGGGGGGTGGTCACGACCAGGGCCTTGGCGTCCTTGATGGTGTGGGCCACGGTCATGGGCTCGTCCCCGGTGCCGGGGGGCGCGTCGATGACCAGATAATCCAGGTCGCCCCAGTTCACATCGGCGATGAACTGGCGGATCGCTTGATTTTTGAGGGGTCCGCGCCAGATGATGGGATCATCCCGGTTCTCCATCATGCTTTCCAGCGAGATGACCTTGAGATGATCATTGTATTGCAGGGGCGGCATCTTGCCGTCCTTGGTGAGCTCGCCGTCCATCCGGCCTGGCATGCCCAGCATGCGGACGATGTCCGGGCCGTGGAGATCAACGTCCATCAGGCCGACCTTGTAACCCTTTTGCGCAAGACCCAAGGCCAGATTCACCGAAACGGTGGACTTGCCCACTCCGCCCTTACCGCTCATCACCAAAATCTTGTTTTTGATCCGGTCCAGAGAGGCGGCGATTGCCGTATTCTGCTGGGCCACCGCCGCATCGGCGGAGCCGCAGCCACTCGCTTTCTTGCTGCCACAGGTCCCACTGCTGCACGTTGACATGACCTCTACCTCCAAAGAATATATAAAAAATCAAAAAAGGAACGAATTCAGGAGAAGCTTTAACTTATACAGTAAAACAAGGTGCTTTAAAAGGCAAAAGCCCGGTTGTTTTCTCCACAGGATCGCCAGGGCTTTTCGCCGACGCGGCCAAAAAAAAATGGCCGCCGGGAGGCAGCCATTTACGCGGATCGACTGGAGCAAAAGCTTACAGGGAGATAAACTCCGTCCGCTCCAAGGCCATTTCCATATAAAACCGGTGGGTCTCCAGGCTGAACACCAGCCGCCGGTTGTCCTGAAAATCAAGATCCGGGGTAAGGGTGATGGCGGTATTCAGGGACAGAGCCTTGGGCTGGCCGATGTAGGAGGTGAGATCGAACCGGCTCTCCACCATCTGCATGGCCTTGCCCATGAACTGGTTGGTCATCTCCCCCATGGTGTCGACCACCTCGGCGGAGGTCGAATCCTGGGCCAGATCGTTTTCCGACATCCCCATGGCAAGCATATAGCTCCGGTAGAGTTCCATGGCTGCGCCTGCGGAAAAATTCACCACCACCAAACCGTTGTAATCCCCGCTGAACTGCACAAAGCAACCGACTTCCGGTCGCAGGCTGACCTTGGGAATAACCTGAACGGTCTTTGAATACTTGATGGATTTCTTGGTGCTTTTATCCAAGGTCTTCTTGACGGCCTGACAGAAAATCTCGGCGATTATGTCAATGGTTGCCTGTTTCTCGCTCATCACAATTCCTCCCCAATGGCCAAGGCCCATCGGCGCTGTTGATTCCAGATTGCCTGCACGATGGCCATCCGCCCGCCATCATGTTCGTTCTCTCGTTCGATTGTGCCCCGGACTGCAACCAGGCATGCCAAAAAAGGGTTTCCAGGCCGCAGCCCGGAAACCCTTACCATACCTTATGGTGCCCAGGACGAGAATCGAACTCGTACGGGGTTGCCCCCGAGGGATTTTAAGTCCCTTGCGTCTACCAGTTCCGCCACCCAGGCAAGGTGTTCAGATCAAACGGCGGTGTACCATATCACCCTGCAAAAATCAACAGCCATCCGCCGCACCCGTCGGCCACCCGGGCCTTTTTTACGAGACCGTTGAGCCGTGCTCCGCAAAATACTGCACCCGGTAGGTGGACACCTCCAGATCGCCTGAACGCCAGGCATCGGCCGGCAACCCGGCCTTGCTGCACAGGTGGCGCAAAAAATCCTCGGGCTCGGGCAACTGCTCCCAAACCTGGGGCAGGAAGGTGGCGCCCCGCACCCCTTTGCGGAGAATGACCCCATCGCGCCCGACCTTCAGAGTGCGGAGCAGATCCTCTCCGTTTGCATACGCCAATGGCTCCGGCTCGGTGAGGATGCTGATCTCCACCTCGATAGCGGCGAGTTCGTATTTTTCCACCGGCCGGAAACGGGAATCGTCAAAAGCGGCATGCAGGGCATTGCGCCTCACCCCCTCGACAATGGATTCCATGGCGGCAAGGCTGCCGATGCAGCCGCGCAGCTCACCATGCTCTTTCAAGGTGACAAAGGTACCCCGCTTGCGCTGGAGCTCGACATCCCGCAAACGGGCCGCAATTTCTTCTCCCGGCTCTTGCGCCTCCATGCCGAGCTGCCGACCGATGGTCTCGCGCGCCAGCCAGAGCAGCGCCTGCCCCTGTTCTTCCGTCAATCCCGCATTCTTTGCACTTTCCTGCTGTGCCATACGCAGCTCCTGTATTCTTCCTTTTTTCCCGTACATCTTTCATGATACAGTATCGCGGGAAACCGGAAAAAACACACCACTTTTCCATGCACCAATGTCCTGGGAAACACACAGGGGGAAACGCACACAATGAAAACAACCACCACCCTTCTGGCGGCAGCCGGTCTCGTTCTCGCCATCACCGGCATCGGCCTGGGCGCGGATGCCCGCAACGGAAAACTGCTCTTTGCAAGCCCGGCCCTCGGCGGCGGCACCTCCGGCAAGAGCTGCCTCACCTGCCATGAACATGGCCGGGATCTCAGCCCGGAAACCCTGAACAGAAAGCACTATCAGATCATGGGCAACCCCGTTGCCTCCCTTGCCGGCGTGATCAATTTCTGCATCGAGGTGGCCTTGCGCGGCGAGGCCATTGCTGAAGACGGCAAAGAGATGACCGACCTCATCGCCTATCTGCCCATCCTCATCACAGACAACAGCGCCAAGCCCCAATAAAAAAACCCGGCCAAAGCCAGGTTTTTTTTACAACACATTCAAAACTATTTCTTCAGCAACCGCAGGAACCGCCGCCTCCGCTGCCGCAGGAGCTGCCGCAGCTTCCCCCGCCGCCGCCCAAGGGCTTGGCCGAGGAGATGCCGAAACCGGAACGGGGTCCGGCCTCGATGAAGTCTACCTTGATGACTCCACACTGGTTGCTGAGATTATTGTCCAGCAAAAATTTAATTCCGCCGTGTTCGTAGGTCGCATCGTTTTCTTTTGGCTCATCCAGAGCCAATCCCAAAGAGGGGCCTGCTCAGCCACCCTGCATCAAGGCAACACGTACGGCAGAATCGATATTATTATCGGCCAGGTACGCTTTCAGTTTAACAACAGCCTGCTCTGTTACTTCAAGCATCCTATGATCTCCTCATCAAAAGGTTCATAAAAAAATATCCCGGCGCGAGGGGCCGGCAAGAAAAATGGAATTTCATCTTTTTCTTATCGAGTAAATTAAGAAATATCCCCGCATAAGTCAAGGCTGGTTTTTTGTTTTGCTCTCCGCCTGATTCAC
>PHAW01000069.1 GCA_002841785.1 Deltaproteobacteria bacterium HGW-Deltaproteobacteria-3 | reverse complement strand
CCAGTTTTTCCCCATGATCTGGGGAGAAAACTTGACCACCTGCGCCTTGATCTTCACTTTTTTGCCGTTCAGGCTCGTGGCCTTGGCAAAGATATCCCCTACGCTGAAGGCATTGTCTCCGGCAGCCTTGGCAATCTTTAATTCCACAAAAGGCACCACGGCCTTGCTGCTGCCCGGGGCAGTTTCTCCGGCTGCTCCAGGAGCGGCTCCGGCTTCCTTCTGCATGGCTGCGCCGAAAGAACCTCCGCCCGCGGATGCTCCGGGCGTTGCGGGGTGGCCCGCAGGAAGCGCTGCAGCTTCTCCGCCATGGACGCCATTGCCCATCTCCGTTTTTTTGCCTTCAAGACCTTGGGCAAAAACAAGCTCGGCAAAGGTGCGATTCAGGCTCTTGCTGGGAAAATCCCGCATGACCTGCCCTTCGGCAACGGTGCATGCCTCACCCACTGCAACCTGAGTTTCCGGGACCGCCACCCAGGTGTCTCCCTTTTCAGTTCCAATCAGAATATAGGTGAAACCGCCGCCCGCAAGCACCTCCTTGGCCTTGCCCTGGATCAAACCGGCGGGTTTCGCCTGCTGAGTCCCGTCTTCCGCCGCAGCCTGCTCCACAGCCTGGGTCTCCGGCTTTTCACTCTTGCAGGCGACCAGCGCCACCAGACATAATCCGCCCACGAAAAAACTCCGCCACTTCGTTGCCTCGCCCATACGCTCAATGCTCCTCCCACTGCTCGTTATTTCAAAATATGAAAAAACGCACGGCAGCCATTCCGCCGTGCGCCAACATTTATTTTTTAAGACAATTCCCCCGGCAAAAAAGTTCGCCTTATTTTGATCGCACAGACTTTCGGGGATTTTCCTGCTTCGCCTCCCTCCCTCTGACCTCGTACTGGTAGGTCAGCCGGTTACCCTTGACCCCGATCCGCACACTGCCCCCCTTGGCCAAGCGGCCAAAAAGCAGCTCTTCGGTCAAGGCATCTCCCACCTCTTGCAGGATAAGGCGTCTGAGCGGCCGCGCCCCGAACTCCGGTTCATAACCCCTGGCCGCCAGCCAGGTCCGGGCGCCGGGGCTGAGGCTGATCGTCACCTTCCGCTCGGCCAACTGAACCTGCAGCTCCGCGATCATCTTGTCCACGATCCGCTCCATGAGCCCGGAATCCAGGGGGTTGAAGGTGATGGTTGCATCGAGCCGGTTTCTAAACTCCGGCGAGAAGAGATTCTTCACGGCGCGGTCATTCCGGCCCCGGCTGTCCCCGGTAAAGCCGATGGCCCGTTCGCTCAGCTCGCGGGCTCCGGCATTGGTGGTCATGATCAGGATCACGTTGCGGAAATCCGCCTTGCGTCCGGCATTGTCCGTGAGGGTCGAATGGTCCATGACCTGGAGCAGGATGCTGAACAGATCCGGGTGGGCCTTTTCGATCTCGTCGAGCAGGAGCACGCAGTAGGGATGCTTGCGGATGGCGTCGGTCAACAGCCCCCCCTGATCAAAACCGACATAGCCCGGAGGCGCGCCGATGAGCCGGGAAACCGCATGTTTTTCCATGTATTCGCTCATGTCGAACCGCTCGAAATGCACGGACAGGGCGGCGGCCAACTGCTTGGCGACCTCGGTCTTGCCGACCCCGGTTGGTCCGGCAAAGAGGAAGGAGCCGGTGGGCCCCTCGCTCTGCTTGAGGCCCGCCCGGGAACGCTTCACCGCCGTGACCAGGGCGCTGATCGCCTGATCCTGGCCGAAGATGGTCTTTTTCAGGACCGCATCCAGCTCCCGAAGATGGGTCAGGTCGGAGCCGCTGACGCTTCTCGCCGGGATCCGGGCCAGCCGGGAAACCACCTTTTCCACATCGCGCACCGTCACTGTTCGCCGCTTGTCTTTGGGGCCGGCGGCAAGCCGGAAGGCGGCGCCGATCTCGTCCAGCACGTCAATGGCCTTGTCCGGCAGAAAACGGTCGCTGATGTACCGGCCGGCCAGTTCCGCCGTAGCTTTTACCGCCGGAGCCGAATAGGTGATGCCATGGTGCTCCTCGTAGCGGGGCAGCAACCCTTGCAAAATGGCGCAGGTCTCGGCCACGCTGGGCTCTTCGATGTCGATCTTCTGAAAACGCCGGGCCAGGGCGCGGTCCTTTTCGATGTAGTTCTTGTATTCCTCATAGGTTGTCGAACCGATGCAGCGGAGCGTTCCGGCCTGGAGGGCGGGCTTGAGCAGATTGGAAGCGTCCATGCTGCCGCCGCTGGTCGCCCCTGCCCCGACAATGGTGTGGATCTCGTCGATGAAGAGGATGATGTGCGGCTCTTTTTCCACCGCGGAGATAACCGCCTTGAGCCGCTGCTCGAAATCGCCCCGGTATTTGGTGCCGGAAAGCAGCCCGCCCATGTCGAGGAGGCGGATCTCCACCCCCTGCAACAATCCCGGCACCTTGCCTTCATGGACATGCAGGGCCAAGCCTTCGGCAATGGCGGTTTTCCCGACCCCTGGCTCGCCCACCAGCAGCGGATTGTTCTTGCGCCGGCGGCACAGGGTCTGCATCACCCGTTTCAACTCCGCGGTCCGGCCGATCAGGGGATCAATCAATCCCTGGGCGGCCCGCTCGCTGAAATTGATGGTGTATTTTTCCAAGGCTTCGTTCTCCTTGGTTTTTTCAGCGCCCTTCTCCTCGGGTTTCTTTTTATCCCGGGTTTTTTCCTCCTGCTCAAAGCCATGGGAGAGATACTCGGTCACGTCAAGCTTGCTGATCCCTTCGGAATGGAGAAAATACCAGCACATCCCCTGCATCCACCTCTTTTTTGCCGCAGCTCTGCACATGGGCAATGGCCCGCTGCAAGACCCTATTGAAGCCGAGGGTCTGGATGGGGTCGTGGGCAATGCCCTCTTTGACCATGGGCAGGTTGGAGGCAAAAAAATCCTCAAGCCGTTTCTTCATCCCCTCGGGATCGCCGCCGCACACCACGATGGCCCTGGCAGCAAGATCGTCATCCAACAGGCCGTAGAGAATATGCTCCACCGTGACATGTTCGTGCCTGCGGATCTTTGCCTCCCGGATAGCACGCACCAGGGCTATTTCCAACTTTGCATTTATCATCTCGCGCTCCTCACGGGAAACCGTTGTAAAAAATGTTGGATGTTTCGTGTGGCAAAAACGGCATAAGGAGCCGTACAATTAGCGGCCAGAATTGTACAGGTTATTTCTTAACGGCTCCTAAACCCGTTACGCTTTTTCCAGGGAACATTTCAAGGGGTATTCATTCTTGCGGGCCAGATCATGGACCAGAATCACCTTGGTCTCCGCCACGTCGCGCGTGTATATCCCGGCCACCCCAACCCCCCGCTCATGGACATTGAGCATGATCCGGTTGGCCTCCGCCACGTTTTTATGAAACACCTTTTCCAGCACCATCACCACGAAATCCATGGTGGTATAGTCGTCATTGTGCAGCAGCACCTTGTACATGGAAGGGTGTTTGGTTTGCTGCTTTTTTTCGGTGACCACCGAACCTTCACTCTCCCTGCCCGCACCGCCCATGCTTTTTCTGCTCCCTTACGATCAATACCAGTCGGTCCGTTTTTTCAAAAATAATCATTTTTTCCTGATCCGCACTCCCGTCATCCAACTTTTCTTTATCCGGTCACAGTGGCAGGCCTGACCCTTTCCCGATCCCGCAGGACGGAAAAAAGAAAATCCTCCAGAACCAGATATTCCGGCAGACCGGATCCTTTCAGCCGGTATTCCGCCTCCAGCAGGCCGGCTTGGGCCTGCTTCAGGACCGCCAGGGTAAAGCGCTCCGCCTGCTGAAAGCTCTTGTATACGGCAAAGGGGTGGCCGCCCAGCGCCTTCTGCTGCGGGCCGAGCGATTCTTGCAATTGCGGCAGCAAACCTTTTTGAAAAGCCGCATAGGAGATGCCTTCTGGGTATGCATAGGCAGGATGCTCGATGATGGCGCGGACCAGCAGCAGCTTGCGCAGAAAATTCCGCAGCCCCGCCACCACGATGAGCGGATGCACCCCGTTTTCCTGCAACCGCTGGGAAATCGTCAAGGACGCGGCCAGATCATGGTTGCCAAAAGCCTCGTTCAATTCGTAGAGGGCCTCTTCCCTGGTCCGGCCGACCATGGCGTTGAGATCGTCCATGGTGACGGTTTCCGCCTCGCCCACGGACAGGGCCAGTTTTTCCGCCTCCATGGCCACGGCCACCGGATGGAACCCCACCCGTTCAAGGAGTACCGGCAAGGCGCGCGGCTCCAATTTCTTGCCGAACCTGGCCAGGTTCTGCTGGACAATCTCCTTGAGCAGTCCGTCCTGATCCTTGCGCGCCGCGGAACTCACCCCGGTATCCACGGAGAGATCCACCACCACGCATTTTTTTTCCAGGTACTTGAACAGCTTCTTGCGCTTGTCCGCCGCCTCGGCCACCAGAATCAGGGTATTGCCCGGCGGGACTCCCGCCTCCAGGGCGGCCATGAGCAGCTCCGCCCCGTCCGCCTTGGGAGCGGCCACAAAAATACCCCCCTCACCCGCCGCACATGCCTCCGTCGCCCAAGCCAGATCCTCCGGCTTAGGAAAACCGAACAGCTCCTGCCAGCGGCCGGGCGTGCAGGCACCCATCTCCTCTTTCTCCCAATCCAAAGGGGCAAGATCGGCCAGGGCGAGCATCTGGGTCAGATACCGCAGGGATTTTTTCACATCTTTGCCGCTCCAAGCCTTGCGCGCCTTGTCCCACAGGACACCGGCCACAATCTTGGAGTAGAGAATCTGGGAGTCCGTTACCCGGATCACCTGCCTGGCGCCGAACAGGCTGTAGGTTTTGAGCATGTTGACCGTGGCGCCCACCTCTTCCTGGTCGCCGTCAATGACCTTCAGGCTGTTTTGGCGCAAGGCCGCATCGGGCAGCAAACGGCAGACCAGGTCGTTGGCAACCTCCTGACAGAGGTAGCGTTCGCCGAAAAGCAGATAGACCGGGGCGGTTTCTCCGCGCTCCACATTCTTGAGCAGCGTATTGACTTCCTGTCGTTTATAAACCGGCATCCCTGATCCCTTGCGCATGCCAGCCTGCCAGCCCCCTGCGGCTTCCTGTTGACTGGCACGCCCCTTCTTGCTACTCTCAAATATACCCCTTCCGCAGCCGCGGCGCGGCCGAACAGCCACGAATTGGAAAAGGTCTCTCAAAATTAAGTACTGTGTCTCGCTGCCCTTGTCACTGAAAAAAACCCCGGACAAGAGCACCAGCCCTCCTCAGCAAACCATTTCCGGAAAATATTGATGCAGCCAGCCATATCGGAAAAAACAGGAATACTCCTCGGCGGCTCCGGCCTCATCGGCGGCACCCTGCTCTACTATTTCAAAACCCAGGCCGAGGGAAGGCTCAACGTCCTCGCCCCCAACAGCAAAAAACTCAGCCTGCGCGACCCGGACGACATCCGCCGCTATTTTGAAAAGAGCAAACCCGCCTTTATCATCAACTGCGCCATTGCCGCCATCGACAGCGATCCGCAACTTGCCTACGAGATAAACTATCTGGGCACGGTCTCCCTGGCCAAGGCGGCGCAGGAACTGAACATCCCCTACATCCATCTGAGTTCGGCCGCGGTCATGCCCACCGGCCTCGATCTCACCGAAGAAGACCGCCTGGACCTGCGCCCGGAGCTGCCCAACTACACCAAGGCCAAACTCATGGCCGAGCTGAGCCTCGAACATCTGCGCAGGGTCCGGGGCCTTGACTACACCACGATCCGGCTCGGTATCGTCTATGGCGCCCACGACCACAAGATCCAGGGCTTTCAGCGGTTGTTCTTCGCCATTGTCGACCGGTCCATGCCGGTGCTCTTTACCAGGCCGGAAGCGCTGCACTCCTATTCCAACGCCCGGAAGCTGCCCTATTTCATCGCGCATGTCCTGGACAACCGGCCCGAATTTTCCGGGCAGACCTACAACTTTGTCGATAAAAACCCGGTCTCCTTGGGCCAGCTCATCCTCACCATCAAGAACTATCTCGAACTGAAAACCCCGCGGGAGATCTACCTGCCTCTGCCCGTGGCGCAATTCGGCCTGGGGATCATGACCCGGCTGGTGCGGCTGATAACCAGGCTCGGCATTGATGCGCGGTTACCCGCCGAGCTGATGTTTTTGAAAAATTTCTACGAAACCCAAACCCTGTCCGCCGCCAAATTGCGACATTCGAGCTTCAGCGATCCCGACCCGGAGGCGACGATCTTCGCCGCGCTTCCCGAACTCATCGAGTACTATGTAACCCGGTGGGAGCACCTGAACCTCATCGAGCCCTTCAACAAGGAATTTTTCGACCCGCGCAGGCGGGCCGAGGAGTTTCTTCACACCCCGGACCAGCTCCTGCGGGAAATGCACCGGGAAAGCGATCTTCCCTTTCTCAAGCAGTGCCCCCTGCCCGGTGTGGCACAGGGGGGGGAATCCGCGCAGGGCCGGGCAGACTGACGCCTCACCAACCACCTGCCCTGCGCACAGGCTATACCGCGCAGCGCTGCACCTCGGCGCTGACGCCCACCTTGCCGTAGTTGCTGGCCCCGCACTCGTTTTTGCCCAAATCCATGACATCCGCCTCCTCCGGGCTGACCTTGAGCCAGCCCCCGTTCACCCTGCGGATCTCGGCATAGACCCCCGGCTGAGGCCGCATGTTGTCCTGGATGAAATCGGCGAATTTCTTCTCGTTGGGCAGCCGGAAGGCGATGACGCTTTCCCGGAGTTGTCCCAGGGTGGCCGAGAAGATCCGGGAGCAGTTGGCCTCGCCCCAGCTCGTGTAATGACCGGGCAGCACCAGCACCCCGTCGCCGAGATCCCGCAGCCGCAGCATCAGGGTGATATAGAGCTCCCTGGCCCATTCCTGCCACCGGCCGCCAAGGTCGGGACGGCCGGCGGTGTTGATGAAAATGGTATCGCCGCTCACCAGATAGGTGCCATCGATGAGATAACAGGTGCTGCCCATGGTATGGCCCGGGGTGTGCAGCGCCTTGACCTTTGGCCCGTCCCCTCCCAGGGTATAGGTTTCCCCGTGGGTCACGGGTGTGCAGGGGAAAACCGCCCCCTCAAAATCCAGACTGTTTACCATGGCCGTGCAGCCTGGCTCTTCCGACAATTGCGGGGTGCCGGAGATATAGTCGGCCTGGCGATGGGTCTCGAAGCTGGCGATGATCGTGCTGCCGTGCCGGGCGGCAATGCTTTTGTAGGCCTCGATGTTGCGCGAGGGGTCGAAAACCATGGCCTCGTTTTTATGGATCAGCAGATAGCTGCACGAAGCCTTGCCCGGCCGGACAAACTGATACAAGGCATAGGGATGTCCCTCCGGCGTGACCTTTTTGGGCGCCAGGACATTGCCCCAACTGACAATGCCCTGCTTGAGGTAGCCCACATCGCCAAAGCCATTCTGGCAGAGCAGATCGGCAACGTATTTGGCCGAGCCCTCCTTGGCGCATACGATCCGGACCTTCTCGCCCTTGGGGATGCGGTCGATGCTGCCCTGCACATCCTCCATGAAATTGAAGTAGGGAATATTGAGGTAGGGAAAAAACGCGGGGCCCTCGACGCTCCAGTTGGCGAAATCCTTTTCATTGCGGACATCGAGCAGAATAAAATCGGGCGTGCCGCTGATCCAGTCAAACAGCTCATTGGCGGTGTAGAGAAAAGGTTCGCGTGCGTCCATGGTTCCTCCTGAAAGAATAGTGGTTGAGGTTTGCTTTAATAAAGGTTACTAATACCGAAGATTTTCCGCAACGGCTTTTCCCGGGGCACATCCTTTTATCTATTTGTTCCGCCGCGCCCGTGCTATTATTTAACCATATTCACGATACCCCCCGGGATTTTTCAATGAAGAACGCCAGATGATGCTTCCCCCCGATCTTTCCGATATCCTTGCCTCCCTCTCCTTTCCCCTTGCCATTCTCGAGACGGATGGCACCATTGCAACCTGCAATAGCGCCTGGACTGATACGCTCCAGCGCCTGCATGTGCAGGGCGGCCGGCCGGGGGATGATCTTGCGGCACTTTTTACCGGCGCGCCCAAGGAAGCAGTCCGCGCTTTTCTCGCCGGAACGCGGGAGCTTTTTTCCTGCCCCATGCCCGGAAACAATGCGGTGGTGTTTCGCCTGTCCGTGGTACCGAAAAGCTCCCCGAAGCTGCTGCGGGCCGAAATCCATGCCCCCTGCGCCGACCCCATGCTTCTCGCCGGCGAAGAGCGGCTCCGTTCCCTGCTTGACGCCATGCCCGACATCGTGTGCTTCAAAGACGGGACAGGACGCTGGCTTGAAGCCAACAAGGCCGACTTGGCGCTCTTCCGTCTGCAGGGTGTTGCCTATCAGGGAAAAACGGATGCCGAGCTTGCCTCCTTCAGCCCCTTTTACCGGGAGGCCTTCCTGGCTTGCCAGGAGAGCGACGAACAGGCATGGCAGGCCGGACATCTTGTCCAGAGCCAGGAGATCATCCCTCTCCCGGAGGGCGGCTTCACAGTGCTTGACCTCTACAAAATCCCTCTGTTCCATCCAGACGGCAGCCGGAAGGGCCTTGTGGTTCTCGGCCGGGACATCACCGCCCGCAAGCAGGCCCAGGACAACCTCCAGCAGCTCCGCCGCCAGCAGGAGATCGTCGAAAATCTTCTCCGGATCAGCTTCAACGATACCTCGCTGGCCACCCAGCTTTCCACGGCCCTGGGCCTGATCGTTGAGATCCCCTGGCTGCCGCTTACGGCGAAGGGGGGGATATTCCTGGCGAACGCGACCAGACCGAAAACCCTCACCCTCTTGGTGCACAAGAACATGGCCCCGTCCCTGCTGCAGCATTGCGGCAGCATCGCCTTTGGCGAATGCCTGTGCGGCAAGGCCGCGGAGGAACAACGGTTCATCTTCGCGCCGCACCTGCCCGAGCAGGAGGCTTTCCGTTATGCGGGCATGGAAGACCAGAGCCACTACATCGTTCCCATTGTCCGGAACAACCATCTGCTTGGGGTGCTGATGCTCTATGCCGAGGCAGGATACGCGGGCGGAGAAAACGAACGTAAATTTCTGGAAACCGTGGCCAACACCCTGGCCCTGCTCATCGAACGACAGCAGGGGGCGGACCGGCTCCTGGCCAGCGAGGCCAATCTGGCCAAGGCCCAGCAGATCGCCCAGCTTGGCTACTGGGACTGGCACATCAGCGAAAACCTCCTGTTCTGGTCGGATGAGGTGTACCGGATCTTTGGGCTGCCCCCCGAGGAGACTCCGCCCCTCTATGAAAAGTTCCTGAATCAGGTTCATCCGGATGACCGCCTGAAGGTGCAGGAGGCCGTAGAGGACTCCCTTGCCAACAAAACGCCTTACAGCATCAACCATCGCATCCTCCGGGAGGATGGCGCCCTCCGCGAGGTCCACGAAGAGGGCGAGGTGGAGTATGACGCGCACGGCGGACCGCTGCGCATGTTCGGGATCATCCAGGATATCACCGAGCTCAAGAAAACAGAAAAGCAGATGGCCCTGGCCACCAAGGTATTCGACAGCAGCATCGAAGGCATCACCATCACCGATGCCAACGGGGTGATCCAGTCGGTGAACCGGGCCTTCAGCCATATTACCGGCTACAGCCCGGAAGAGGCCGTAGGCCAAAACCCGAGCATCCTCAAATCGGACCGCCATGATCCGGAATTCTACCGCGCCATGTGGGCCGCCCTGCTGGCCGAGGGAAAATGGGAGGGCGAGATCTGGAACCGCAGAAAAAACGGGGAAGTTTATCCGGAAAGGCTTACCATCACCGCGATCACCGACGACTACGGTCAGATTTCCCACCATGTGGCCGTATTCCATGACATGAGCGAGATCCGCAGCTACGAGGAACAGCTCCATTTCCACGCCTACCACGATGCCTTGACCGGATTGCCAAACCGGTTGCTGATGCTCGACCGTTTCAGCGTGGCCCTCGCCCAAGCGCAACGCATGCACAAGCACGTGGCGGTTCTGGTGCTCGACCTGGACAACTTCAAACATATCAACGACAGCCTGGGCCACAACATCGGCGATGTTCTGCTGCAGCAGGTTGCCCAGCGGCTGAAGGAAGGGATCGGCGGTGATCATACCGTGGGCCGCCTGGGCGGGGATGATTTCTCCATCCTCATCGAGCAGTGCGAGGATGAAAAGGATGCCGTGCGGATGGCGGAAAAGACGATTGGTCTGTTTGCCAAGCCCTTCAACCTGGCCATCTACGAGACCTTTGTCACTGTGACCATCGGCATCACCTTTTTCCCCTCCGATGGCAATGATGCGGACACCCTGCTGAAAAACGCGGAGCTGGCCATGTACCGCGCCAAGGAGGAGGGAAAAAACAAGTACCAGCTTTTTACTTCGGCCATGAACGCCAAGGTAGTGCATCGCCTTTCCCTGGAAAACAGTCTGCGCAAGGCCCTGGAACGGAACGAATTCCTGGTTTACTACCAGCC
>PHAW01000312.1:1539-2815 GCA_002841785.1 Deltaproteobacteria bacterium HGW-Deltaproteobacteria-3 | reverse complement strand
CCGGGTGGGCTCTCGCACCATGGGGCAGGGGGTTGATGATACGGTTCTCGGCGCCAAGATCAAAGCGAGACTCCTGGAGGAGCCCGGCGTCAGATCGTTCAATATCGACGTGGATGTCTATTCCGGTTCAGTCAGTGTCACCGGCACTGTTCCAAATCAGGAACAGAAAAACACGGTGCTCAACCTGATCCGTTCCGTAGAGGGGGTCAAGGGAGTGGTTGACAACCTGCAGATCCACTAATTACGGGGAATGTCTTCCGGCCCGGCACGGTGTTGCCCGAACGGAATGCTACTTTTTGTGTCCATCAACTGGTTTTATGCAATGGCTATGTCGTGTGATCATCTCTGTGTTGTTCTGGTCGAGCCCAAAGGGGCTGGGAATATCGGCTCCGTGGCGCGGGTTATGAAGAACTTCGGCTTTGGCGAGCTGCGTCTGGTGCAGCCGCGGGCAAGCCATCTTGGGGCGGAAGCCCGCAATATGGCAGTGTCCGCCATTGATATTCTTGAGCGGGCCAGGGTGTATGAAACTTTGGCTCTTGCCCTGTCCGACAGGAATCTCGCCTTGGGCACGACCCGCCGCTTTGGCAAATACAGGGAGGAATTGCTTTCTCCGGCAGAGGCGGGTGCAACCGTTGCGGCTCTGGCCAAAAGTGCCAGGGCGGCAATTGTTTTCGGCCCGGAGGATACGGGGCTCAAGACCGAAGATCTGGATCTCTGCCAGTACTGCGTGACCATCCCCACCCATGCCGATCTGCCCTCCATGAACCTGGCCCAGGCCGTGGCGGTCTGCCTGTATGAGGCCTCCTTGAAGTTTTCTTCTCCCGTCGAGGACAAGGCGCGGGGGAAGCGCCCGGCCTTGGGGAAGAACCTGGAAGCCATGTTTGTGCAGATGCGCCAGGTGCTTCTTGAGGTCGGGTTTCTCAATCCGCAGAATCCGGAACACCTGATCCGGGCTTTCCGGCGGATGCTTGCCCGTCAGGGGTTGACCGAACATGAGGTGCAGATTCTTCGCGGCCTGTGGGATAAGATTTCCTGGCTGCACCGGGGGAAAGGCGCATCCTGAGGGAGAAGCGAAGGCCCGGCTTGACCGTTGCAATCAGGTCGCGCCATGGGGAGGATTCTGGTGGGGCAATAAAAAAAGGGTTTCGCAACTATGCGAAACCCTTATCTTTTTTCGTGGGGTGAGCGATGGGACTTGAACCCACGACCTCCGAGGCCACAACCCGGTGCTACCACCAGCTGAGCTACGCTCACCATATGGGGGATATCCTCCCCG
>PHAW01000312.1:0-1525 GCA_002841785.1 Deltaproteobacteria bacterium HGW-Deltaproteobacteria-3 | reverse complement strand
GGCCTGCATCTCGATATCGCCATGGACGAACTTGTGATTGCGGATCGGATCGATGCAGTCGAGGTTGTTCAGGTCCACCAGAAGCTCGCAGGCCCGCTTGCGCGTAGCAAGATCCGCACAGTTGTCCAGGACAAGACGCAGCGCCGGGTTGAGATTGTTTTCCGCCACGCAGTTGTCCAGGTCCGCGGTATGGGTTTTTTCCTTGCTGTGGCGTTGGTTTTGCTTCTGGATGGCATCAATGTCGATTATTGATCCGGTAAAGGCGTCCGCGCCACCCACCATGATGGTCATCCCGGTGTCTTCTCCCGGAAGCAGCATGTAGCGGCAGGACGCCTTGTGTCCGTATCGTTCTTCGAATTGCTCCCAGCTTTTGGCAAAAATGGAGCAGTCGTTGTTGAGGCAGATGAACAGGATGTCCGATCCCCAGCCCAACCCATCACCGATGTGAAATGGCGGGGCCTCGCAACAGGAAAGCCGTTCCTTGCAATAGGGACAGAAGTGTTCTTCGCTTGCAAGCTTGATGCATCGTTCAATATCCATGGTGATATCCTCCGTAGGCGCATGGCCTCTTGGTATCGGTGAGGGGGGAGCCGGTTTACTGGCGCACCGGCCTGGGCGCTATTCTATTGCCGGTTCACAAGGCTGGGACGTGATTTTTTTAATGTGGAAACAAAAAAACACGCGCCAAGGAGCAGCAGGAAGACAATAGGGGGAACCTCGGTATTTCATTAAAAGCTTCAGCGTAAAATAATGCAGAATGCAGTGGAGGTCAACCGCGCAAGTGATTTTTCCCGGCAAGCTCATGGTGGCAGGCGGTTTCCGGCAATTCGTGCGCCGAGGATGAAATGCGCTTGAGTTTCTCCGGTTGAACAGGGTACACTTTCAATCAGGGCAAGGGTGATATGGGTGAGATGTGCTTGTGTCCGGTTGTTTCGCAACCCTTGTGTTCCGGCGGATTACAGGAAAACTGATTGACTTTTATGGGGCTGGCAATTAAAGATGGTCTCGTGAAAAAATAAGGAATCAGGGCCGCTGCGCTACAGGCCGGTATCCCCTTTGGGGTCAAGTTACGAACGTACAGCACGGATTTTTTGTCCGCTGCTTCTTTTTTTTATAAGATTGAGAATTTGGAGTTACCGAAGACGATTATGGCTAAGAAAGAAATCTCTCGTTACGCGGAATCCGGCGTTGATATCGACAAGGGCAACGCCTTTGTCGATGCCATCAAGCCGATTGTCGCCTCTACCTTTCGTCCCGGCGTGCTTACCGGCATCGGCGGGTTCGGTGGCCTCTTCGCCCTGGGCGGCGGCAAATTCCAGGATCCGGTCCTGGTGTCGTCAACCGATGGGGTCGGCACCAAGCTGAAGATCGCCGAGATGTGCAACAAGCATGACACCATCGGCATCGACCTGGTGGCCATGTGCGTGAACGATATCATCGTCTGCGGCGCGCATCCCCTGTTCTTTTTGGATTATTTCGCCACCGGCGGGCTCGACCTCGGGGTTGCCACCGATGTGGTCAAGGG
>PHAW01000311.1 GCA_002841785.1 Deltaproteobacteria bacterium HGW-Deltaproteobacteria-3 | reverse complement strand
TGACAAACGAAGCGCGGCACCGTCCGCCGCCGCGACTTGGGCAACGGCAGCGCGCACCTTTTCGAGGTTCTTGCGGCCGGGGGCGAACTCCACCCCGGAGTTGAGATCCACGGCAAAAGGCCGCGCCTGCCGGATCGCCTCGCCCACATTCTCGGGGGTGAGGCCGCCGGCCAGGACAACCGGACGGAGGGGAGACATTTTTTGCAGCAGCCGCCAATCAAAGGTCTGCCCGGTGCCGCCGGCGATTTTCTCATGAAAGGTGTCGAATAAAAAACCGGAGACCACTCCGGCATAGGGCGCCAGGTCTGCGGCAGCAAGAGACTCCTTCACCTGAAAGGCCTTTATCACCCGGCAATTGATCTCCGTGCAATAGGCAGGGGACTCCGCCCCGTGCAACTGAACCTTGGTCAAGCCGCAGTACCGGACAATCTCGTTCACCTGTGCCGCGTCCTGATCGACGAAAACCCCCACCGCATCCACAAAGGGCGGCAGGCTTGCAACAATTTCCCGCGCCCGTTCCCGGTCAACACAACGGGGACTTTTCTCGACAAAGATCAGGCCGATTGCATCCACCCCGGCGGCCACCACTCCGGCAACCTCCGCCATCTCCCGCATCCCGCATATCTTGATCCGCGTCCGGAGGTTCATGTCCTTTTCCCTTGCTGCTCCCCGCCGACCAACGCACGCAGCGCCTCGGCCGGGTCCGCGGCCCGCATCAGGGTCTCCCCCACCAGCGCCGCCCTGATCCCATGCGCCGCGAGCCGCACCATGTCGTCATGGTCGCGGATCCCGGATTCGCTCACCAGGGGGATCTGTGCCGGAATCATCTTCTGCAAGCGGAAGGTGGTGTTCAGATCCATTGAAAAATCGCGAAGATCGCGGTTGTTGACCCCGATCAGACGGCTGCCCGCGGCCACGGCCTTTTCGACCTCCGCCTCGTCATGGACCTCCACCAAAACATCCATGCCAAGCTCCAAGGCCAGGCCCTGATACTCTTGAAGCTGGGAGGTCTCAAGAATGGCGGCGATCAGAAGAATCGCGTCGGCGCCATACATCCGCGCCTCCTTGATCTGCAGCGGATCGATGATAAAATCCTTGCGCAGCACCGGAAGAATCACCGCAGCCCGCACCGCGGGGATATAGGCGAGGGAGCCCTGGAAGAAATCCACGTCGGTGAGCACAGACAGGGCCTGGGCGCCGCCGGACAGATAGCTCCGGGCGATGGCCACCGGATCGAAGTCGGGCCGGATCACCCCCTTGGAAGGGGATGCCTTCTTGGCTTCGGCGATGACGGCCACGCCGACACAACCGGTGAGCGCCCGGATAAAGCCGCGCGGAGGGGGGATCTCCAGATCAGGCGCGGCAAGGCCTTTGATCTTGAGGGCGGCGACCTCTTCTTTCTTCCGGGCGACAATGGTATCGAGGATCATTTTTTCACCGATTTGGAAAAGGCAACCAGCGCCTCAACCTTGCCGAGCGCGGCGCCGCTGGCCACAACCTCCCTGGCCAAGGCCACGCCGGCGGCAAGATCTTC
>PHAW01000068.1 GCA_002841785.1 Deltaproteobacteria bacterium HGW-Deltaproteobacteria-3 | reverse complement strand
AACGGCTCCTCGACACGGCCGCACGGATCACCGTCAAAAAAATATCGCGAGAAACTGATCATGCAACACGAACTCCTCTTTGAAATCGGCACCGAAGAAGTTCCGGCCGGCTATATAATGCCCGCACTTGCCCAATTGGAAAAAATCCTCGGCGAACGGCTCACCGCCCTGGCCCTGCCTTATTCCACCCTGCGCACCGCGGCCACCCCCAGGCGTCTTGCCGTGTCGATCGGCGGCTTGGCCGAACGCCAGCCGGACCGGCAAGAGGAGATTCTCGGCCCCCCGAAAAAAGCGGCCTTTGACCAGAATGGCCAGCCCACCCAGGCAGCCATCGGCTTTGCCAAAAAGAACGGGGTCGGGGTCGAGGCCCTGCAAATACTGGCAACGCCAAAGGGCGAGTACCTCATGGTGCGCGTCGAGCAGGTCGGCCGCCCGACCTCGGAACTCCTTGCCGAGCTGCTGCCCGAGGTGATCACCAGCCTCAATTTCCCCAAATCCATGCGATGGGGGGCGGGCCGCACCAGCT
Organism: Deltaproteobacteria bacterium HGW-Deltaproteobacteria-3; assembly: GCA_002841785.1. GTDB lineage: Bacteria > Desulfobacterota > Desulfobulbia > Desulfobulbales > Desulfurivibrionaceae > Thiovibrio. The sequence goes on along the minus strand of PHAW01000068.1, from coordinate 8,612 downwards.
TTGCCCGGCCGATCCAGTGGCTGCTGGCCGTCTATGGCGGCAAGACCGTGCCCTTCACCCTGGACACCATCACCAGTTCCAACACCACCTGCGGCCACCGTTTCATGGCCAGGGGCCCCTTCCCCGTCTCCGGCTACAGCGACTATGTCGAAACCCTGCGTGCGGCCCAGGTCATGGTCGAACCCCAGGAACGCCGCGATGCGGTGCTTGCCGAGATCACCAGGGCGGCGCAACAGGCGGGAGGGACGATTCTTCCGGATGACGAACTGGTGGACACGGTGTGCAATCTGGTGGAAAAGCCCTTTGCCATCTGCGGCGCCTTTGAGGAACGCTTCCTGGCCCTGCCCCGCGAGGTGCTGATCACCTCCATGCGGGAACACCAGAAATACTTCGCCGTGGTTGACGCCGCGGGCAAACTCATGCCCAATTTCATCGCGGTGAACAACACGGACACCAGGGATGCGAAGCTTGCCGCCGACGGCCACCAGCGGGTGATCCGGGCGCGGCTGGAAGACGCCTTCTTCTTCTTCAAGGAAGACCAGCGGAAAACTCTGGCGGACCGGGTCGAAGACCTCACGGGGGTTATCTTTCAGCACAAACTGGGGACCATGCTCGATAAGACCCGCCGCGTTACCACCCTGGCGGGATTGCTGGCGAAAAAACTTGCGCCGGAACACCTGGCCCAGACCGAACGCGCCGCCCTTCTTGCCAAAACCGACCTGCTGACCGACATGGTGGGAGAGTTCCCCACCCTGCAAGGGGCGATCGGCCACGATTACGCCTTGCTCGGCGGAGAAACGCCCGAGGTTGCCAGGGCCATCCGGGAGCATTACCTGCCGGTCAGGGCCGGGGGGGTACTCATGGCCGACCGGCTTGATTCCATCACCGGCTGTTTCGGCATCGGCCAGATCCCCACCGGCACCGCCGACCCCTTTGGCCTGCGCCGCCTCTCGCTGGGGCTGCTCCACATCATCAACGCCATGGGATTCCGCCTTTCCCTTGCCGAGTTCGTGGATGAGGCGCTTTCTCTCCACGGAGACAGGCTGACCGTCTCCCGGACCGACGCCCGCCGCAACGTGCTCGAGTTCATCAAGGGCCGCTTCAGCAACGATCTCACCGGCCAGGGAATTCCTGCCGAAGCGGTGGAAGCGGTCACCTCGGTCTCCTTCGACGATCCGGTTGACTGCAAGCGGAAAATCAAGGCCCTCATGGCCATCAGCGGCCAGGAGGCCTTTCCCGTTCTGGCCGGGGCCTTCAAGCGGGTGATCAATATCATTAAGGATAACAGCGAAACCGCGGTGCAAGCGGAGCTGCTCAGCGAGAATGCCGAGCAAAAACTCCATGAGGCATACCTAGCTGTCAGCCGGGAGGCCACCCCCCTGCTTGAAGCCGGCGATTATGAAAAGGGGTTGGGGGTGATCCTCAAGATGAAGGAGCCGGTGGACACCTTTTTTGAGGAAGTCATGGTCATGGCGGAGGATGAGAAGGTGCGCGCCAACCGGTTGAACCTGCTGACCGCCATCGCCCGCCTTTTTCTGAGGATCGGCGATTTTTCGAAGATGAATGCCATCAGTCAGTAAGCTCAAACCACCGGCTTTGCCGGTGGTTGCTGACTTCTCCAATTTTTCGTCGTGCGGTAATGACTGGATTCCCCTTGACATTCCTCCTTGGCTTCCGGTAAACTCCGGCCCGTTTCGTGGAATGCTTGGCCAACCCCCAGAGCGGAGTGTAATTGCTTGCCTCAACAGTTCTTCCAGCGTCGGATCATTGCGGTTTTGGTTATCCTTCTCTTCCTTTTTTCCGCGAACGGCGTTTCCTTCGGTTTCCATGTAACCGAGAGACAGCCTGTGATGCCGGCCGAATCGCGGACTTCAGCCGAGACTGACGCCGGTTGTTTCAAGCTCCATGCGGAGATTGACCCGCTGGGGCATGGGCATGATTCCATCCCCCAGCCCCACAAGGAAGAAGGGTGCTGCGACGACCACCATCACCACAGCCACGACTTCAACCTCTGGACACCTCCCTCGCTTCCCGCAATCTTCCTTTCACGCCTGAGCTTTTTCGAAGACGCTCCTTCCATCCCAGAGATGTTTCTCGATCTTTGTCCGCCTCCTCCGAACAGCGTCTAACCTTTTGCGGCGCTGGTCCGCAAGTCCTCAATTCATCGACGGCCATGATCTGGATTTTACACCCAGAGGGCATACGTTTCGTTTGAGCGGCCAAGCTGCCCAACTCAGCTTTATCGTGCATCCCACTGCGATTTCAGCAGTCCATGGCCTTATCCGGACACCACGCGCATGAACCTTTTTTGGGCATGCGCGCAACGGTGTTGTATTCTCTTCACGTCAGCATGTTGCGCATTTTGGAGATAAATATATGACATTTCAGTTATTATCAAAAGAGGCCCGTGGTTTTCCGGCCACAAAGGGATTCGGGGCATGCATGCGTGTGCTTGTCTTTACCCTCATCCCCCTCCTGCTCAGTGTCGCCGCGCACGCCCACGGCGTGGCGGAAGGCGACAAGGGATACATTCAGGAGATTTCCGGCCTCAATCTGTTGCCTTTTACCTACCTCGGCGCCAAGCACATGGTCACGGGGTACGATCATCTGCTGTTTCTCGCAGGAGTAATCTTCTTCCTGTACCGCTTGAAGGATATCGCGATCTATGTGAGCCTGTTCGCGATCGGTCATTCAAGCACCCTGTTGTACGGCGTTTATGCCGGAGTAAACGTCAACGCCTATCTCATCGACGCGATCATCGGCCTGTCAGTGGTGTACAAGGCGCTTGACAACATCGGCGCCTTTCAGCGCTGGTTCGGCGTGCAACCCAACACCAAGGTGGCGACCCTCATTTTTGGTCTTTTCCATGGGTTCGGCCTGGCCGCGAAAATTCAGGAGTATGAAATAGCGCGTGACGGCCTCCTGCCGAACCTGCTCGCCTTCAACGTCGGCGTCGAGATCGGCCAGTTGCTTGGCTTGGGCGCTATCCTGATCGCGATCGGCTACTGGCGTCGAACCGCCGCCTTTTTCAAGTACGCCTATACCGCCAATGTCGCCATGATGAGCGCCGGATTCGTGTTGATCGGCTATCAGCTCACTGGCTTTGTTGTTTCCTGAAAATCCCAAGGAGGTTTCTTCCAATGTATAATTCCGATCTTCCCACCCGCGCCGAACTGCCCAGCACGGGCAAATTATTGCGTTCCACCGTTGTCGCGGCCCTGGTCGCCGTAGTGTTGCTCGTCACGACAATTCTGCCCGCCGAATACGGCATTGATCCGACCGGTATTGGCCGAGCACTCGATCTTACCCGGATGGGCGAGATAAAGGTCGCGCTGGCGGCCGAGGCGTGGAGCGAGCAGAAGCCCTTGACGGACAGCACGCCCGTTGCGGCCGAACCTGCCGCACGCCCGGCTGAAGGAGGCTCAACTGCGACGGCCGGCACCCAAAAGCAGAAAGCGGACCAGCAGCACTCCCTGACAATCACGCTTGCCCCTGGACAGGGAGCGGAGGTGAAGCTTGCCATGAAAAAAGACGCCATAGCCCACTATGAATGGACCACCATGGGAGGAGGCGTCAATTTCGACACGCACGGAGACCCGGACAACGCGCCCAAAGGGTTTTATCATGGCTATGGCAAGGGCCAGAACGAGACAGGAGCCACCGGCAAACTCCAGGCGGCCTTTGATGGCAAGCATGGTTGGTTCTGGCGCAACCGCTCCGACGCCGAAGTGACAGTTGCCCTGAAAACCAGCGGCGATTACGAGCAAATCAAGCGTGTGCTCTAGGCGGCCGTACAAACGCGCCAATTGCACATGAGTGGCAACTTGGGCTGGCGGCGGGCATTGCATGGCCCGCCGCCTTTTTCCTGCCGGTTTCTTCTTGAAATGGACGAATTTTCATGCCGTTGAGAACGGTATTTATTGCAGGGCGATGTCGATGTGGGAGCTAACCGGGCACCTCGGGTTGTTTCTCTCTGCGTTCGGCGCCGCGACCCTGCTCCCCCTCCAGTCCGAGACGGTGCTTGCCGGGCTGCTTTTCGCGGATCGGCATCCGGCCTGGGCTCTGCTTCTCGTTGCCACCTGCGGCAATGTGCTTGGGTCGGCGGCAAACTGGTGGATGGGACGCTCCATCGAGTATTTCCGGGAGAAACCCTGGTTTCCGGTCAAGGAGCACAATCTTGAAAAAGCCCGGAGCTCCTATCACCGCTATGGCCGTTGGAGCCTGCTGCTGAGCTGGGCGCCCATCATCGGCGATCCCCTTACCGTGGTGGCCGGCCTCATGCGCGAGCCCCTCTGGAGTTTTCTCCTGATGGTTACCCTGGCCAAGGCGGGGCGCTATCTGGTTCTGGCGATGCTGGTGCTTGCCTGGACGAAGTAGTGCCACGCCTTTCCGCCGTTGTCGATTTGTTGACTAACCAACCATAGGACTTGGACTACCGGCGATACGTTCACACCTCTGTTTTTTTCATTTCCCCTTGCGACCCAAAGCCATTCTGCTTACAGAACATCAGTCAGTAAGCTGGACCTGAGCGATTTCAATGGCCTGCTCGTAGAGCAAGGGCAGGGAGTCGAGGTTAATCTTAAGCTTTCCTGCCAGGCGGGCGGTCTTTTCCCAGTCGCCACGTTCGTAGGCCATGACCAGTCTGAGGGTGCGGGAAAGGGGGGTTGCGACCTCGACGAGCAGCGCCTCCTGGATATTCTCGGGCAGGGCCAGCTCCGGCAGGATATCCGCCATGGCTTTGTCCAACATGGCGGGCAGCAACGAGAACATCCCCACCGTGTGGAACATCCCCGCCTCCTTGCGCCGGCCCAGAAGCTGATCGGTGATCAGCTCGCAAAAGCTGCCCCGGAAAGCCGCCAACCGCAACAGCTCGGACGGCTTGTCATCGGCGAGATAGGAAAGCATCATCAGCGACAGCCATTTCCGCAAGGTAAGCTGCCCCAGCATGGCCACGGCCATCTCGATGCTCTCCACCTTCTGCCTCCTGGCAAAATAGGCGGAATTCGCATATTTGAGCAGCTTGTAGGCCAGGGAGACATCACGGCTGACATACTTGGCAAGCTCGGCAAAATCGTAATCCTCATCTTGGATTACTTTCAGCACCTGCAGGTAATGGAGCTTGGAACCGGGGATGTCCCGTCCCTCCATGATATGGGGCCGGCTGAAAAAATATCCCTGAAACAGCTCAAAACCCAGCTTCTTGGTGGCCTCAAACTCTTCATTGGTTTCGATTTTCTCCGCCAGCAACTTCACGTTGTAGCGGCTGACAATCTTGGCCTGGTGTTCGAGCTCGGCAAGGCTCATCTGGCGGATGTCAAATTTGATGATTTTGGCCAGCTTGATGAGCGGCAAGAAACGGTCTTCGTAGAGAAAATCGTCGAGAGCCAGGACATATCCTTCCCCGACCAGCGCCTCACAGGCCTGCACCACCTCGGGCGTGGCGCCCACCGTTTCCAGCACCTCAACCACGGCGATCTCTTTGGGAAACAGCGAGGGATACCCCTTGAGCAGCATATCTTCGCTGAAATTGATGAACGCCTTTTTTCCTTCGGTGATGGCGGGAATGCCGATGAGGAGAAAGCTGTTGGTGATAACCTTGGAGGTGGCCTCTTCCCCGTCCTGCAAGGGGTCGAAGTAATTGGTCAGGCCGGAACGGAAGAGCAGCTCGTAGGCGAATACCTCCTTATTCCTCTTGAAGATAGGCTGGCGGGCAACGAAGATATTGGGCTGTGATGCGTCCATGGCTGCAATGATCTTCTCACAAACCATCCATCAGCGCAATTACCTTGTGGTGCAACAACGCTTCCAGCACCTCGGTCATGGGCAACCCCACCACATTGGTATAGGAGCCGCTGATTTCCCGGACCAGGAAACAGCCCTTGCCCTGAATCCCGTAGGCCCCCGCCTTGTCCAGGGGTTCTCCGGTGCGAACGTAGGCCCGGCACAACTCCGGGGTGAGCAGCAAAAAACGGACCCTGGTGCCGACGGTTTTCGTGCAGAGCTCCCCTGTCGCCTGCCGGCAGAGGGAGAATCCGGTCCACACCTCATGCCATCGGTCGGAGAGCCGCATGAGCATGGCGCAGGCATCGGCTTCATCGCCTGGCTTGCCGAGGATTTCCCCGTCCACCACCACTGCGGTATCGGCGGCCAAAACCCAAGCCTCAGGAATATCCACGGCCTGGGCCTTTTCCTGGGCCAGGCGGGCGACAAAATCAACGGGCTGCTCGCCGGGCTGCGGGGTCTCGTCAATGTCCGTCACCCGCACCTCAAAGACCAAGCCCAATTCGGCAAGGAAATCGCGCCGCCGGGGCGAACCCGAGGCCAGGATCAGTCGCTCCTGTGTCCGGAAGGCGTCCATAAATCGGGCTCAGGCCCGGATGGAATAACCACCGTCCACGACGATGGTCTGCCCCTGGATCATGGCGGCCAGATCACTGCAGAGAAACAGCGCAACATCCGCCACATCTTCAGGGGTGGTCAGCCGCCCCATGGGGGTGCGTTGCAGGGCGCCATCGAGAATCTGTTCCCGGTTGGGGAATTTTTTCAAGGCCTCGGTATCCACGGCGCCGGCGCTGATGGTGTTGACGTTAATCCCCATGGGTCCCAGTTCCACCGCGAGATGGCGGACCAGCGACTCAAGCGCCGCCTTGGAGGCGCCCACCGCCGTGTAATTCTCCACGGCCCGCACCGCTCCCATGCTGGAAACCGCCATGATCCTGGCCCCCTTGCTCATGAGCGGCACGGCCTGCTGGGTGAGAGACAGCAGGGCCCGGGCATTGATCTCCATGGCCCAGTTCCAGTGGCGGCTGCTCAGCTCAAGCGCCGGTTTCAAAACGCCGGAGGCAGCATTGCTGATGAGAAAATCCAGATGGCCGAACTCGCTTTTGATCAGACCGAACATCCCCTGGAGATCCTCGTCGTTGGCCACGTTGGCCTTGACCACCAGACAGCGCGCCCCTTTTTCCTCGATGAGACGAGCGGTGGCCTCCGCATCCTGCCGATGGCGCACGTAGTTCACCACCAGATCAACCCCGTTTTCCGCAAGCCGCAGCGCGATCGCCTTGCCGATCCCGCGTGAACTGCCGGTTACCAAGCCTACTTTTCCGCGCAGATTGAACATACCCCTACTCCTCTTTATAGCTGTCCCCGTAATGGGTTGCTGAGCATCAATGTGCTGGCCACGATAAAATTTTCAGGCGGGAAAGTAAAGAAGACTTTCCCGCCTCGCCGGCATCCGGCACTCCCCGCCTACCTGGCCATAACCCTTTTCACGGTGCCCAGCAAGAGGCGCCAGGGATGAAAACTCACCGGTCGCAAGCGGGAAGGCGCCTGAAATCCCTGGGCCGCGACCTCTTCCGGCCTGGCAAGCGGGAAAGACAGCTCCATAAGGGTGCTCCCGGCAAGGTTGCGCCGGCAACATTCCCGCCAGACAGGGCTTGCCTGGGGGGGAAGGCCGAGCACGGCGATCAGGGCCGTGTCCAGGGCCACGGGATTGAGCCCTCCCGCCAGCAGATGGAGAGGAAAAGGCTTGCCCGCCACCGGTCCGTCCGCGTGCATGGCCTCCACCCCGTCGGCCAGGGTAATCCCTCCGGGGAGCACAGCAAGAAGGTCGACCAGCAGGGCTTCGAACCGATTGTCGATGTCGCCATGCCGGGCATGAAGCCAGGGCTTGCGGAACCCCACCACCGCCCCGAAATAATTCTTTACTGCCAGACTCAGATAGAGCTGGCCATGGGCTTTGATCTTGGGCAGATTGACCAGCAGATCGCACTCGCCCACCGCCCGCGCCACCCCGACGGACAGCCCGGAGGCGAGACGGACCGGCTGCGCCTTCTCGAAATTGACCATGGCCACAGGCAGACCTTTCAACGCCGCAGTGATGCCGCAGGCAGCCATAACCCCGACGGCCGTGCCGAATGCCGGCGAATCGCCGACCCGCACCGTGGCCCCCTGATCGAGAAACCACTCCGCCACGGCAGCGACAACCTCCGGGCGGGTGCAGGCCAGCCCTTTGTTCCGCACCGCAGAAACCAGATTGGGCTTGAGCAGCACCCTGCTTCCCGGGGAGACCCGAAAGCCCAGTCCGTTGCACAGCATCTCCACCCGATCCTTCAAGAGCCTCCGGTCATACTGATGGCATGCAGCCAGACCAACCTCACATACGCGAAGCTCCATGCCCCCTCCGATCGGACCGCAACAGTCTCGCAACAACCTGGAATACCATCATTATTTTTCCCCTTCTGCGCACTTTTTCCGGAGGCCGGCACCGATTTCCGCTAATTCTCGATATTTTTTTGACACTCTGTCCGGTTGAAGTCAAAATCATGACGAAAGATTTCCCTGCACACCGTGCCGGAAAAAGACCGGCCCTCCAGGTTATTTTCCAGAAATACATTGAATTACCGATAATTTACATATACTGTTATACACAAGAAAAGCCTCGCGGCACAATGCTTGCTTTACAATCAAACCAAAGAGAAGGCTCCGGGATTTTCCAGCCTTCCTTTTTCCTTGAGGAGACAGAACCATGGCTGCGGAAAAAGACCCACAGGCAACAGAACAGGATCCTAAAAAGAAATCCAAGATGGGCTTTTTCATCATCCTTGGCGTAG
>PHAW01000067.1 GCA_002841785.1 Deltaproteobacteria bacterium HGW-Deltaproteobacteria-3 | reverse complement strand
CACCAGCTCCAGGAGATAGGAGTCTTTGTCGCAGACAATGGACTTGTAGCGGTTTTGAAAAAGATGTCCGGATCGCTGGTGGCGCAGATTGAAAACCACTGCGTAACCGGTCAGCAGGCGCCGCAGGCAAAAGGGGACGGCAAAAGGGGACGGCAAAAGGGGACGTCCCTGATATTTAAAGTTTCGTGATGTGCCCCAAACCGTTTCAAGGAGCATCCCATACTCCCTGGCTGATTGTCAATCCAGGAATCGGTGGTGAATACAGGGGAAAGGCGATGCCTGTATTCTACTTGGTGTAAATCCGATCAGCCCGCCTTTTTCACAAACGGTAAGCATGGGGTCAGCTTAGAATTTCGGATATTCACAGCCAAACCTCAGCGCAACTCCTCAAGCCGGGCCATGCCGGCCTTGATTTTTTCCAACTTCGCTTCCATCTCTCCGACTTTCTCCCGCTCCTTGGCCTTTACTTCTTCCGGGGCATTGGCCATGAATTTCTCATTGGCCAGCTTGCCCTGGCATCGGGCCAGCTCACCCTCGGTCTTGTCCTGGTCCTTCGTGAGCTTGGCCTGCTCCTTGTCCACATCCACCAGTCCGGCCAGGGGCACGAAGATCTCGATGTCGGTATAGAGATAGGAGGCCGCGCCCTTGGGCCGGGTGCCTTCCTTCTGTACGGCCATGGTGCCGGTCCGGGTAAGGGTTTTGAGGGAACCGGCAAGGGAGGTCAAGCCTGCGTGTTTGCCCTCGTCGTGGCAAACGATCAGAACCTCGATCTCGGCGGAGGGATGGATCATGGCCTCGCTGCGGATGTTGCGGATGCCGCCGACGATCCCCATGAACAGCGCGGCCAGCTCTGCGGCTTCAGCATCGTCCCAGGCCGGGTTCGGGGTGGGGAAGGCTTCGACCATGATGCTGGTCCGCTCGCCGGGCAGGACATGCCAGATCTCTTCGGTGACAAAGGGGGTGATGGGGTGCAGGAGCTTGAGCACGTTTTCCAGCACCGCCAGGAGCACTGCCTGGGATTGCGCCTTGGCTGCGGCGTTGTCGCCGTAGAGATCGCTCTTGATCCATTCCAGGTACCAGTCGCAGAACTCGTTCCAGACGAACTGGTAAATGGTCGAGGCGGCGTCGTTGAAGCGGTAGTCGTCCAGGGCCTGGCGTGTCTCGGTGATCGCCTGGTTGAGGCGGTGGAGAATCCAGCGGTGGGCCAGGGGCAGGGCGGCGGGGTCGATATTCTTGCTGATCGCGGGATCGCACTCCTTGATGTGCATGAGGGCGAAGCGGGCCGCGTTCCAGATCTTGTTGATGAAGTGGCGGTAGCCCTCGATGCGTTCCTCGGCGAGTTTGATCTCCCGGCCTTGGGCGGCAAAGGCGGTGAGGGTGAAGCGCAGGGCGTCGGTGCCGTACTCGGCCATAACCACCAGCGGGTCGATGACGTTGCCCGTGGACTTGCTCATCTTCTTGCCGTGCTTGTCGCGGACCAGGGCGTGGAGGTAGACGTCCTTGAAGGGCACCTCGCCCATAATGTGGATGCCCATCATCATCATCCTCGCCACCCAGAAGAAGAGGATGTCGAAGCTGGTGATCAGCACCGAGGTCGGGTAGAAGAGCTTCAGTTCCTTGGTGTTATCGGGCCAGCCCAGGGTGGAAAAGGGCCAGAGGGCCGAGGAGAACCAGGTGTCCAGCACGTCGGTTTCCTGGGTGAGCTTGGTGGAGCCGCATTTTTCGCAAGATGTGGGGGCTTGCTCTTCGACCATAAAATGGCCGCAGTCGTCGCAGGTCCAGGCCGGGATCTGATGGCCCCACCAGATCTGGCGGGAGATGCACCAGTCGCGGATGTTGTCCATCCAGGCGTAGAAGGTGTTGTACCAGGTCTTGGGATGGATGGCGATCCGCCCGTCCCGCACCGCGGCCACGGCCTGGGCGGCAAGGGGCTTGACGGAAACGAACCACTGCAGCGAGGTGGTGGGTTCGACCACGGTTTTGCAGCGGTAGCACTGGCCCACCGCATGGGCATACTCCTCGATCTTTTCCAGGAACCCCTCGGCCTCCAGGTCGGCGACGATCTGTTTGCGGCAGGCAAAACGGTCCAGTCCCGCATAGGAGCCGGCTGCCTCGTTCATGATCCCGGAGTCATCCATGACCTTGATCCGTTCGAGGTTGTGGCGCAGCCCGATTTCGTAGTCGTTGCGGTCGTGGGACGGGGTGACCTTGAGCGCCCCGGTGCCGAACTCCCGTTCCACATGGTGGTCGAAAACCACCGGGATGATGCGGTTGGTGAGAGGCAGCTTGATGCCGATGGTTTTCAGGTGGCTGTAACGCGCATCGTCGGGATGCACGGCCACACCGGTGTCGCCCAGCATGGTCTCGGGCCGGGTGGTGGCGACCACCACGTGGCCCGAGCCGTCGGCATAGGGGTAGCGGATGTGGTAGAGCTTGCCTGCTGTGTCCTCATGCTCGACCTCGTCGTCGGAGAGCGCGGTTTTGCAGCGGGGGCACCAGTTGACGATGTAGTCGCCCTTGTAGATCAGCCCTTCTTTGTAAAGGCGGACAAAGACGGTGCGCACCGCCTTGGACAGCCCCTCGTCCATGGTGAAGCGTTCTCGGTCCCAGTCGCAGGAGCAGCCCAGGTGCTTGAGCTGGTTGATGATGGTGCCGCCTTTTTCCTCGCGCCATTGCCAGACCCGCTCGATGAACTTCTCGCGGCCGAGATCGTGGCGGGTTTTGCTTTCGGTGGCAAGCTGGCGCTCCACCACGTTTTGGGTGGCGATGCCGGCGTGGTCGGTGCCGGGCACCCAGAGGGTGTTGTAGCCGCACATTCGCTTGTAGCGGACCAGGACATCCTGCATGGTGTTGTTCAGGGCATGGCCCACATGGAGCACCCCGGTGACGTTGGGCGGCGGGATGACGATGGCAAAGGAGGGCTTGGACTCGTCCATGGTGGCCTGGAAATTCTTCTGTTCAAGCCATTTTTGATACCACCTGGCCTCAACCTCTTTGAATTCGTAGGCCTTGGCCAACTCGTGGTCGCCGGTCGGGAGGGAAGGGTTTTCGCTCATCGGTTACATTACACTCCAGGGTTTGGGAAGAAAGATATTGGTGTAGAGATCCAGGGCATAGCGGTCGGTCATGCCGGCAATGAAGTCGCAGACCATCTGTTCCCGCGGGGTCGCCTCGTCATAGTCGATAACCCTTTCCCAGTGGTCGTCCTTGGTGATGAAATACTCGTACAGCTCCCGCAGCACCTTTTTGGCCTTGATGAAATCGTCGTGCACCCGGTTGGTTTCGTAGACGTTTTCATAGAGAAAGGAGCGCAGCTCCGCTATGCCTTCCAGCAGAATTGGGCTCATGGCCAGGGTTTCCCCCCCGTTTTTCAGGGTCTGGACCACAAGATCGTTGACCATGGTGCAGATCCGCCCCGAGTGGCTGGGCCCGAACAGCTTTTGGAGATGGCTGGGGATCTGCGACTCGCTGAGAATTCCGGCCCGGACCGCATCGTCCAGATCGTGGTTCACATAGGCGATGATGTCTGCGATGCGCACCACCCTGCCTTCCATGGTGGCGGGCAGCTCGGAGATGTCCAGGGGCAGGATCTCCCGCCTCCCCTTGGAATGCTTGGCAATGCCGTCCAGCACCTCCACGGTGAGGTTGAGCCCCTCGCCCTTTTTTTCCAGGATGTTCACCACCCGCAGGCTCTGGTCGTAGTGGCGGAATCCCTGGGGGTAGAGCTCGTCCAGCACCGCTTCCCCGGCGTGGCCGAAGGGAGTGTGGCCGAGATCATGGCCCAGGGCGATGGCCTCGGTGAGATGGCCGTTGAGGCGCAGGGCCACGGAGATGGTCCGGGCGATCTGGCTTACCTCGAGCACATGGGTGAGCCGGGTCCGGTAATGGTCGCCGGTGGGGGCCAGGAACACCTGGGTTTTATGCTTGAGGCGGCGGAATGACTTGCAGTGGATGATCCGGTCCCGGTCCCGCTGAAAGGCGCCCCGGATGGGGCACTCCTCTTCGGGCCTGAACCTGCCTTTGGTGTTGCGGCTTAAGGCGGCATAGGGCGCGAGGCTTGCGGCCTCGCGCTCCTCGATCTGCAGGCGGATGGAATGGTCCATTGGCTTAAAGGGCCGGGGCCAAACTGCCCACATGGTTGACGATCTCGCCCCGGCTCAGCTCTTTAAGCACCGGATGGTCCATGATCTTGTTCGGGGCGGTCTCGCCGTTGATATTGGTGATCACCAGCCTGCCGCGGCCCTTGCCGTAGTGGTCGTTGAAGTCATAGACCGCGCCGACCACGGTCAGCTCCTTGGCCGCAATCTTTTCCCTGTACAGCTCCAGGGCGGTCTTGACCTGGTAGTCCACGTTGCGCTCCACGTTCTTGCTCCAGCGTGCGTTGGCGTCGCCGCTCTTGTCGTCAGCCGCGATCACCGGCTTCAGGTTGTCCAGCTCGGCCTTGATGCCCTTGGTCTCGCCGGAATAGTCGCCCATGGCCGCCTTGATCGCACCGCAACTGGAATGGCCCATGATCAGGAGAATCTTGGTGGGCAAGTGGCGCACGCCGTAATCCACCGAACCTTCGGCGTTTTTGACCTGGTTGCCGATGTTGCGGATCACGAAGATGTTGTTGTCCGGCGCCATGCCGAACAGGTGGGTGTGTACCCGGGAGTCGGAACAGGTGACCACGGTGAGGGTCGGGGTCTGGCCGGTCTGGAAACCGTCGAAGTGGTGGCTGTCGTTGTGGCCGGTGAACTGGTCGTTGCCGCTGATCGCCGCCTTGACAGTGGCTTCCGCGCTCTTGACCTTGACAGCCGGTCCGTCGTGGCCGCCGCCCGAGGCAAGGACAGCCGGGGCATAGGCCAGCAGGGCGGCGCAGGCGAGGGTGCAGGTGAGTTTTGTAGCCGGGTGGATTTTTTTCATTGTGACCTCCGGAATAGTGGAATGGGTAAAAAGGGGGAATATGATTAACTGTTCGTTTTTACGATGGGTAAGTCCTTTGGGGGCACGAGAAAACAAGCGTTGAAGATACCGGCAAATGCGGTGCCGGTCAAGAGGGATGCGCGTGTTTGCGGCGGGGGAAACTATTCTTCGCCCGCTCCGGCGAAGCGGGCTTCAATCGCTTCCATTTTGGCCTGGGCCTGCTCCCAGTCCGCGTAGGTCCTTTTCAGCTTGCGGCCGAGGGAGGTGTATTCGTTGTTGAGCTCGGCAAAGCGGTCCTGATCCTTGTACAGTTCCGGGTCGGCCATGGCTTGCTCGAGCTGGGTTTTTCTGGTTTCGAAGTCTTCGATCTCCTGTTCGGCGCGGTCGACGATTTTCTTGAGCGGCGCGATCTCCCGGGTTTTTTGCTGGCGCATTTCCGCTTGCAGTTTGCGGGCTTCCTTGCTCTTTTTCCCCTGTTTTTCCGGGGGGTGGCCGTCGCTCGGTTCAGGCTTGGCTGCGGTTTTCGGCGGGGTGCTGGCCGCCTCGGCATGGGTTTTGTGGAGGTAGTAGTCGATATTGCCGTCAAAGATGGTGCCGTGGCCGGATTTGATTTCCAGCACCTTGCCGACAAAGGAGTTGGCAAAATAGCGGTTGTGGGAAACCACGATGATGGAGCCGTCGTATTGGCGCATCGCCTCCTGGAGCACCTCCTGGGACTGGATGTCCAGATGGTTGGTGGGCTCGTCCAGGATGAGGAGATTGGCCGGGGTGGCGATCATCTTGGCCAGGGCCACCCGGCTTTTTTCGCCGCCCGAGAGCACCCCCACCTTCTTGTCCACATCGTCGCCGCGAAACAGGAAGGCGCCCAGCAGGGAACGGGTCTGGGTGACGCTCAAGTCGTTGTTCACATGGCTCAGGGTTTCCAGCACCGTGTAGCGGGAGTCAAGCTCCTGGGCCTGGTGTTGGCCGAAGTAGGAGATGGTCACGTTGTGGCCGAAGCGGATGGCGCCGCTGTCCGGGGTGATGAGACCGGCCAGGATTTTCACCAGGGTGGATTTGCCAGCGCCGTTGACCCCGAGCACGGCCAGTTTCTCGCCGCGTTGCAGGGTAAGGGAGAGATCTGTGAACACCGCCTGCCCGCCGAACTGTTTGCTCATCTTCTCGACCTCCAGCACGGTTCTGCCGGAAGGCGGAGAGGGCGGAAAGCGGAAGGCGATGGTGTTTTCCGTTTCGTCCAGCTCGATTATCTCGATCTTGTCCAGTTGCTTGAGGCGGCTCTGCACCTGGGTGGCCTTGGTGGCTTTTGAGCGGAACCGGTCCACGAATTTCATGGTCTGCTCGATCATGGCCTGCTGATTTTCATAGGCCGCCCGCTTGATGATCATCCGGTTTGCCTTATCCACCAGGTATTTCGAGTAATTGCCCTTGTAGACCGTGAGCTCGCCCAGGGAGATTTCCCAGGTGGTGGTGGTGAGGTTGTCGAGAAAGGAGCGGTCATGGGAGATCATCACCATGGCTCCCCGGTGATTTTTCAGGAATTCCTCAAGCCAGGTGAGCGACTCGATATCGAGATGGTTGGTCGGTTCGTCCAGCAGCAGGAGGTCCGGCTTGGCAAGGAGGATCTTGGCCAGCATCAGCCGCATGAGCCAGCCGCCACTAAAGGAGATGCTGTCCTTGCTGAAATCGCTCTGGCTGAAGCCCAACCCAAGGAGAATCCTTTCAACCTGAGACTCCATGGTGAAGATGTCGGACTGGTCCAGCCGGTGCTGCAGATCGCCCTGGCGGTGGAGCAGATCGGCGAATCCGGGGTCTTCCGGCGGCACCTGGCCCAGGGCCTGGTTGACCCGGTCGAGCTCTTTTTGCAGGGACAGCGCTTCGGCAAAGGCGGTTTTCGCCTCGTCAAACAGGGTGCGGCCCGGGGCAAAGGAGGCGATTTCCTGGGGAAGATAGCCGATGCTGATGTTTTTGGACCGGGCCAGGACGCCGTCATCCACATGCTTGACTTGCGCCATGATCTTGAGCAGGGTGGATTTGCCCGCGCCGTTGACGCCGACCAGGCCGATTTTTTCGCCGGGGTGGACGCGGACCGAGACATTCTTGAACAGGTGTTTGAGCCCGAACTGGATGGAAAGCTGATTGATGGCAAGCATGGGTAGGCGCTATAGGCTGAGATTGTCAGTTGTGGGAAAGAACAATCGCACACCATAGCACATTGTGCCGGGTATTTCTAATAGATGTTGCGAAGCGGAAAAGAATCCTCAGATGGCATAGATACCGCCGGCAGCGCCGGTGAGCTCGCCAAGGTGGGTCGGCAGGATGATCAGGATGGTGGTTCCCTTGCCCTGCTCACTGGTGACGGTGACCGTGCCCAGGTGCTCGTTGATGATCTGTTTGACATAGGGCAGCCCCAGGCCGGAGCTCTGCCGGTTGACGTGGCGATAGGGGTCGAAGATAACCTCGAGGATTTCCCCGGAGATTCCCCGTCCGTCATCGGTAATTTTTACCTGACAGCCGGCGGAGGTCATCTCGGTGGCGATGATGACCGTATTGCCTTTGGTGCAGGCATTCACCGCGTTGCGGAGCAAATGGGCAAGGGCGATCTTGATGAGCGAGCTGTTGCCATGGAAAAAAAGCGGGATCCGGCTGAGGGCGGGGATGAGGCTGACCTCCTTGGCTCGGGCCTCTGCCTGCAACAACTCAGCGGCCTCCGCGACAATGGCCGGACGGCTTCGAATTTGCTCACCAGATTTTCAAGTTTGCGGGCCTGGTCGAGGATATGGGTCAGTTTCAGCCGCCCCTCTTCCTCGGGCGGATAGGCGTTGAGGAGGCGGCGGACCATGCCGCCGATGATGGTGATCGGGTTGCGCACCTCATGGGCGATGCGCAGGGCCATGCCCGCCTTGGTCCGTTCTGCGATGACCGCCTCGATGTCCTTGTTGAGGCGGAAAAGATCCTGGCTGTTTTTTTCGATCTTTTCGCGGTCTTGCACCATCCGTTCCATAATGGTTTCAATGCGGTTGAAAAACAGGGTCACCGAGGCGATGACGATAAAGGCCATGCTGTTGATGGAACCGCTGTATGGGGCCAATACGAGCCAGAGGTCTTCCTTGCCGGAGAAGGTGAGGAGGTGTTTGAGGATGTGACCGCTGGAGCGCGACAGGGCGAGGGCGAAGATCGCTCCGCAGAACCAGAGAAGGAAGATGGCCAGGGGGCTTCCCCGGTCGGCGCGGGTCAAGGCCAGGGCATGATGGAGGCAGAGCCCGGAAAGAATGATCATGGCCAGGGCGCCCGCGAAATCAAAAATCCAGACCGGGAGCATGGAGATGCTGATCATGGGCGGCCCTGCCCCGGGGAAGAGAGCGTTGGCTCGCCCTTGCGCAGCAGCTTGAGACCCCGATGCAAAAATACCATGGCCGGCACGGCCAGGAGGTGATCGAGCTTGAGGATATAGTACAACGTTTCTTTCCAGCCACGGAGGTGGAGATGGGAAATCTCTGTCCCGGGGGGCAGGTGCAACGAATTTTCGATCTCCAGGTCAAGGAAATGTCCAACCATGGTGGCACCGCTCCAGAGTATGAGAATCCAGGTTCCGGCGATGATGCATTGCCAGGCTTTGAGGGCCGCGAGGCGGGTCTGGCGGGCTTTCACGGCGAAAAAAAACAGGGAGACAATCAGGAAAAAGTGGGCCAGTTGATGGATGTACAGTCCTGAGTAGGCATGGGGCTGAAAGGCCAGGGCGTTTTCCGGCAGGAAGCAACCCAGCAGCAGAAGCAATATGGTGCGGAATAATAACGTCAAAAAGAACCTCGGACGGGGAATGTCGGGTGGAATTTCAGGCCGCAAAAGCGTTTCGTCTGATTTTCAAGGCAGCATACCATGTTGTGTGGTCTGGCGGGATATGAAAAAAAAGCTCCAGGAGCAAACATGCCGGACGGCAAGTTTGCCGGCGTATAATCAGGAGCCTTCGTTCAGCGAGGTCGGTTTTTTGGAAAGGCCCAGCTCCTGGGAAACCTGGGTGGCAACCTCTTCTATGGATTTTCCGGCTGTGGAGACAATGGGGATCTGGTGGTTGTGGAAGATGGTTTCGGCGGTCTGGATCTCCTCGCTGCAGGTGGAACGCTTGGCATAGTTGCTGTCCGCGTACCGTTTTTCGCGGACACTGTGGAGTACCTCGGGGGTGGTGGTCAGGCCGATGGCGCGTTTCCGGTTTTTGATTATTTCCTCCGGCAGGGTGTATGCACTGAGGTACTCCGAGGTGAGGGGGAAATTCGCCGATTTCATTCCCATCTGTGTTGCCAGATACACGCTGACCGGGGTCTTGCCGGAGCGGGAAACCCCCAGGAGGATGACCTCGGCCTCGTCCAGTTCATGGATATTGACCCCATCGTCATGTTCCAGGCAGTAGTGGATCGCCTCGACCCGCTTGGCCATGGTCAGGTTGTCGATGTGCCGGGAAAAGCCGGGAACGCCCAGGGCTTTTGCTTCAAGGCAATCTTCCAGCCGGGTCATGAAAAATTCAAAGGCGTCGAAAAGTTCCACCTCGGGAGAATCGAAAACAGCGCGGATTTCCTTGGTCATGATGGTGCTGAAAATCAACGGTCTGCGGCCGGAGGATTTTTTCAGGATATAGTCGAGGATCTTCTTCGCTTCTTCCTTGTTGAGGACAAAGGGGAATTTTTCCTCATGGAAGTTGATTTCCGGAAACTGGCAGATCAGGGCCTGCCCCAGGTTGGTCGCAAGTATTCCGGTGCTGTCCGAGATATAATAGACGTCTTTCGATGACCACATGCTGCGTTGCTCCTTGTGTTTGGCTGAGAAGAGAAGGGAAACTGTTTTTCTCAGGCCGATCTTCCTCCTAAAAACAGGATGAAATCCTCGAACCGTTTCTGCTCGAAGTGGCCGACCATCTCTTCCTTCATCAGGGTCAGGGCGCTGATGGGGAGTCTGGCTCCGGCGTACGGGCGGTTGGTTGTCAGGGCGTCGTACACATCGGCAATGGTGGCGATCTTGGCGTTGTCGGAGATCTGGTCCCGTTTGAGTCCGTGGGGATAGCCTTGGCCGTTGATTTTTTCGTGGTGGTGGATGATCACGTCGAGGGTGGTTTCGGAGGCGTGCTTGGCCATGAGCCAATGGCCCTGGCCGGGGTGTTTCTTGATGATTTCGAATTCTTCGTAGTCGAGTTTGCCTCGTTTGTTCAGGATGGAGTCCAGGATCTGGCTTTTGCCCACATCGTGCAGGATGCAGCCAAGGGCAAAATCGTGGAGTTCGGTGTCATCGCCCTTGCGGATCATCAGCCAGAGGCCGATGCCGAACACCGCGACATTGACGCAGTGGGAAAAGGTGTAATAGTCCTTGGCGCCCAGGCGAAGCAGGTGGCGGATGGATTGGGTGTCCAGCAAGGTGAGATCGATGATGTTGCTGGTTATGTT
>PHAW01000310.1 GCA_002841785.1 Deltaproteobacteria bacterium HGW-Deltaproteobacteria-3 | reverse complement strand
TGTCCCCAGGGGGATACGAGCTGCTGTGCCGGACCAGACAAGATTGACTATCAACCACTTCTCCTTGTCCAGTAAAACGAAACATACAAGGGGGATTTTTTCAAAATGCCGACATTGCACGAACCAGTCCGCAAATCCCCCCTCACCCCCCTTTGCTAAAGGGGGGAATAAAGGCGCTACATTCACAGGAACAGCCTGAACACGATTACAGTAAAGGTCAAACCTTTATGAGTCCCCCGGCAAAGCCGGTTTACCTTAAAGAATTATTGACTATTGGCCTTTCTCACTTTCCCGCGGCGGGTACAGCAAACTCCCCAAAATAAACAGGCCGACGCCAACACAAATGGCCGAGTCCGCCACATTGAAGGCCGGCCAGTGGTGGCTGCCGACATAAAAATCCAAAAAATCCACCACCGCGCCGAAACGCAGCCGGTCGATGAGATTGCCCACCGCGCCCCCGGCAATCAGGCCGATGGCCACCCCAAGGGCGAGCACGGCCACGCCGACAAAGAAGACCTGCCGCCAGATGGTCTGGGCTCCGGCCAGCATGCCGAAGGCCGCCCCGGTGTTGGTGAGATAGGTCAGGTTGAACAGGCCGGGGATGACGGGCAGCAACTCGAACATGGCAAACCGCTCCATGATCAGTGCTTTGGTTGCCTGATCGAGGACAACCACCGCCAGCAGCCAGGCCAGCGGAATGATGGGCGAATCGGGCTTTTTCAATTGCTCACCACAGCGGTGCAGCGGGGGCAGAGAGAGGGATGCTCACCATCGCTGCCCAACTCCTCGGAACGCAGCCAGCACCGCTCGCATTTCTCACCCCTGGCCGAACGCACCAGCACGGAGAGCTCCGGCAGCTCGGCGCTGACAAAGCCAGGTTCGGGCAGAGAAGCCATCAGCTCCATCCGGGAAACAATGGCCACGCTGTGCAGGGTTTCCCAATGAGCGGCCAGGAATCCGCCCAGTTCGCCATCTGCAGCCACCACCACCTCCGCCTCCAGGGAATGGCCGATAACCTTGTCGCGCCGGGCAATCTCCAGCGCCTTGGTCAGTTCGCCCCGCACCCGCAAGACCTTGTCCCACTTCTCAGCCAGCGCCTTATCGCCGACCCGCTCCGGTTTCAGCTCCGGGAACAGGGCGACACAAACATTGTCCTCGCGCTGGCTTTTGCCGGGGAGAAAATCCCACACCTCGGCGGCCATGAAGGTAAGGACCGGGGCCATGAGCCGGGTCAGACCATCGACGATTTCGTAGAGGGCGGTCTGGGCGGCCCGCCGCTCACGGGAATCGGCGGGCAGGGTGTAGAGCCGGTCTTTCAAAACATCCAGATACAGAGCGCTCATGCTCACCGTGCAGAAATTGGTCAAGCCATGGAACACGGGGTGGAACTCAAAAACCTCGTACCCCTTAAGTACCTTCATCTTCAAGAGCTCAAACTGGTATAAGGCCCAACGGTCCAGCTCGTCCATCTCGCTGTCCGGCACGGTGTTGGTGGCCGGGTCGAAATCGTAGAGATTGCCGAGGATGAAGCGCACCGTATTGCGGATCTTGCGGTAGGCGTCGGCCAGTTGCTGGAGGATGGTGTCGGAGATCTTGATGTCGTCGCGGTAATCCTCGGAAGCCACCCAAAGGCGCAGAATCTCGGCCCCGTACTTCTTGATGATCTCCTCCGGGGCAATGACGTTGCCGATGGACTTGGACATCTTCTTGCCCTGGCCGTCCACGACAAAGCCGTGGGTGAGCACGGATTTGTAGGGGGGGATGCCCCTGGTGCCCACCGAGGCCAAGAGCGCGCTCTGGAACCAGCCGCGATGCTGGTCGCTGCCTTCCAGATACAGATCGGCAGGCGCGGCCAGCTCTGGACGCTCCTCCAAAACGGCGGCGTAGCTCACCCCGGAATCGAACCAGACATCGAGGATGTCTTCTTCCTTGATAAACTCGGTGGAGCCGCATTTGCGGCATTTGGCGTCAGCCCCGATGAAATCGGCCAGCTCATGGCTGAACCAGGCGTCCGCCCCCTCTTTTTCAAACAGACCG
>PHAW01000066.1 GCA_002841785.1 Deltaproteobacteria bacterium HGW-Deltaproteobacteria-3 | reverse complement strand
GATGATTTTAAAACGGAGTCATGACGGGTCTATCCGACCCGTATCCTGACTTTCAGTCATTTATTTTAACCCACCGTCTTTAGACGGTGGTTGTTAAGTCTTTGAGTTATCGTTACGGACCTTTGTGTTTTGGGGTTATTGCGAGTCCGTCAATAATTGATTACCTTAGCAAAAATAAGTCCCGGCAGCACGTTCCCCCCTTTCCACCGTGAGACACGCCAGGTGATCAGAAAGAGTATCGAAAAAATTGCGGCCACCGCTTTTGTTCGTTCCGCCATGGCGGAGCAGGCCGATCTGTCCGCCTTCAAGGAAAAGCCGAGCCTCAGGATCATTCTCGGCCTCCTGGCTATTATGGTCAGCTATATCATCGGCTGGCCCGCGGTTGCCGCCCTCGGCTTTCTGGCCATCCATCTGCATGAGCCCTTGGTTGTTGTCGTGGGCGGCCCCCTGACCTATGGCCTGTCGCATCTGGTTTTTCTGCTCGGCATGTATCTGTGCGGCGCCGTCTATTCCCTGATCTTTTTCCGCTGGCTCACCAGGGTCTCCATGGAGAAACTGCTGGCCTGGGCGGAAAGATAATTTGGGCATTCTTTTGCCTCCCCCTTTGACAAAGGGGGATTTAAGAACGACCACATCGCATCCCCGTCCGAAAATCCCCCCTCGCCCCCCTTTGTTAAAGGGGGGAATAAAAAGTACTACGTTTACAAATCCTCATTTTATCCGCCCGTCCCGCAGCCACTCCGGCGGCTTGATCTTCCCCCCGCTCACATCGCGCATCCGTATTCCGGTGACGCTCTCAAAAATATTCCCCTGGTCGTCAAAAATCCGCAGGTCAAAGAGCAGCTCATCGCGGCTCCGGGAGAGCAGTTGCACCCTGGTGCGATAGCTGCCCCCGGGTTGGGTGGGGCGGCTGATGATCCGCCGGTCAAAGCCCACGGGAAAGGGGACAAAGTCGGTGAAGCGTTGGCCCAGGACACAGGCGGCATGGAAGGCGCCGTCCAGGGGAAAGGGTGAGCCGAGGCTGTCGCGGGCCCTGTCAGGTGCGTGCTGAAAAACAGGTGCCTTCAGTCTGCCCCAGGCGACCTGGCCGGAGAGATGCAAGGTCTCCTGCAGGGTATGATAGCTTGGCCCAAAGGGCACCAGTTCCCGGTACACCTGTTCGGCCGGAACCTTTGTTTCAGATGCGGCCAGGGGGGCAGGGGGAAGATTTGCGATGCAATGATGGTTTGCCGGGGCAGGGGAAAAGAGGATCTCGCCGTGTTCCTGCAGCCTAGCCATGGCCTTGGACTGCCTCCGGCTGAGCAGTTTGGCGTGGACCGAGCCGTCTTTATTCTGCCGGCATTCAAACAAAACCTCCACCGTGTTGCTTTGCGCCGGAATTTCCAGAAATCTGGCAAAACGGACATGGTCCATGACCCGGAGGTTGATCTCCGGATGGATCGCGGCAACCTCCGTGGCCAGCAGGAGCATGGTTTCCACCGCCGGCAGCACGATTCTGCCGTTAAAGCAATGATCGGCAAACCAGGGTTGGACAGGGATGGCAACGGTAGTCAGGTCGCTGGTCATAAACCGGGAAATTCCTGCCAGAGCCGAATGGTCTTGACATCGATCTCAACCGGGATGCCCTTGCTGTTCACGGCGCAATGTTTGGTGAAACCGGTGCAGGCTATTTCACCGGTTTCGGCCCTGATGATCAGGTAATCAAATTGCAGCTTGACCAGCTCGATGGTGGCCGGACGGGTATGGATGTACATCAGGTCATCGTAGAAAAGAGGCGAGTAATAGTTGAGCTCTGTTTTGATAATGGGATAGAGGTAGCCGCTTTCTTCAACTTTTTTATAGGGGTATGAGGCCTCCCGCATGAGCGAGGCTCGGCCGAACTCGAAATATCTCAGGTAGTTCGCATGGTAGACGACCTGGGAACGATCCGTGTCCGCATAGAGGGTGCGCTGTTCGCAGCGATGCCAGATTTTGCCGCTGTTGGTGTCCCTGACCAGGGAGGGCGTGTCCAGGAATTCCGGGATAAATGGTTTGGGTCGCATCACATTCCTCGAAAGACGATACAGCAGTTGGTGCCGCCAAAACCGAAGGAATTGGAAAGCACGAATTCATGCGGGTGGTTGCGGGCGTGATTGGGGACCACATCCAGGTCGTTGAACGCGGGGTCCGGGATATGGTTGACTGTGGGCAGGACGATGCCCTTGCCCATGGCCTCGATGGCCAGGGCCGCCTCGATGGCCGCCGAGGCGCCCAGGCTGTGGCCGACCTGGGATTTGTTTGCCGACACGGGTATGCCGGGCAGGTTACGGCCAAAAACCGCCCTGAGGCACTCCACCTCGGTGCTGTCACCGGTGGGGGTTGAGGTGCCGTGGGCGTTGATCGCCCCGATATCCCGGGGGGTAATTTCCGCATCCGCAATGGCCCCATGGATAGCTTGGACAATGGTCTCCTGGTTGGGCCGGGTAAAGTGATGGGCATCCGAGTTCCAGCCGATCCCGGCCACCTCGGCCCTGGCGGTCAGGCCGAGGGCACGGACAGCCTCTTCGGCCGCCAGCACCACCACCCCTCCGCCTTCGGAGAGCACAAAGCCCTTGCGGTCAATACTGAACGGCCGTGACGCCTGGGTGGGGTCAACAAAGGCGCGGTCCTTGGGCCCGACCTTGATGGTGGCCAGCATGTTGGCAAAGCCCTGGATGATTTCCGGGACCAGGCAGGTTTCCACGCCTCCGGCAAGAACAAAGTCGCAGTCGCCGTCCCGGATCATTCTGGATCCGAGGGCAATGGCGTGATTGCCGGAGGCACAGGCGCCCTGGGGCGAGAAGACCGGCCCGGTGAAGCCGAGGAGCATTCCGGCCTTGCCTGCCGGGAGATTGGCACAGAGATTGGGCAGCAGATAGGGGCTCACCTTCAGGGGGCCCTTGTTGACATAGTTGTCCATGGCAATCCGGTAGGCATCCGTGCCGTTGAGGGCCGAACCGATCAGGCAGCCGGTCCTGGGGCCGGTCTCCTGGTCGATGGCAAGCCCGGCATTGGCCAGGGCCTCCCGGCACACCTCCATGGTGAGAAAGATAAAACCGGCATCCCAGAGAGAGGCCTCTTTCCGGTTCACATACTCCAGCCTGGACGGGTCCCAGTCCGGGATCTCTCCTACCACATTGCTGCGGGTGGCGACCTCACAGCGGCTGATCCGGCGAAAACCGGCCCGACCGGCCAGGGCAGCCTCCCAGGTGGAGGCAAAGGTATTGCCAAGGGAGGTTGCCGCACCATAGCCGACGACAAATACCTTTCTGTTCAGCGGTGCTTTCATAATCTCTTTAAGGTACCCCCCGGCTTGGCCGGGGGACTTTCAGGGTGTTGTGTATGAACGTAGTACTTTTTATCCCCCCCTTAACAAAGGGGGGCGAGGGGGGATTTGCAGCCGGTGGTTGCGTTTTGGTCGTTTTTCACCCTTCGGGTATACGTTTCGTTTGAGCAGGCAAGCTGCTCAACTCAGCTATAAAATCCCCCGCAATCCCCCTTTGTTAAAAGGGGAGGCAAAGAATGCGACCGCTTTGGTAATTGAACTTCGGCGGATCAGCCTCTGTTTTTTTTAACTGCTTCTCTTGAACACCGCACAACTATTGCAGCCCCCGAAACCAAAGGCGTTTTTCAAAACAAACTCCTGGTTTATCGGTCGTTTTCCCTCGGCCACGCAGTCAATTTCGATCTGGGGGTCAGCAGTATAATTGATGGTGGGCGGCACAACACCATCCCGCATCCCCTGGAGGGCAAAGATGGACTCGATAACGCTGGAGGCGCCCATGGCGTGTCCGATCAATGATTTGTTGGCGCAGACCGGCGGCAGCTCATGGTGAAAAACTGCTTGCAGGGCATCGCATTCCACCTGGTCGCCGACTTTGGTGGAGGCGGCATGGGCGTTGACCACATCGATATCCTGGGGGGCGATGGCGGCATCGCGTATCGCGTCGAGCATGCACTGCCTGACCGTTTCCAGATACGGGGCGACAAAGTGGTGGGCATCCGAGGTCATGCCCCAACCGGCAAGTTCATAATGATACGGCAGGCCGTGCGCCTCGGCGAATTCCCGGGTGGCAAGGATCACCGCCCCCGCGCCCTCGGAGAGGACAAAGCCCCGCCGGTTGGCGGAAAATGGCCGGCTGGCTGCGGCCGGAGAATCATTTTCCCGCTCTTCCTTGGGGATGTAGACGCCGTTCATGGTATAAAAACCGGCCACGATCGGTTCGACCAAAGCAAAATCAACCGCCCCGCAGATGGCGACATCGGCCCTGTGGCGCAGGCGGAGATGGTGGAGGTGATCGGCCCCCTGGCCCCGGTCTGGATGGCGATCTTGCCGCCGATCATGTTGATGCAGGCATTGGGGTTGGCGTAGGGATGGGGCAGTTTGTTTTCGCTCCGCATCCTTCTGTCGGCGGTCAGCACCGCATCCAGACCGCCGATGGCGGAGCTGTAAGTCACGGCCACCCGGGAGGCAAGGTCCGGGGTGATTGCAATCCGGCTTCGCTTCAGCGCCCTGGCGACAGTGAGCTGGGAGTACTTGAATACGGGAGAACTCCAGGCCGCTTGGTGCCTGGCGGAAAGAAAGGGGTAGTCGGCATCGTCGATGGAGGGAACCTGGCCGGCAATCCTGACCGGAAAATCATCGCTGAGGGGAAAACGGGTCAGCGGGCCGATGCCGCTTTTTCCGGCAAGGGCTTGTTGCCATTGGCTTTCAAGGTCATGTCCCAGGGGAGAGATGGCATCGTAGCCGACAATGACTGCGTCTTTTAAGCCGTTGCTGCAAGATAACCTAGTCATTTTGCGTACTCAAAACGGCATAAGGAGCCGTAAAGGAATGGGCGGAATTGCATAGGTTCTTTGGCAACGGCTCCTAAGCCCATCAGCCGAGCCTTGAGGATCCTGATTACCAGGGAATAAACTGATAGAGTTTGGCAAACATCTCGTACACCTCGATCCAGTTCTGCAGCTCCTCGGCACTCCGCATGTGCGCCCGCTTGTTGACCATAACCCAGCTCATGTGGGCAGCGCCATCCTTGCAGGTGGCGCAGTCACGGGTTTCCGAGGTGCAGCAGCGGTGAACGGTCTTAAGGTCCGAGGCCCAGCGGATGAAATTGGTCAGCCGCTTGGGGCGGGGATCCCGTTTGTCGATGGTATCTGTAACCGAGGGGCATTCCATCCAGCCGAACGGTCTGCCCAGCATTTTTCCGGTGGTGATGATCTCGTGGTAATATTTGGAGGAAATTACGGTATGGGGGTAGGCATCCAGCATCGCATCCATCTCCGCCCGCACCGTGACAAGTTCGTCCGGGGTCCAGGAGAAGCCATCCACCGCCTCGTCATTGGACAAAAGCTGCATGTGCACCTTCAGCCCGACCCCTTCGATTTTCTTGATGATCTTCTCGGTCTTGCCAAGCTGTTTGGGGGTGATGGTGTAGAGGTAATAGGCGTGGGGATCCCCGGCGTAGTGGGCACTGGAGATTTTGAAGGTGTCCTTGCCGCGCAGGGTTGTTTCATCCTCGGCATCGCCCCACAGGGAAATGCCGACCATCATGTCGGGGAATCTGTCCCGGGGCACCTTGATCAGCCCATTGGTGGCGCAGAAGGTGGGCAGCCGCTTATAAAAGGCTTCAATCCGGTCCAGGCAGAGGGTGGGCTCACCGCCGATGAGAATGGCCAGATTCACCCCGCGGTCCATTTCTTTTTCCACAAAAGCGTGCCATTTGCCGACATCTTTTTCTTCCGAGGCAGCCTCATGCTCGCCCGAGGAAAAAAAGAAGCACCCCTTGCAACGCAGGTTGCAGCGGTCTGTCACGTCATAGATGGAACTGCGGATATTAAGCTTTGAAATGGTTTTATAACGCTCATACCAGTGATCATCGAGCAGTGAGCTGACGGTTTTCATGATGTATACCGGATGCTACTCATTGTTTGGAGGGGGAAGAACCGGCGCATCGCAGAGGTTGGGTCCTTTTTCATACCCTTTAACCCAGACAGCCAGGTAGGTGTCAACATAGTCAAGCCAGGCGGAGAAGGTCACCGGGTCCGTGGCATGACGGTACATCCTGGCCGTGACCACGGCACTGCCCGCGGCATAATGACGGCAGTCGTCACAATCGGTATCCGGCACGCAGCAGGCCGCCTCGCGATCCCACTGCAGGTTGGTGCGGTATTGGCGAAATGTTCTGCCAAGGCCGATATCCGTTGCTTTGTTCATCCGGGGATAGGAGCAGGAAAAAAGTTCGTGCAACCCTTGAGGCCGGGTGTGGGCAAGGATATTGTATGGCGAAAAAAGGACGGTTTCCGGAAACTCGGCAAGCAGCTCGGTCATAACCTGCGCCGTTTGCGCAAGGGTTTCCGCAGTATGGCGGAGCGGCCCTTTGTAGCCGACAGGGGCGGAAAACATGTTGAAGGTGATTTTCAGGCCGCCTTTGGCAAGGAGTTGCGTAACCTCCCTGGCTTCGTCGATGTTGACCGGGGTAAAAGTATATACCCAGACGGCTCTGGGGTCGTTTTGATAGTTTGCCATCTGCCGGACAAGCATGTCCGGGGCCTTTCTGATGGCAAGACTGGTCCGGTCATTGCCCCAGACCGAGATATGGACCCGATAATCTATCTCCTGCGGGAGGCTGTTCAATCCGTTGCTGGCAATGGCTCCCAGGGGGATCACTCCATAACAGACCTCACACAGCTCCGGGACCAGTGACGGTTCGGCCCCGGCGAGCACGACAAAGGTGATGCCCCGCGCTTTTTCAGCCTCAAGAAGCTGGAGCCAGGCTGCCGGATCCCTGTTTTCCTCGGCGAACTGTTTTTCGCCGGCAAAGTAATAGCAACCTTCGCAACGGATATTGCACCGGTTGCTCATGTCATAGGTGGATTCACGGAGAAAGAAGTACCGGCGCACCTTGTCCCATCTTTTCCGGATACCCGGGTCCGCTATGATCTCGGAGAATTTATACTCCCTGGCCGGTACGATCACTTATTCGCCACTGGTTAATTTGGTGTTGATGTACTCGGCGATGATGCGGACGGTGGTCAGCTTGGGATAATCGTCTTCATCGATCCGGATGCCGTATTCGTCACGGAGAACCAGAGCAATGGTCGCCAGATCCATGGAGTCAATGCCCACTTCGTCCACCAGGTCCAGGTCCGGATCAAAGGTCTGGGGAGTAACATCTTCCAGTTGCAAGGCATTGATGATGATTTCAGCGATTCGAGTGATGGTCTGGGTACCGTCGTTGTCCATGGAAGTCTCTATATTTTATTTTTCTTGGCAAAAAGTATCACCCCGGAACAAACCTCGTCATTGCCGCTGGTTATCCGGAACACATATTGCTTTTTTATTTGGACGAATGTGGCGTGAATGTCAAGTATTTCCCCGGGTTTCACGATCTTTCTGAACTTGATCCGGCTCAAACCGGTCAGGTGCATGCCATCGTCCCTGGAGGCGGCAATAAGATCGGCCACCATTTTTAACTGGGCAATTCCAGGCAGGATAGGATTGTCGGGAAAGTGGCCGGAAAACCAGGGCGATTGAGCATCCGTTATCACTCGGGCGGCTATTTCGTTTTCTTGCATTTGTATCGCTTCGATTTCGACAAACAAATTGCTTGAGTTGTCGTAGCAAGTTCTGTGTGAAAATCAACGCGGGCATGCCTACTGCCGGACCCACAATTCCTCTTTTTCATGCAAACAAAATAGCCTATACCATCGGGGGTACAAATACGCAAGAGAGGCACTGCTGCGCGGAGAGTTTATAGGGCAAGAAATTCCCAGAGCGGTCCGCTATGCCCCCGGGAATACATCTTCTTGACCGTGGCCGCGCTTCTTGCGCCACCGGAGCCGATGAGCCAGTTGTTTCGTTTGCCTGCCCGTGCCGTAACCTGCGCGGCAATGGTGTCGCGGTCGATTGCCTCGGCCTGGTAAAAGAGAGGCCGCAGCAGGTCTGTTTGCGGGGTTATCTTTCCTTCCTCAAGGGCAAGGTCATAGAGGGCGGTATGGGGATAGATCCGAATCCCGATGAAAAAGAAGAGCACCGTCTTGTTGAGTCTTTCGATGTGATCAAGTGATTCCGAGACCGTGGCGGGGGATTCGCCCGGGCCGCCCAGAAGGAAGTAATGGGCCACATGCAGTCCGGCATCAAGGGCTTGTTGGTGGGCGGCAAAGACCTCGTCGACCCCGAATGGCTTCCGATAGGTGGCAAGCATGGAAGAAGAAAGCGATTCGGTGCCGAATTCCACATGCTTGCAACCGGCGTCGGCCATGGTGGAAAAATAATCGACCGGTAGCCGGAGCGGGGCAAAAAAACCGCCCCACGGGATGGAAACACCGGCGGCTTTAAATGCCTTGGCCACGGCCAGGCTGTGGGCCACATCCGAATTAAAGGCAGAGTCGGTGATGAAAAGATATTTTGCTCCGGTCTCCTGCAGATCGAGAGCGGTCCTGGCAACCTCAGCAGGGTGGACCAATCGGTGCTTTTTGCCCTCGATATGGGGATACGGGCAATAGATGCAGTTGAATGAGCAACCCCGTTTGGTCTGCAGATTCAGCATGCCCCCTTTTTTGAGGTAAAAGTCTACATGGGAGGCTTGGGGCCGGAAGGCGCGCACCTGTTTCCCGGGCCAGGGTTCGGGCATCTCGAGAGAGGAAAAAGGGGAGATCACGCCGGGAATCTGCGTCGGGTCAAGGTCCTGGTGCAGAGCATCGACCAGCAGGCCGAATCTCTCCCCCTCGCCGATGATCCCGAAATCCACGCCAAGGGCAGCAAGAATATGATCCGACATAATGGTGAAGCCGCTGCCGCCGCAAACGAGCACCGCCTTGGAGCGCTCGCGCAGCCAGGCAACAAGTTTGCTGTATGCACTGATAAAAAAGAGGGGATCGCCAGCCTCGGTGTTGTCGATATTGCGACAGGATAAGCCGATAATTTCCGGAGAGAAGTCGTGCAGAAGCTCTTCCAGAGCCTCCAGGGAGAGAACATTCATGTCCGCGATCCTGACCCGATGCTCCGCGGAAACGCACCCCGCCACATAGTCCAGGCCGATGGGATAGACCGGATAGGGGACGGTGAGGGTGTTGGGCGAGATGAGCAGGATCCTCATGGGCGGGAGAATTCCATGGCGGAAAGATATCGTCCCAGACCAAGCACGAGAATGGCATTTTTGTTGCCTTCCAGCGCAAGATCATCCCCGGAGACGAACGGTCCGGGCACCTTCCCCGAGGTGAGAAAGGAAACGGCCATGACCGCGGCCACGGCCGCGGCCGAGGCAAATTCACCGGTAAATTCGCGGTAGCGGATTACCGGGGCCTGCAGTCCGGCTTGTGCTATGAATCGAGCCAGTTGTTCTTCGCCTTC
The DNA here is from genome assembly GCA_002841785.1 of Deltaproteobacteria bacterium HGW-Deltaproteobacteria-3. GTDB lineage: Bacteria > Desulfobacterota > Desulfobulbia > Desulfobulbales > Desulfurivibrionaceae > Thiovibrio. Next base: position 5,864 of record PHAW01000066.1, on the reverse strand, counting down.
TTCCCGTGCCGCTGCCGGGATTCCCGCCAGCAGGATCGCATATTTGCCTTGCAGGGCCTGAACTCCACCCAGGGCGGCGATCAGCGAATCGACACAGCCCTCTGTGGCGCTGCTCTGATAAAAAGGAAGACGAACCAGGCAGTGCGCCCCCTCTTTCTGCCTGCTCAAGCAAAAGGCGCCGCCGCCATCGGCCAAAAGGGTTCCCGGGGCAATGGAAGGATCGAGCAAGGGGGAGAGGACCTGGTGCCCCTCATCCGCGCCAAGGACGAGGGCGTTTTCTTGCCCCTCTTCCATCATGAGGTTTGCGGCAAACAGCGCCTGTTCAAAGGAGTAATCTCCGCCGCTGGTGGTGATATTGGCCCCGGTTGCTCCGAACAAGATAGCTGTCTGCCCGGCAGGCCCGTTATGCACCGAGCCGACAAAGTCGGTGGGGCTGGGAAACTGTTCGCCGGAATCGGCGAGGCGGGTCAGGAAATCATGGGTTTCCGAGAGTGCACCCCAACCGGTTCCCATGAACACGGCGGCGGGCTTTGCTTCGAATCCGGAATCCTGGTGGGCGCTCAGCGCCAGTGACAGCGTCATGCGCGGCAGCCGTTTCAGGCGGCGCACCAAGTTGGGCGGCAGGTTTGCCGAGATGCTGCCAAGGTCTGCCGTGCCGGCAAAAGGGAGACCCTGGGCAAGCAGGGACATGGTGGCTGCGGTATTTCCGGCGCCGGTGAGGCAGGAATAGCCGTGAATGGCCAGTCCGGCCTTGTCTCGTCTGGGTGTGGGCGGAGAAAAACGGTCCGGTTTGGTAATCACCAGGCAGCCGTTGTTGCCGCCAAAGCCAAAGGAGTTGCTGAGCACGGCGGTGGTGCGCTGCGTGGTCGGCTGGCGCAACGGGGTCAGGCCAAGGGCGGGATCGGGATTTTGGCAACCGGTGTTGGCGGGCAGGAAGTCTTTGGCCACCGCGATTGTTGCCACCACCGCCTCGATGGCCCCTGATGCGGCCAGGCTGTGGCCCGTTGCCCCTTTGATGGAGGAGAGCGGCGGCGGCGCGGCAAAGAGGGTGTTGACGGCTTTGGCCTCGGCCAGATCGTTTTCCGGGGTGCCGGTGCCGTGGAGACTGATGTAGCTGATTTCCGTAGGATTAAGACCGGCATCGGCAAGCGCCGTCCGCATGGCCATGAGCGCGCCTCGGCCCTCCGGGTGGGGGGCGGCCGGGTGATAGGCGTCGCAGGAAAGCCCGGCGCCGAGGAGTTCCGCCAGGGGATGGTCCGGTTTTTCCGTGGTCAGCAACAGCATGGCCGCGCCTTCTGCCACCGCCATGCCATGCCGGTCCGCATCAAGGGGGTGGCAGCCCTGCCTGTCCACCAACTGCAGGGAATGAAAACCGAAATAGGTCAACCGGCAGAGCGAATCCACCCCCCCGGCAAGGACCGTTTTCGCTTGCCCGCTGCGCAGCATTTCCAGGGCCATGGCAATGGCCACGGCCCCGGAGGAACAGGCGGTGGAGACGGTCAGGGCCATGCCCCGGCAGCCGAGCTCTTGGGCAAGATACTCGGCGACACTGTTCAGCCCGTGATAGCGGTACAGCTCCTTGTTGCTCGCCTTGGCCCGGAGCAACGCTTCCGTGGTCAGGATGCCGCCGGTGGTGTTGCCGAGAATGATCGCATCGATCAGATCTGGCGGGGTGCTACAGGAGGCCATGGCCTGGAGGGCGGCGTTGTGGGCCAGGCGGTGCGTTCTGGGCAGGTCCGATTGCTCGGCCAGTCCCCGGACCTGGCCCGTGGGCAAAGGCTCTCCATGCAGGAGGGGGAAAAGATCCAGCGGCCTGATTGCCGAACGGTTATCGCGCAGCGCCTCTTCCGTGGCGGCGAGTCCCTCGCCAAGCGGACTGATGATACCCAACCCGGCGATGTACACCCGTTTTCCCATCAGGACGATGAACCGGGGGTGTTTTCCTTGATGTATTCGGCCAGGGAGGCCAGGGAGGAAAAGATCTTTTCTCCGACTTCCTGGCTGTTGATCACGACGCCATAGTCTTTTTCCACCATGACTACCATTTCCAGGACATCGATGGAGTCAATGCCCAGGGCGCCGCCGACCAGCCGGTCGTTTTCGTCGAAATTTTCCGGGCTCAGGTCTTGAAGATTCAGGATGTCGATGATCTTGACCTTGAGTTCTGCTGTCAATGTATTCATTAGGATGCGGTCGCTGGTTGAGTATGGGTGAGTCATGAGAAAACATTGGCTGCACGATGGCACTGAAGCCGGTCTGGTTTTCGAAAATTTGTACTGGATAACATTTAAGTGTATTTATATACTGCCAAAAAAAAGATAATGCCAAGAAAAATTCTACATGAAAAGTGGCTGTTCACCGGAAAAAGGAGTATCGTTTCGGCTCCAATGATCAGGCCCAAAAAAGGTATAGTTGCATGAGCCCACTGACACTCTCCGATCTCACCCTGGAGGATCTTCTTCCCCATCGCGGCAACATGCTCCTGGTCAAGGAGATTATGGAGGTGGACAGCCAGAGCGCCCGCGCCCTTTTTCTGGTGGAAAAAACGTGGCCCATGGCCGATGGGCAAGGGGTGGACCCCCTGATTCTGGTGGAACTCGCCGCGCAGACCGCCGGGGTGTGCAACGGCTGGAGCAGGGTCCAGACCCAGGGCCGGGACTCCAATCCATAAAAAAGGCGGATTTTTTTATCGACTCCCTGCCCTTTGGCGCCAGCATCACGGCCAGGGCGGAAAACACCTATAGTTTTGAAAATCTCCGGGAGGTCTCCTGCGAACTGCACATGGACAAGCAGCTCATCGGCCGGGCCACCCTGCAACTTTTTCAGGCAAGCAAATGACCACGGAAAACGAAAAGAATGTAGCCCTTGTCACCGGCGGCAGCAAGGGGATCGGCCGGGCAATCTGCGTGGAGTTGGCGCGGTCCGGATATTATCTCGTTATCAACTACCATGGCGACCAGGAGGGCGCACGGCAGACCCTGGCCATGATCGAAGGGGAGGGAGGCCGGGGCGAGATCTGCCGGTTTGATGTCCGGGACGGGGAGGCGGCGGAAAAGATTGTGGCGGAGCTCGGGGCCAGGCTGGGGTCCATCGACATCCTGGTCAACAACGCCGGGATCGTTGCCGACGGTCTGTTCATGATGATGCCGCCCGAGAAGTGGCAGTCGGTCATCGATACCAGCCTGCACGGCTTTTACAACATGACCCGGCCGGTGCTGGAGTTGATGGTCCGCCGACGCAAGGGGTCCATTGTCTCCGTTTCCTCGGTCAGTTCCCTGATGATCAGCCGGGGCCAGGCCAACTATTCCGCGGCCAAGGCCGGCTTGAACGCGGCCAGCCGGGTGGTCGCCGCCGAGGTCGCCCGCATGGGGATTCGGGTCAATGTCGTGGCTCCCGGCCTGATTGAAACGGACATGATCCAGAACGCCCCCAAGGAGCAGATCAAGGCCATGATTCCCATGAACCGCATCGGCAGACCGGAGGAAGTGGCCAAGGTGGTGGCTTTTCTCTGTTCCGACGCGGCCTCCTATGTCACCGGCCAGGTCATCTCGGTCAACGGCGGGATGTTTTGATGAAACAGCTTCTGCTCCTTGTCGCCCTCTCTTTTTTTGTCGTCATTCCGGCCGCCCAGGCCCGGGCTCAAAGTCAGGGAGCGCACGGACCGCAGGCCCAGCCGGTGCAATTGCGCTCGGTCCAGGCCGATTTTATCCAGGAAAAACATCTGAAGATCCTGGCCCGCCCCATCATCTCCACCGGTTCCTTCACCTTTCAGGCCCCCCAGTCCCTGCGCTGGGAATACCGGACGCCCATCCGCTCGATCCTTCTCATGCATGGCGGCAAGGTGCGGAAATTCGTGGAGCGGGAAGGCGTGCTCACGGAAGACAAGGGCATGCGCCTCGACGCCATGCAGGTCGTGCTGGCCGAGATATCCAACTGGCTCGATGGCCGTTTTACCGACAACGCCATGTTTGCGGTCTCCTTCCCCCAAAAACAGACCATCCTGCTCACCCCCAAGGAACAGGGGCTTGCCGCCCTGATCAGCAGCATTGAGCTCAAGCTCGGCGATCAGGCAGGGCTTCTCGACAAGGTGATCATCTTCGAGGGGCCCGGTGCCTTCACCAGCCTCACCTTCAGCAAGAGGATCATCAATCAGGATATCCCTGCTGCCGTGTTCACTCAGCAATGAAGCGCCTGGCCTTTCTCCTGCCCATCCTCCTGCTTGGCCTTACCGGCTGCGCGGCGCAACAGCCCTGCCTGCCGGAGCTGACCGCGGAGGCGGGAGAGGAGCGGGGATGTGCGGCGGTTTTCCCTCAAGGACGCTGGGAGTTTGTTCATACCATCGAGTTCTCCATGGCGGATGGCTCCGGCGCCACGGTACTCGGGGTGACCAGCCTTGCCGGAGACGAAATTTCCTGTGCCCTGATGACCGTCGAAGGGTTCACCCTTTTTGAGGCGGTGGACCGGGAGAGGGGCGGCCTTGAAGTTCGGCGGGCGGTGCCACCCTTTGACAAGCCTGCCTTTGCGGCAGGCTTGATGGAGGATGTGCGGACGATCTTTCGCGCACCTACTTCCATAAACGTGCAATACGGGCACTCCGCCGATAAGGTCCCGATTTGCCGATACACCGGGGTTGAGGGCCGGATCACCGATATTCTCCCGGCCATGGCCGGCTGCTGGCAGATACGAACCTATGGCGCCGAGCAAATCCTGAACCGCTCCGTGGTGGGGAGTTCCTGCCGCAAAGAAGGGGAGAGCCTGATCCCAGAACATCTTGAACTCAAGGGGTTCGGCCACACGAACTATACCCTGAAAATGACCCTGATCCATGTTGAACACTTGAACGGGAACGCACTGCCATGAAATTCAAACTGATCTATCCCAAATGGGCCAAGCTGGACCGGCAGACCGAGTTTCACCTGCCGCCCCACGGCCCGGTGGTCTTTGCCGCCGCGCTGCCCGCCTATGTTGATGTTGATTTTACCGACGAGAATCTGGAAGCCATTGATTTTGACGAGGCGGTGGATTTCGTCGGCATCTCCATGATGTTGACCGTCCAGGTCAAGCGGGGCTGGGAGATTGCCGATCTCTACCGGAAAAAAGGGATCAAGGTAATCTTCGGCGGCATTGCCACCATGCTCCATGCCGAGGAGACCATGGCCCACGCCGATGCCGTTTTCCTGGGCGAGGCCGAGGGGCGGATGGAACAGGTCTTTGCCGATTTCCGCCGCAACCAACTGCAGCCCTGCTACGACTTCATCAACGAGCGGCCCGATATCGGACTGGTGGGTCCGGCGCGCCGGGATCTGCTCAACCGCAAGCTCTACAACTACAAGGGCGTGCAGATGGTTGACCTGGTCCACGCCTCGCGCGGCTGCCGCTTCAACTGCTACCCCTGCGCCGTCTCCTACCTGGGCGGCCGGGTCTTCCGGCCCCGGCCCATCGACAAGGCCGTGGCCGAGATGGCCGGCATCGACAACAACCGCCTCTTCATCGTGGACAACTCCCTGGCCCAGAATACCCAGTGGGAGATGGATCTGTTCCGAGAGATGATCCCGCTCAAAAAGAAATGGTGCTCCCACCCCATCGAAGACAAGCCCGAGGTCCTGGATCTCGCGGCCCGGGCCGGGGCCTGGTACGTGTATCAGGCGGTTTTCGACACCTCGGATTACATCAAGGAGCGGATCAAGCGCTACCATGACCATGGGATCGGGGTTGAAGGCACGATCCTCCTTGGCCTCGACAATCACGATGAAGACTTCATCAAACGGCTGATCGACTTTCTGCTGGAGATCGAGCTTGATCTGGCCGAATTCACGGTCCTGACCCCTTTCCCCCACACCAAGGCCTGGGAGGAGCTGAACCGG
>PHAW01000065.1 GCA_002841785.1 Deltaproteobacteria bacterium HGW-Deltaproteobacteria-3 | reverse complement strand
GTCATCGCCGCCGACGACAATGTCTCGCGGTACCTGGTCATGCCGCACCTCAAGAATGCCGCGGTGCCCGTGGTATTTTGCGGAGTCAACTGGACCGTGGAGCCCTATGGCTACCCCTACCGCAACACCACCGGCATGGTGGAGATCGGCCCCGTTGAACCCCTGGCCAAGGAGGTCCGCAAAGCCGTTCCCAATGCCAGGCAGGGGGTGTTCCTTTCCGCGGACGAAATGACCCAGAACAAGGAAGTTGCCCTGAACCAGAAGGTGTACGCCAAGCACGGCATCACCATCACGCACCGGCCGGTGAAAACCATGGCGGAATGGGAAAACGCCTTCCTCGAGGCGCAGAAGGTTGACTTTATAATTCTCGGCAACAACGCCGGGATCAACGATTGGAACCATGATCTCGCCCTTGCCCGGGTCAGGGACAAGGCCAGCAAATTCACCGTTTCCTACCTGGACTGGATGGCGCCCTACAGCATGCTGACCATGGCCAAGATCGCAGGAGAACAGGGGGAATGGGCGGCCAAAGCGGCCCTGCGCATCATCAAGGGCGCCAGGCCGGACAGCATCCCCATTGCCGCCAACCAACGCTGGAACGTCTTTGTCAATCCATCTCTCCTGAAAAAAACCGGTTTCACCCTTTCCCCGGAAATAACGAGCACAGCCGTTCAGGTCGGGCCATAACGCGCGGAAGCGCCTCGTTTCCAGACCCTCCAGCCCGCCCCGCTCCAATCTGCCCCCTTGACAATGCCGAGGCATGACCATATTTTGAACTGCTCGCGCTCTCTCCGAACAGCCGCCTGGGCAAGGCCACCCGGTTCTTCCTCTATGACACGCCCAAGGTGCTGATACTTCTTGCCCTGGTGGTTTTTGCGGTGGGCATCCTCCGCAAGGTGCTGAAACCGGCGCTCATCGCCACCTTTGTCGTGGTGGTCGGCAGCGGCATCATGCTGGTGGGATATCTTTTCAATCTGGTCATCTAGGAGAAGACAATGGGGACAATCACGGTTGAATGGCGCCATCTGGACAAAGAAGGAAAAACCTGCGACCGGTGCGCCGAGACAGGACAGGGTATAACGGAGATGCTGCTACGCCTGCGGGAGGAATGCAGGGGAAAGGGGGTGGAGATCCTGTTCACGGAAACCAAGCTGAGCGGGGCGGAAATCACCCAATCGAACCTGATCCTCATCAACGGCACGCCGCTTGAGGCCTTTCTCCCCCAAGCCACGGCCTCGGAAAGCAATTGCTGCTCCTGCGGTGAACTCACGGGCAGGGAGGAATCCTGCCGGACCATCATCAGGCACGGCCAGGCCCATGAAGCCATTCCCCCGGAATTCATCCGGGAGGCGATTTGCCGGGTCGCAGGCTGCTGCTGAACCAGAAATCAAGAGAAAGGATCATTTTCCATGCACAAACAAAAAATTCTCTTCCTCTGCACCGGCAACTCCTGCCGCAGCCAGATGGCCGAAGGCTGGGGCAGACATTTCCACCCGGATCGGTACGAATTTTACTCGGCCGGGATCGAAAAACACGGGATCAACCCCCTGGCCGTGAAGGTCATGGCCGAGGCCGGGGTCGACATCGGCACCCAGTATTCGAAGCTGCTCTCCGAACTGGAGCCTGCCATCTTTGACTACGTGATCACGGTCTGCGACCACGCCAACGAACAATGCCCCTTCTTCCCTGGCAAGGCGATCAAGCTGCACCAGGAATTTCCCGACCCGCCCCGTCTCGCCCGAACCGCCGCCAGCGAGGAAGAGGCCCTGGGCCATTACCGCGCGGTGCGCGACGCCATCCGGGAATACCTGATCAATCTGCCCAGCATCCTTGCCAGCATGCATCCCTAGCCCGCTTTTATAATCATTTGGGGTTTGATGTGCCGCGAGTAGAACACGCATTGACCTGAATAAAATCTTGACAAAATCAACGGCTCCTGTAAAGGTAGTAATCAATTACTACCTTTACAGGAGCTCTTATGATACCTCATGTCAAATATCTTCCGGCGAGCGAACGCCGCGCGGTGACCGTCGACACCGTAATCAAATTGGCTGCGGAACGGAACCCGAGCGATATCACGACGGCTGCCATTGCCGAACGCATGGGCCTGACCCAGGGCGCGGTGTTTCGGCATTTCCCCAACAAGGACGCCATTTTGCAAGCAGTAATAGAGTGGGTGGCAGAGCGGCTGCTATTCCTGGTGGATAAAGCGGCGCGGGCCGCTCCGTCTCCGCTCGCCGCGCTTGAGGCCATGTTCATGGCGCATGTGAATTTCATCATTGAGCACCCGGGCATCCCCCGCATACTGTTCGGCGAATTACAACATGCTGAAGAGACGATACCAAAGCGCATTGTACAAACACTGACACACCGTTACAGAGAGCGACTGCATCGGCTGATAGAAAAAGGGAAAACGAATAAAGAACTGGACGCCAATCTCGACAGGGAGGCTGCCGCCTTTCTCTTTATCGGCATGATCCAGGGACTGGTGATGCAATCACTATTGGCCAATGACGTAGGACGCATTATTCATGATGCGCCAAGAGTCTTTGCCATTTTCCGACAGGGAATAAGGAGCACACCATGATAAAACGTTTCCCCATACGAGGACGCACCCTGGCGCTGGTGCTGGTGCTGGTGCCTCTTCTCGCCCTCTTCATCTATGTCGCCCTGCGTTCGGGGCCGCTTGCCCCGGTGCCCGTGACGGTGACCTCGGTGGAAGATCGCGCCATCTCCCCGGCCCTGTTCGGCATCGGCACCATTGAGGCGCGCTACACCTACAGAATTGGTCCTACCTTTGCAGGCAGGATCAAACGCCTGGATGTGCATGTGGGCGATACGGTTAAAGCCGGACAGGTGCTCGGCGAAATGGACCCGGTTGACCTTGACGAACGGATCCAAGGCCAGGAGGCCGCGCTGAAGCGCGCCAAGGCGCTGCTCAATGAAGCCCTGGCGCGCCAGGCCTATGCGCAAACGCAATCCCGGCGCTATGAACAATTGCTGGAAGTTCGCGCCATAAGCGAGGAAACCGTGGCCACCAAAAAGCATGAGCTGCAGGTGGCCGAAGCGGGCTTGAACGCGGCGCGGGAGGAGTTGGCTCGCATCCAGGCCGATCGCGAGGCATTGATCGCCCAGCGCAGAAACCTGAAGCTTGTCGCTCCGGTGGACGGCCTGATCACCGCGCGCGATGCAGACCCCGGCACCACGATTGTCGCCGGACAGGCGGTGGTGGAGCTGATCGATCCGGAGAGCCTGTGGGTCAATGTGCGCTTCGACCAGATTCATGCGCACGGGCTTGCCGCCAAGTTGCCGGCCACAATCGTTTTGCGCTCGCAGACAGTCGAGTTACGGACGGGGCGAGTGTTGCGGGTGGAGCCATTGGCCGACACAGTGACCGAGGAAACGCTGGCCAAGGTTATATTTGACCAGCTTCCCGAGCCGCTGCCGCCGGTCGGCGAACTGGCGGAAGTCACCGTTGCCTTGCCGGCGCTGCCCGCCGCGCCGACCATCCCCAATGCCGCTATCTTGCGACGCAATGGCGGATTGGGGGTGTGGCAGATAAAAAACGGCGACCTGCGCTTCATCCCGGTCATCTTGGGCGCCGCCGACTTGGAGGGCAATGTGCAGGTGCGCGAAGGGCTTCAAGCCGGCGACCAGGTGGTCCTCTATAGCGCAAAGGCCTTGAGTGCGCGCAACCGCATCGACATCGTTGACCGGATTCCCGGAGTGAAGCCATGATCAGCCTTGCAGGCCGGGACATCATGCATGCCTGGGGCAAATTCGTCTTTACCGGCGTGGGTCTTGGACTGCTGATCGGCGTAACCCTGTCCATGGCCGGCATCTACCGCGGCATGGTGGATGACGCCAAGGTGCTGCTCGACAACAGTGGCGCCGATCTCTGGGTGGTGCAAAAAGACACCCTCGGACCTTATGCTGAGTCGTCGAGCATCTACGACGACACCTGGCGCTCCATCCGCGGCATGCCGGGCGTAGAGCGGGTGGCAAACATCACCTATCTCACCATGCAAGTGCGCCAGGGTGAACGTGACGTACGCGCCATGGTCACCGGCGTCACGCCCGGCGAAGCCGGTACACCCGGCTGGCCTCCATATCTCGTTGCCGGCCGGCAAATCACCCGTGGCCATTACGAGGCCGTGGCCGATATCGCCTCCGGCTTCAAGCTTGGCGACCGCATTCAAATCCGCCGCAACCATTACACCGTGGTTGGCCTGACCAGGAGAATGGTATCTTCCAATGGCGACCCGATGGTGTTCATCCCGCTCAAGGATGCCCAGGAGTCCCAGTTTCTCAAGGACAATGACGCCATCCTGCAGCAACGACGTCGCACCGCTGAAAATCCGAATTTCAACCGGCCGCAAGTACCGGGTTTACTTGAAGCAGTCATCGCTTCGCAAAGCACCAACCCCTACGTCAACGCGGTGCTCGTGCAGATAAAATCCGGGCATAACGCGGATGAAGTGGCGCAATCGATCCGTCGCTGGAAGCGTTTGACGGTCTACACCCGCGGCCAGATGGAGGCGATTCTCGTCGGTAAGCTGATCGCCACCTCGGCAAGACAGATCGGCATGTTTCTGGTGATTCTCTCGATTGTCAGTTCGGCCATTGTCGCCTTCATCATCTACACCCTGACGCTTGGCAAGATCCGCGAGATTGCCGTGCTCAAACTGATCGGCACCAAAAACCGCACCATTGCCGGCCTGATCATGCAGCAGGCCATCGCCCTGGGCTTGATCGGCTTCGTGGTAGGCAAGATATCGGCCACCTTGTTGATGGCGCCGTTCTTTCCCAAATATGTGCTGCTGGAACCGCTGGACTCGGTATTCGGCTTTATCGCCGTGGTGGTGATCTGCGTTCTGTCGAGCATTATCGCTATTCGTGTCGCCCTCAAGGTCGATCCGGCCGAAGCCATAGGAGGTTGACATGGCAGGCAAAGGTATTCATATTGAAGGGTTAAAAAAACGATATGGCAGCGGAGACACCGCCGTCGATGCCTTGAAAAACGTGAACATGCAGGTGGCCCCCGGCGAGGTGGTCGGCCTGATCGGGCCATCAGGGTCCGGCAAAAGTACGCTGCTCAAAGCCCTGGGGGCGGTGATCGAACCTACCGCCGGGCGGATGATTCTCGGCGGCGAGGTGATTTACGACAACGGCTGGATGGTTAAGGACTTGCGGGCACTGCGCCGCGACAAAATCGGCTTTGTGTTCCAGGCGCCGTATCTCATCCCTTTTCTCAACGTCACCGACAACGTCGCCCTGTTGCCCATGCTGGCGGGAATACCGAACGCCGAGGCACGCAGCCGGGCAGTAGAACTATTTAAAGCCCTTGATGTGGAACATCGCGCCAAGGCCATGCCATCGCAGCTTTCCGGCGGCGAACAGCAACGGGTGGCCATTGCCCGTGGCTTGGTCAATCACCCGCCGGTTATTCTGGCCGACGAGCCCACGGCGCCACTCGACAGCGTACGTGCTCTGGCGGTAATTCGAATCCTCAACGACATGGCCCGCAAGCTCGAAACCGCCATTATCGTCGTCACCCACGACGAAAAGATAATCCCGACCTTCAAGCGTATCTACCACATCCGCGATGGCGTGACCTACGAGGAAGCCGGCGAAGGACGGGAGTTCGAATGAAAGACAAATCTACTTTCCAAACAATCGTTGCCGCCGGTCTGCTCGGCACGTTTCTGATGCCTGCAAGCTCAATGGCGTGGGCCACCGGTCCCGCTGAAGTCAAACCGCTTGCCCTGCACAAGATCATGCAAGACCTGGCCATGGATATGCAGGCCGTTACCGACGGCATTTCCCGTGAAGACTGGGCCCTGGTGGCAAAAATCGCACCGCGGATAGCCGACCACCCCCAGCCTCCGCTGGCTGAAAAGATGCGTATTTTGAGTTTCATCGGCTCCGATGCCGGAAAATTCAAAGGCCATGAGGAGAAAAACCACCGAGCCGGGCTGGAACTGAAACGAGCGGCTGAGCGTCAGGACAGGCCGGCGGTAATTTCTGCGTTTGCAACGTTGCAAAATGGTTGTCTTGCCTGCCATCAGAGTTTTCGCAAATCGTTCCAGGAGCATTTTTATGAGCAACGCTAAAACGATCAGTGGCCACCTCTCCTTTGCCTTCATTTTTTTCGGCCTGCTGACGGGATGCGCGGTTGGTCCCGATTTCAGGCGCCCTGCGACGCCGGATACCGCAACCTACACCGCCGCCCCCTTGCCCGCGCAAACACCCTCCGCCCCCACGCCATTGGGAGAATCACAGCATTTCGTCGAGGGCGGCTGGGTCAACCCGCAATGGTGGCAGGAACTCGGCTCACCCAAACTGAATGGGCTGATCGATGATGCCTTGCAAGCCAGCCCCACCTTGGCCAAATCTCAAGCCGTTTTGCGCCAGGCGGAGGAGCTGTACGCCGCACAGGCCGGATCTACCCTGTATCCGCAGGTTGACGCCACCCTCGGCGGCCAGCGGCAGCGAACCTCCCCCAGCTCCTTGGGCCAGGTTGGCGACCCCCGGGAGTTCTCGCTCTACAACGCCGGCGTCGGCGTTCGCTATACGCTCGATTTAGCCGGCGCCACCCGCCGCGCCCTCGAGGCCCTGGCCGCCAACATCGATTACCAGCGCTACCAACTGGAAGGCGCCCGGCTGACCTTGACGGGCAACATCGCCACCGCCACCGTCACCCAGGCGATGCTGGCCGGGCAGATTCAGGCCACGGAGGCCATCCTCCATTCCCAGGAAGAACAACTGGGCCTGACCCGGGAACGGGTGCGCCTCGGCCATGCCGCTCCCGACGATGTGCTCGCCTTGCAAACCCTGGCGGAACAGACTCGCGCCGGGATTCCGCTGCTGCGCAACCAGCTCCAGCAGAACGACCATCTTCTGGCCGTACTCACCGGTCGGGAACCGGGCGCGGGAGGCTTGCCATGCTTTTCCTTGCAGGAGTTCAGTCTGCCAGCCGATCTGCCGCTTACCGTGCCCTCCGGACTGGTGCGCAATCGCCCGGACATTCAGGCTGCCGAGGCCTTGCTGCACTCGGCAAACGCCGAATACGGCGTGGCGATCGCCAAGCTGTACCCACAGCTCAACCTCAGCGCCGCGCTTGGCTCGCAAGCCTTGACCACCGGCGCCTTGTTCGGGAGCGGTTCCGCTGTCTGGAGCCTGGTGGCGCAACTCACCCAACCCTTGTTCAACCCCGGGTTGCCGGCGGAAAAACGTGCGGCCCTGGCTGCATTCGATGCGGCGGCGGCGAATTACCGGATTGTCGTGCTCGAAGCCCTGCGCAATGTCGCCGACGTGCTGCGGGCGCTGGACAACGACGCGCAGCGGCTGGCCGCCTTGGCTGCCGCCGATGCCGCGGCGCAGGAATCTCTCGAATCCATGCAGCGCCAGTACTCGCTGGGCGCGGCCGGGTATCTCCAACTGCTTACGGCGCAACAGCAGGCGCAACAGACGCGAATCAGCCTGATCGAAGCGCAGGCGCGGCGCCTTGCCGACAGCGTTGCCCTGTACCAGGCCATGGGCGGCGGGAGAACAAGCGACGGCTAAGAGCTTGTCCGTAAATAAATCTTTGGTGCTCGTATCCGGCTTTTGGCCGTCTTTGGCCGCTCCTCAATCGAAAAATCCTCGCCGTAGCGCTGCTACGCCTGTGGTTTTGCTCAATCGTCCCACCCAAATCCGTCTCAAAATCCGGCGCGATCCCTGAAAAGATTATTTACGGACAAGCTCTAAACTCCGGCCGCGCCGCGCCTGTTTTTCGCGCCACCATGGCGTGTTCAGGCAACAATCAGATTCAGGCAACAATCAGACATTCCGCTTGCTTTCCTCAACGAACCATGGTAAATATCGCAATTCATTGTGTTGCCTCTGCCTGTAATCGCTATACGAACAAAAGCGCACCGCACAAAGCCTCTGCCGAGGGCGTGCGGTTTTTTTGTTTATGGGGCGTTGGGCCGCAAGGATCTCTTTTTTCCTGCACAGCAACCCTTCACCCACACGCCCTTCAATAAGGAACACCATCATGAGCACCTTTGCTGACCTTGGCATCCATCCCGACATCGTCACCGCCCTCGAAGCCCTGGGCTTTACCGCGCCGACCCCGGTTCAGGAGCAGATCATTCCAATCCTCCTTGATAAACCGGTGGATATCGTCGGCCTGGCCCAGACCGGCACCGGCAAGACCGCGGCCTTCGGCATCCCCCTGGTGCAGCTCTGCTCGCCGGACAGCCGCAAGACCCAGGCCCTGGTGCTCTGCCCGACCCGGGAACTCTGCATGCAGGTGGCCCGGGACCTCAATGCCTTTGCTAAGAATCTCCCGGCCATCCGGGTGTGCGCCATTTACGGCGGGGCCAGCATCGAGAACCAGATCCGCTCCTTGCGGCAGGGCGCCCCGATCATCGTCGCCACCCCAGGCCGGCTGCACGATCTGATGCGCCGCCAGGAGATCGATCTTTCCGCTGTCCGCTCGGTGGTGCTGGACGAAGCCGACGAGATGCTGCAGATGGGGTTC
>PHAW01000309.1 GCA_002841785.1 Deltaproteobacteria bacterium HGW-Deltaproteobacteria-3 | reverse complement strand
GGAAACGGACCGGCAGCCTCAAGCATCTCCATGATATCGTCATGGGCCTCCCGGTCGTGGACCACCAGGGGCAGTTGCAGTTCTTTTGCCAAAGCGACCTGCCGGGAGAAATGGACCTTTTGCAGAGCAACCGGGGCGTAGTTTTTCACATAATCCAGACCGATCTCGCCGTAAGCCACGACCTTGGGATGACGGCACAGCCCGCGCAACTCTGCGTAATCACCCTCAGCAAGCTCCGCGACATTATGGGGATGCACCCCCACCGTGGCGTAGACGCCGTCGTGCTGTTCAGCCAGCCCGATGGCCCGGCGCGAGCTTTCCAGATCAATGCCCACAGTGATGATCCGGGTGACTCCAGCCGCCAGGGCCCGAGCCAGCACCGCCTCACAATCGGCCTGATAGGCCGGCATATCGAGGTGGCAATGGGTATCGATCAGGACTGTCCCCTGCCCGGCAACCGGCAGGACGATCTCTGTTTTTTTGGTTCTCTTTTCCATGAAAGCCTCCATGGCCGCAGTTTCTAACAGGTTTTTATTTCTTCCGCAACACACCCCTTCCGTGGAAACCGTTTGACAAACCCTTGCCCAACCGACTATGATTTCAGTGAAATTCCACGGTGTTCCGAACAATTTCCGCCGATGGTCATCACAACGCGACCTGTACTCAACCCCATGTCTTCGTCGATTCTTAACGCCATCGAACAGCGGCGCAGCATCCGGACCTTCACCGGTCAGCCGGTGGAGCTTGCCGCGCTCTATGATATTATCCAGGCCGGGGTCTGGGCGCCTTCCGGCCTGAACAACCAGCCCTGGCGCTTCGTCATTGTCACGGATGCGACAATCCGCGCCCGTTTGGCCGAACAAACCACCTATGGCCATATTATTGCCGGCGCCCCTGCCCTGATCGGTGTGTATCTTGACCGCGAGGCCGTGTATGATGATCTCAAAGACGCGCAATCGGCCGGAGCCTGCATCCAGAACATGCTGCTGGCCACGGAGGCCCTCGATCTTGGCGCTGTCTGGCTCGGACAGATCCTGAAAAACCGGGAAACAGTCCGCCGGATTTTCGGCCTGGCCGAAAATCTGGAGCTGATGGCAGTCCTCGCCATCGGCCACCCGAGCCGCCGCGATCAGCAATCACAGAGAAAACCTTTGGCGGAATTCATCGTCAAGGAGTTATAATCGTATTGTCTATCACCCCATTACCAGGAGGCCTTTCATGACAACCCCATGTAAACCGTTCCGCAATGTTCTTCTCACAACCATTCTTGCGCTCACGAGCCTTGCCGCCCTGAGCGGCTGCGCCGAATTGGGCCTGGGCACCCGCACCGACCAAGGAGTTTCCTCGGATCCTTTCGCCTCATCCGCCGCTTCTTCCACGGAACAGCCCTACCGGGCCAATGAATTCTCCGACATTCTGATCCCCAGCGAGTTCGACTGGGACCGGGAAAAAAGCATGGTCGTCCGAACCGACTCCTTTGCCGGCGGAGTGCTGCAATACAACGGCCGGGTCGACATCTCCTCGTCCGCCGATTTTTTCAGCAACAACATGCCCAGAAACGGCTGGAAGCTTGCAGGCTCCACCCGGTACA
>PHAW01000308.1 GCA_002841785.1 Deltaproteobacteria bacterium HGW-Deltaproteobacteria-3 | reverse complement strand
TGATTTTAAAACGGAGTCATGACGGGTCTATCCGACCCGTATCCTGACTTTCAGTCATTTATTTTAACCCACCGTCTTTAGACGGTGGTTGTTAAGTTCCAGCACCCTGGTCATTAGAAACGATAGCAAGCAATGTTCCTCCTTGGCTGGGGCTTTTTCTGAAGATCAACCGCAGGTCATAAAAAAAGGCGGAACGCTGACAGCGCTCCGCCTTTTTTGCTAGTGCAGTTAAAAAAACAGATCAGACAGTCAGGTCGTTGCGCACCGTTTTGCGTGGGCCGCCGTGGCCGGCCGTGCTCCAGTCCCGGATCGGGGCGATGGCTGCCAGGTCGTCCGCCTTGTCGATGCGGACCAGCTTGTCATGGATGGACTGCCAGATGCAGGGGACGTCCTTGTGGATCTCGCAGCGGCCTCCCACCGAACCGCCGCAGGGGCCGTTCATCAGGCTCTTGGCGCAACGGGCCACCGGGCAGAGGCCGCCGGTGAGGTGGAGGACGCAGTTGCCGCAGCCGGCGCATTGCTCGCTCCACACGCCCTGCTCGGCGGAACCGCCGAAGGATAAGGTGTTCACTCCCGGATATACCTTGGCCATGGGCCGCAGATTGGCGATGAAGTTGACTCCCACCCCGCAGGCCATGGAAACGATGGCGTCGTACTGGCCGTCCCATTGGTCCATGGAGTCGATGTATTCCTTGTCGCACTGGCGCACCAGGGTGGCCTCGATGGTTTCCACGGGCTGGCCTGCCTTCTGCTTGCCCAACCGGATCAGGGAGGCGAGGATCTCTACCTCGCGCTCGCCCCCGGCGGAACAGACCGTGACGCAGCCGCGGCAGCCCAGGACCAGGATGCGCTTGGCGTCCTTCACCATGTCCATGATTTCATTGATGGGTTTTCTTTCGGCAATAATCATTTCGTGCCTCCCTGACACCCTGAGGGCATAAGTTTCGTTTGGGCAGGCAAGCTGCCCAACTCAGCTTTAAACGGGCTCGGGCCCAAGGTGGTAATCCGTTCATCCATCTCCTGGGCCGCCTTGACAAAGCCGGGGTGAAAGCCGCGTTCCAGGTGGTACATCTCAATGCGTTCCGGTTCAACCCCGAGTTCGGCCAGGGTCTTCTTGATGGCGGCAACCCGTTTGGCGGCCCGCTGGCTGCCCATGAGGTTGTGGCATTTATCCAACGGGCATCCGGCTACATACACGCCGTCTGCGCCATCTTCAAAGGCCTTGAGCAGGGTGGAGACCTCGAGCTTGCCGGTGCAGACCACCCGGTGGATGGTCACGCTTGTGGGGAAGCCATCGGCCTGCAACCCTTCCGGCCCTTCGGCCAGGGTCTGCTGGGAGGTGTAATGGCAACAGAATGCTTGGATATTCGGGGTAAAGGGCATGGGGTTCACCGTGCTACTTATTTGCGCCGCAGGCGGCGATCAGTCGCTCGTCTTCGGACTCGTTTAAGCGGATGGCCTGGGCAGGACACTCGGAAGGGCAGATGCCGCAGCCCCGGCATTCCTGGGGATCAATGGCAGCCTTGCCCTGGCCGTCGATCTTGGGAATCCGCCAGGGGCAGACCCGGACACAGGTGAGGCAGGAGACGCAG
>PHAW01000307.1 GCA_002841785.1 Deltaproteobacteria bacterium HGW-Deltaproteobacteria-3 | reverse complement strand
CGGCCCGCGCAAGGTGTATGCTTCGACCAAATTTTTCCTCTACACCCTGGCGGGCTCGGTCCTGTTGCTTGTTGCCATCATCGGCCTCTATCTTGACCAGGGCACTTTCAGCATTCCCGCCCTGATGGGACAGGATTATTCCACCACCTTCCAGATTGTGGTCTTCCTCGCCTTTTTTCTGGCCTTTGCCATCAAGGTGCCGATGTTCCCCTTCCATACCTGGTTGCCTGCGGCCCACGTCGAGGCGCCCACCGCGGGCAGTGTTATTCTGGCCTCGATCCTGTTGAAAATGGGCACCTATGGCTTTTTGCGCTTTTGCCTGCCCATCACCCCGGAAGCCACCATACTGTTCATCCCCTACATTCTCTGGCTGTCGGTGGTTGGCATCCTGTACGGCGGCTTCACCGCCCTGGCCCAGCAGGACATGAAGAAGCTGATTGCCTATTCCAGTGTCGGGCATATGGGCTTTGTCACCCTTGGTATCTTTGTCCTGAACCAGCAGGGCATCGAGGGCGCAATCCTGCAGATGATCAATCACGGTATCACCACCGGCGCCCTCTTTTTCTGCGTGGGCATGATTTACGAGCGCACCCATAGCCGGGAACTGGACGCTGCGGCTGGTCTCGGCAAATACATGCCGGTGTATGTGAGCTTTCTTGCATTTTTCTCGCTATCCTCCCTTGCCTTCCCGGGAACCAACAGTTTTGTCGGGGAGTTTATGATCCTGGTTGGCGGTTTTGCCAACAATAAGATCGTGACGGCCTTCGCCATTCCGGGGGCGGTGCTGGCTGCCGCTTACATGTTCCGCATGCTCCAGAGGGTTGCGTGGGGCAGGCCTGTGAACCCGGATCATACCGGGATTTTAGATCTCAATCTCCGGGAAATTGTAACCCTGGCGCCCTTGCTCTTCTTCGTTTTCTGGATTGGTCTGTCGCCCGAGCCTTTCCTGCGGGTGATGCATGTGAGCGTTGCTCATCTCATCGAGCAGGTGGGGTTTGCCTCGGACGGTGCTGTTTCTGTCGCAAGGCTGATGGTTCCGTAGCGTATTTTCTTAGGGATTTAAGGGTATTACGTAAAGGTAGCTGATCACAGGGGGCGCCGAAGAAGGCGTATAGCCCAGAAATAAGCGGCCACAGGGTGCCGCAGATGCGCGAAAGAGGTCTGTTCGCTTACACCCGGTATGCGGGCAGGCCGATGACAAAGCAGATGCGGTGCTCTGTGGCCATGCTGTTTGCTCCAGAATTATTTCTTCTCTTGGGGAGTCTGGTCCTTTTTCTGCTCAGCACCGGCAAGGTTGGCGGCAAGACGGCTCGCGCCGTGACACTCACTCTGGCGCTGGGCAGTGTGCTTGTCTGTTTTGCCTGTCTGCGTCAGGAGGGCTCTCTGTTTTTCGAGGCGTACCGGATTGATTTCTTCTCGCAGCTTATCAAGCTCGTCATTGCCATGGGGTTTGCGGTTGTTCTGCTGTTCAGCACGGAGCTCAAGGGAGTCGATGACGAGATCCGCCCCGAATATTACCTGTTCCTGACCTTGAGCACCCTCGGTCTCCTCATGCTGGTGAGCAGCGTGGAGCTGCTCACCATGTTCATCGCCCTGGAGCTCTCTTCCTACTCCCTCTATCTCCTGGTGCCCATGCGCGATGACCGGACGGGAGTGCGGATGCAAATGGAGTCCGCGATCAAGTACATCCTTTTCGGCGTAGTTGCCACCGGGGTGATGCTGTTTGGCATGAGCTATCTCTTCGGCCTCACCGGCACGACCTATCTTGTCGAACTGCTGCCGAGACTCCACCAGATGATGGGCAGCCCCGCAGCTCTCATCGCCATCGCCATGGTTCTGGGCGGTTTCTTTTTCAAGCTGGCGGTATTCCCCTTCCACTCCTGGGTTCCGGATGTCTATCAAGGGGCTTCCAACGAAACAACCGCGTTCATCGCCTCGGTTCCCAAGGTTGCGGCCGTGGCCATGCTCATCCGTCTTACCGCCCTGGCCACCCCGGAAGGCCAGGCGATTGTTACCATGCTCATCATCCTTTCGGTCTGCTCGATGTTTTACGGCAACCTGGTCGCCCTGGTTCAAACCGACATGAAAAGGATGCTCGGCTTCTCGGGCATAGCCCATGCCGGGTACGTCCTGTTGGGTCTCGTCACCATGCAGGAGGTCGGCTATGCCGCATCGCTGTATTATATTGCCGGCTATCTGGTGATGAATCTTGCCGCCTTTCTGGTTATCTGCAAGGTGTCCGAGCACGGCGAGAACCTTGCGGTCGATGACCTGAGCGGATTGCATAAGCGCGCCCCCTTGCTGGCCCTGACTCTGGCGGTCAGCATGTTCGCCATGGCCGGAATCCCCCCGTTTGTCGGGTTTATGGGCAAGTTCATGCTGCTGACCGGAGCTTACAAGGCCGGGCATCTTCCCTTGGTCATTCTGGCGGCCATCAATACCGCCATCTCCATCTATTATTATCTCTCCGTGGTTCGGGTGACTTACTCGGCCAGCCCGGAAGATCGTCCCGCCGTATTGGTCGGCGGGGTATCCAAGATGGTAAGTGTTGCCCTGGTCCTGGTTATCATCGCCATGGGGCTTCTTCCCGATCAACTTCTCGAATTGGCCACCGAGGCTGTTCGCGCCATCCTCTAGGCCTCGATCAGAGGCCTCTCATTCGTGGAGTTTCCGCCTGTGCCCGGGGAGACTCTTGACAAGTGGTAAAATAACTGTATAATCTACAGAATTATTCGGGCCGGCGGGAATAACTCAGTGGTAGAGTGTCAGCTTCCCAAGCTGAAGGTCGCGGGTTCGAATCCCGTTTCCCGCTCCAGTTAAGT
>PHAW01000306.1 GCA_002841785.1 Deltaproteobacteria bacterium HGW-Deltaproteobacteria-3 | reverse complement strand
TCCCCGCGGTCTGATCAGCGGCATCAACCGCCAGCGGATCACGCGAACCATCAATCTTGCCAAAACCACCCCCGGCACCATTGTCATCCGCAACGAACCAGAGACGATCCAATTTCCGCGAGGCGTGACCGTCTCCCGCATCCAGCCCACCCACATTACCCTGCTCATCGACGAGCTGGTGGAGAAGGAACTGCCGGTGCAGGCCAGAACAACGGGCTCTCCGGCCAGCGGCTACGAACTGGGCGGAGTTGTTTTCGAGCCTCCGCTCATCAAGATTTCCGGCCCCAAGGCCGTTGTCGGCCGGGAAAAAATCTTCACCGCCAAACCCATCGACATCAGCGGCCTGAAGAGCTCAAAAACCTTCCAGGTCCCCCTGGAATTGCGTTCGGCACTGCTGGAACTCATGGGCGAGACCGTGGTCACCGCCAATGTGGTGATCCGCGAAAGAACCACGGAAAAAACCATCGCCGACATCCCTGTCCACCTCACGGGACCGGAGTCCGACAGAAAGGTGACCCTCGAACCCGACACCATCAGCGTCCGCGCCCTGCTTCCCTTGAGCAGCAGAGGAAACCAGGCCGGGCTTGTCGAGGCCAGTATCTCAACAGAAGGGCTTTCGGTCGGGACACACCGGATGCCGGTGAAAATCACGGCGCCGGAAGAGATCCACATTATCGAAGCAGTCCCGTCCACCGTCACCGTAAAGATCGGCCGGAGCCTTGGCAAATGAGCCGAACCACCAGTGTGCCCTCTCCTGCCGGCTCCGGGTTGGCCCAGGCCCCCACGAAAAAACCGGGGGCTTCCGGTGGTGTTTTTCCTTCCCCCAGGAGTGAAGCATGAGAAAGTTATTCGGCACCGATGGGGTGCGGGGGGTGGCGAACACCTATCCCATGACCACCGAAATCGCCATGCAAATAGGCCGGGCCCTCGCCTTTCTGGTCAAGGACATGCGGCACGGCCACCGGATCGTCATCGGCAAGGACACCCGCCTCTCCTGCTACATGATCGAAAACGCCCTGGCCGCCGGCATCTGCTCCATGGGGGTGGATGTCCTTCTGGTCGGGCCCCTGCCAACACCGGGCATCGCCTTCATCACCACCAGCATGCGGGCCGACGCCGGGGTGGTCATCTCCGCCTCCCATAACCCCTTCCAGGACAACGGCATCAAGATCTTCGCCAGAAACGGCTTCAAGCTCCATGACGATCTGGAACTGGAGATCGAAGATCTGATTTTCTCCCAGAAAATGGAGGTGCTCAGGCCGGTGGCCGAGGAGGTGGGCCGCGCCACCCGCATCGACGACGCCAAGGGCCGCTACATCGTCTTTTTGAAGAACACCTTTCCCCGGGAATACACCCTGGACGCCTTCCACATCGTACTCGACTGCGCCAACGGCGCCACCTACGGGGTTGCTCCCCATGTGTTCGAGGAGCTGGGCGCCACCGTCACCACCCTGGCGGCGGAGCCGGACGGCACCAACATCAACCGCGATTGCGGCGCTCTGCACCCGGAACACATGGCCGCCAAGGTCCGGGAACTGGGAGCGGACATCGGCATCGCCCTGGACGGCGACGGCGACCGGATCATCGTGGCGGACGAACACGGCAACATCGT
>PHAW01000305.1 GCA_002841785.1 Deltaproteobacteria bacterium HGW-Deltaproteobacteria-3 | reverse complement strand
GTGCTCGGTGACCGTGTCCATGGCCGCGCTGACCAGGGGAATATTCAGGGTAATGGACTTGGTCAGCATCGTGGCCAGGCTCACCTCGTTGGGCAGCACTTCCGACGCGGCAGGCACCAGGAGCAGGTCGTCAAAGGTATAGGCGTGTTCGATTGTCTCAAGTGACATCAGCGGACTCCCTCAAGAAAAATTATGACAGGTGATGCGCCTCGCTTGCCAAGGCGACCTGGAATACTCAGCAGCAGCCCGAAAACGGGGGGCAAAAAAACATGGTGTGTTCACTATAAAAAACTTTCAATCCAGAGGTCAATGGCGAGTTTCCGGAGGAATGCTTCTGCCGCCGGACCGTTGCCTGCAGACTCAGCACCCGGTGGCTCCGCTCAGGAGAATACCCTCCAGCAGCCCGGCATCGCTCACGACCACTGGACATGCCAGCGCCTGCTGCAACTCCTGCACAATCACCGCCCCGGCCAGGATAATCTCCCCGCGCCCATCTTCCAGGCCGGGCAGACCATTGCGTTCCTCCGGCGAAAGAGCGGCCAGGGTGGTAACCAGACCGGGCAACGCAACCTGGCTCAACTGGTAATTCTGGACCAGTTTGGCATCATACCGCTTCAATCCCAAGGCGAGGGCGGCCAGGGTTGTCGCTGTCCCGCCCGAAGCCATGCACTGAGAAACATGCCCGCGCTGTTCGCCCCCGGCGATACCGCGAAGAGCCGGGGCGAGAATCGCCCGGATCTTCTTGCGCATGGCAGGAAGATCGCCGGCGAATTCCTCGGTCAAGCCGACCGCGCCCAAGGGCAGGCTGCTCAGTCGGGGCTCGCTCTCCGCCGTGGCCTGGAGGATGATCTCGGAGCTGCCTCCGCCCACATCCGCCAGCAAGAAAGGGTAGCGCCGCTGCTCGGCAGGCAGGGCGGAGAGTGTTCCCCGCATGGCAAGACAGGCCTCCTCCTCGCCGGAAAGCACCTCAACCCGCACCCCGAGCAGGGCCTTGCCCCGCTGGAGAAACTCTTCCCGGTTGGCGGCTTTTCGCACGGCATGGGTGGCGCAAGCCCGGACGCTGCGAACAGGGTAGGGGGCCATCATCGCCGCAAACCGGGCGAGCGCCGCCTCCCCCCGCAGCAAGGCCGGAGGGGAAAGCGCGCCGGTGGCGGTCAGCCCCTCGCCCAGCCGGACCGTGACCAGATCGTGGGCCAGAGGACGCAAACGCCCATCCTCCATCTCGGCCACCAGCAAACGGAAGCTGTTGGTCCCGATATCAATGCCGCAGGCTATGTTCATCACCGCTTCGCTGTCACCGCTTCGCTGTCACCGCTTCGCTGTCACCGCTTCGCTGTTGCGTTTTGTTGGGGGGTGCCGTACAATATAGGGAAAGAATCCCAATACTCATAAGGGGTTAGCACACCGCCACCTCCTATCCCAGCAAAAGGATCGCCCCGTGATACTTGCCATCAATCCGGACAACCCGCAGCCCCGAGCGGATCCATCAAATAAAAAAGAGGCCGATACACCAGCCTTTCAGCTTCATGTGCTCAAGCCTCAAAAACGTCAGCACCTATTGCCATGTGTCCAACACAAGCTACAGGATCATGAAAAAAGATCTGCCCGGACCCTACACCTTTATATTGCAGGCGGCAAAACTGGTGCCCAAGATCATGCTCAGCCGGCAGAAAACCGTGGGGATCAGGGTGCCGGACAACGGTATCTGCCTGGCGCTCATCGAGGCGCTGGGCAACCCGATGCTCAACACCAGCGCCATCCTGAACCCCGATGACCCGCCCATATGCGAGGCCTTTGAGATCGAGGAGCGGTTCGGCAAACAGGTGGACATCATCATCGACGGCGGCACGGTGTATCCGGAGCCGTCATCGGTGGTGTCCCTGATCGGCGATACCCCGGAGGTGCTGCGGCAGGGCAAGGGGGACACCAGTCATTTCTGACCCTGGATCTAAGCGCTTACCCGGCTTATTTCCCGTTCTGAATCAGGGCGTCTTTCAACGATTTGCTCATGGTGAAGTGCAGATTCTTGCGGGAGGTGATCTTCATGACCTTGCCGGTCCTGGGGTTCTTGGTGGTCCGCGCCTTGCGCTGACGCAC
>PHAW01000064.1 GCA_002841785.1 Deltaproteobacteria bacterium HGW-Deltaproteobacteria-3 | reverse complement strand
ATGTCCCCAGGGGGATACGAGCTGCTGTGCCGGACCAGACAAGATTGACTATCAACCACTTCTCCTTGTCCAGTAAAACGAAACATACAAGGGGGATTTGAAAAAGCCGGGGTCGCATAGTCCCGTCCTGAAATCCCCCCTCGCCCCCCTTTTGTAAAGGGGGGGATAAAAAGTGCTACGCTCAAGGTAACAACTTGAAGCACGACCGCCGTAAAAATCAAACTTTATGAATCCCCTGGCAAAGCCGGGGGATTACCTTAAGGAAATTATGGGTATCTATTTGGATGTGCAACACATAATTTCATCAAACCCCATTCAAGAATATGAAATTGAGGCAAAAATAGATTCCTAGAAACGTAGACACCCAAAAGCTCACATTATTGAAACAATAATCCATTCATGGGAGTCATCTTGCCATAAGTACGCACTTTCTATCGGGTTTGCATACGAAGCAACTTTGCGGCTTGCAGTGAGCTTATTACCGCAAATACATGAAAAAACTCTTGAAAATTTCCCTGTGAATTTCAAGGATTCAAACTCAAATAATCAAGATGGAAGTCGTGGTGTTGGATATGTGGCAAGAGAAAGTGGAAAATTTGGATCGTACCCTGAACACGATGACTACTCAGAGGAGTCGTAATTTTAACAGTCAAATTCCGTAAAATTTAATCAAACCCCTGGCCAATCAGTGTCAGTCGGAGGTGGTCAATTTGCAGAGTCTTGCCCAAAGAAAAGAGCATTGGGGCCGGGTTGCGTTCCTGTATTCTCCTAGCAAAAAATATGAGGGGTAGCCTGCTTCTTTCATGCTTGCGCATTCAGAACAATCCGCACCTTTTTCACCAGGTGATCCGGTGAGTAGCTTTCCTTTGCCCTGCGCAATCCAGGAATTCCCAGGTCCTGCTCCCGATTGACATAGGCAAACTCGGCCAAGTTGTCTCTGGCAAACCACTGGTTGATCAACTGGCCTAACCCATGAAACTGGGGCATGGCCTTCTCGAAATGGGTGACCGCGGTTGAGGGATTGAGCGGTTCGCCCACGGTGAACGCCTCGATTCTCCCCGCAATCCGGATGGCGCCCCCGGTCAGGGGGAATTCCCGGTAGTTCTGCAATGTTTCCACTATTGCCCGATATTCACCGCACAACCCCGGTTCGGTCTTGCAATCCCGCGAAGCGCACCAGCGGTCCTGCATGGCCAGGCATTCCGGAACTGTTTCTTCGGTGATCATTTCGTACCGGCAATCGTACGCGGCCAGGCATTGGTTGATGTGGTTCCGTTTCTTGGTGAAATGCCTGCCAGCCAAGGTGGCCAGGTCTTCCCTCCGGTAGACATAGTCGGCATTGTCCCGGTCCTCGAGCACCAGTGCTCCGGGTGGTAGGGCTGCATCGGTGAGCTTTTCCTTGGGGAAGCGGGTCGCTTCCGAAATCCTGCTGCCATATTCTTTGAAAACCTCGGCCAGCGCGACCGGTCCCACGGGGTTTCCCAGGAGAACCAAGCCTCTTGGTGTCTCGGCAAAAACGAGGAGGGAGTCCTTGCACTCGTCGATCCAAATCGGCCGGGTGTGCCGCCAGGCAAAGAGATTAGTGAAGGTCAGCTCCGAGATCACCGGAGGAAACCGCCGGAGATATTCCGTAATAAACTGGTTGTCATCAAGGGTGAGCGGGCGCAGGGTCATGGGGCTCCTGTGAAGGTGTGCGGGTAGGATCAGTATAGAGGCGTCGCAGGATTCTCGCAATTGATTCCCTTACCAAGGACGCGTTGCTTTTCTTGCAAATGCGGAGAAATCCGTATAGATTGTGCCTCTTGTAAAAATATAAAAAGGCCCTTCGACAGGCTCAGGGCGAACGGTAGGTATCTTGAAATCATTATAGTTTCTTCCGTTCATGCCGAGTCCTTTGACGTTGCTCAGGAGAGCCTTGTCGAAGTACCAGAGAAAAAAGGTGAACAGATGGAAGTGGTGCTTGCCAAGAACGCAGGCTTTTGCATGGGGGTGCGGAGGGCGGTTGATACCACCCTCGGCATGGTCCAGAAGGGCGAAACCACCATTGCCACCTTTGGTCCGCTGATCCACAACCCGCAGGTTCTGAAACTGCTTGAGGATCGGGGGGTGAGGATCCTCACCGAGATTCCGGCCCAGGCAACCGGGTCCATTATCATCCGGGCCCACGGCATCCCCCCAGAGGAGAAAAAGAAGCTGGAAGCCACCGGCGCCAGGGTGGAGGATGCCACCTGCCCCCGGGTGCTCAAGGTGCAGGCCATCATTGCCCGATACAAGAAAGAGGGCTTTGCCACGGTGATCATCGGCGACCGGGACCATGCCGAGGTGGAAGGGCTCATGGGCTATGCCGGCAACACCGGGCAGGTGGTGAACAGCGAACCGGATGTCGCGGCCCTGCAACTTGACGGGCCGTATATCATCGTCAGTCAGACCACCCAGGACGAGCATCTTTTTGAAAGACTCAAAGAGCTGATCCTGCAAAAATATCCCGGTGGCGAGGTGTTCAACACCATCTGCGATTCCACCCATAAGCGGCAGGAGGAGGTCCGCCAGCTCTGCCGGGAGGTTGAAGCCCTGGTGGTGGTGGGCGGGAAGACCAGCGCCAACACCAAGCGGTTGGGTGAGATTGCCGAAAGCCTTGGCTGCCCCGTGTTCATGGTGGAGTCGGAAACGGATCTTGAGCCGCAGGTCCTGGCAGGCTATGGCCGGGTAGGGGTAACTGCCGGGGCCTCCACCCCGAACTGGGTGATCAGCCGGATTGTGGAAGTGCTCGAGAATATAACGGCGAAGACGCCTTGAGAGGGATCATTCATGCTGAGTTGGTTTAAGAAAAAGATCGGCACCGCGCAGGCATTGCCGCCGGAGCCGGGCGCGGGATCAGAGGGCGCCGGCCTGGCAACGGAAGCCGTCGGGCAACAGGCGGATGGGGCCGGATTTTTTCTGCGCCTCAAGGATGGGTTGTCCCGAACCCGGAAAACCTTTGTCCGCCAGATTGACGCGCTGTTTCTCGGCAAGAAAAAGATCGACGCCGAGCTGCTCGATGATCTGGAAGAGATTCTAATCATGGCGGATATCGGCGCCAATACCACCCAGGAACTCCTTGAGAAGACCAGGGAGCAGGTGCGGCGCGACGCATTGGCGGACGGACAGGCTCTCAAGAAAGCACTCAAGGAGATGATCCTCGGTTATCTGCTCAATGCGGACCGACCCGCGGATCTAGCCCTGCCTGCGCAAGGCCCCTTTGTCGTCATGGTGCTGGGGGTAAACGGGGTGGGCAAGACCACCACCATCGGCAAGCTGGCCCACAAGTTCACCCAGGCAGGGCAGAAGGTCCTGCTGGTGGCCGCCGACACCTTCCGGGCCGCGGCCAGCGAACAGTTGCAGATCTGGGGCAAGCGGGTCGGGGTGGAGGTTGTGGCCCAGCAGGCCGGGGCTGACCCATCTTCCGTGGTGTACGACGCCCTGGACTATGCCAAGCCGCGCAATTTTGACGTGGTGCTGGTGGATACGGCGGGGAGGTTGCACACCAAGGTCAATCTCATGGAAGAGCTGAAAAAGATCAAGCGGGTCATGGATAAGAAGATTCCCGGCGCGCCCCATGAGATTTTGCTGGTGCTCGACGCCACCACCGGCCAGAATGCCATTTCCCAGGCGCGGTTGTTCAACGAGGCCGTGGATGTCACCGGCCTGGCCCTGACCAAATTAGACGGGACAGCCAAGGGCGGCATCGTCATCAACATCTGCCACGAGTTCAATATTCCCATCCGTTTCATCGGCATCGGGGAACAGATGGAGGATCTGCGCGATTTCGAGCCGAACGAGTTTGTCGAGGCCCTGTTTGCCGAGGGCGAGGCATGATCGTGTACCGATCCCATAAGCCGCCGGGGTGTGGCGGGTTTCTGCTGGTTGTTGCCCTGCTTCTGTTTCTTGTGGGCGGCGCCCCGCTCATTCTTGATGTCTTGGGGTTTCTTTTCTTCACCGGGGTATTTTTGGTCCTCATGGTCTTTGTCGGGATCTGGGGTTTTTCCCAGTACATCCGCCGGATGGCGAGCCGTTACGAACGATCCCAGACCGAAAGCCACAACCAGTTTGTCTTCCTGCTGGTCAATATCCTGATCCGGATTGCCCAGGCGGACGGGGTGGTCACCAAGGGGGAGCTTGCTCCCATTGAGAATTTTTTCCGCGTCCATCTTCGCTACAACCAGAGCCAGATGTACTGGGTGCGCGACCTGATCCAGGACGCCCTTGCCTCCCAGGCCTCCCTCGAAGCCATGCTGTCCGAGTTCAAGAGCCAGTTCGCCTACGAGCCCCGGCTGATCCTGGTGGAGCTCATCTATCAGGTGCTCTACACCAATGAGCAGGTTTCCCCCCAGGAACTGGCCATGGTGCAGACCATTGCCGATTTTCTCGGGATTGCCGCCCATGATCACCACGCCATCAGGAGCAAATACGTCGGTCCCGGCCATGGCCGCACCTTCCCCGGCCAGGGGAGGAGCGAGCGCCAGTACTATGAGATTCTCGGGCTGGAGCCGGGGGCAACGCCCGAACAGATCAAAAGCGCCTACCGGAAACTGAGCATGCAGTATCACCCGGACAAGGTGGCGCATCTGGGCGAAGAGTTCCGGCGGGTGGCCGAGGAGAAGATGAAAGAGCTGAACGAGGCGTATCAACACCTGAAGAAAACAGCCTGATCAGGGAGGGGCAACCGTGAACATCCTTGCCCTTGAGCCCTATTACGGAGGTTCTCACCGGAGTTTTCTCTCCGGCTTGATCCACCATCTTCCCCATGCTTTTGAGCTGCTGACCCTTCCCGCCCACAGTTGGAAATGGCGGATGCGCCTTGCGGCTCCCCATTTCGCCGCGGTTCTCGCTGAAGACCCGCGCTATGCAGGCAAGACCTTTGACCGGATTCTCTGTTCCTCCCTGGTCGATGTCGCTGCCCTGGGCGGCCTGTTGCCGCCCAATCTGCGCACCATTCCGCTCCTGACCTATTTCCACGAAAACCAGTTTGCCTATCCGATGCAGGTGTCCGAGGCGCGGGATGTGCATTTCGGCCTGACCAACCTCACCACCGCCCTGGCCTCGGACAGGATTGCCTTCAATTCCCACTATAATCTGGATTCTTTTCTGGCCGGCTGCCGGGAGCTTCTGGCCAAGATGCCGGACATGTCCTTGCCAGCCTGCGAAGAAACGATCCGCGCCAAGGCGACTATCCTCTATCCGGGCCTTGATTTCAGCGGGGTTGATTCGTGCAAGGACGAGAGACGGACGGGCAGGGAGCCGGTTCTGGTCTGGAATCACCGTTGGGAGCACGACAAGAATCCGGAATTGTTTTTCAACACCCTGTACGAACTGGCCGGGCAGGGGGTTCCCTTCGGCCTGATCGTGCTGGGCGAGTCCTTTCGGAGTCAGCCCCAGGTTTTTGCCCAGGCAAGAGAGCGGCTTTCCGGGCGGATACTGCATTTCGGCTATGCGGAAGACCGGCGGGAGTATTGCCGGTTGCTGTGCCAGGGGGATATCGTGGTTTCCACCGCCAACCACGAGTTCTATGGCATGGCGGTGCTTGAGGCGGTGCGTGCGGGCTGCCGTCCCCTGGTGCCGGATCGCCTGTCCTACCGGGAGCTTTTTGCCCCACTTTTTCGCTACGGGGATGTTGACTTTAGCGGGAAACTCCAGGCTGCCATGGCGGCGGGAAGGCTGGCGGAGGATGAGGCGCGGGCCATGACCAGCGGGCTTTCCTGGCCGGAACTGGCCGCTGGGTATAGCCAATGGCTTGAAGCGTCAGGCTAACAGGGGGCGGATTCGCTAAAATTTTTCGTCAGGAATTCACATTCGGCCGGGGAGAGATCAAAACGGATCTCCGCTTCCCGGATCACCGTATCCCGTTTTTTCCGAGGATTATTGAGCAACTCTTCGCTCATCCAGCACAGAGCCTTTTTTACCTTGTCGCTGCCGGTTGGCAGCCTGCTGTCACCGCCCATCTGCTTTCTCCCTTACACCGGTTTAACCATGATGCCGCCAAGGGGCGGAACCGAAACCATGATATGGCACGGGGCCTCGCCGAAGGGTTCGGCAATGGCCTGCTTGCGGTCCGGGTTGTATACGTTGCTGCCGCCGAACTCGGCGGTGTCGGTGGAGAGGATCTCCTGGTACCAGCCCGGTGCAGGCACCCCGAGTTTATAGTCGTGCAGAACCTGGGGAGTGAAGTTGAGCAGACAGACCACATGATCCTTGGGGTCCTTGCCTTGGCGGCAGAAGGAGATGATGCTGTTGTCCACGTCCTTGAAATCCATCCAGCGAAAGCCGTCGTAGGAAAAATCGATCTCCCAGAGAGGCCGGGTCTCCTTGTACACCGCGTTCAACTGCTGGACGAATTTCTGCAACTGCTGGTGCATGGTGTTCTGTTCGGTGAGATGCCAGTCCAGGCTCACCTTGCAGTACCACTCGGAGATCTGGCCGAATTCCGCCCCCATGAACAGCAGTTTTTTGCCCGGATGGGTCCAGAGGAAGAAGAAGAGCAGCCGCAGGTTGGCGAACTTCTGCCACATGTCGCCGGGCATCTTGAAGAGCAGGGAGCGCTTGCCGTGCACCACCTCGTCGTGGGACATGGGCAGGATAAAGTTTTCGGTGAAGGCGTAGAGCAGGGAAAAGGTGAGGGCGTTGTGGTGGTATTTGCGAAAGATCGGCTCCTTGCTGAAATAGCCGAGGATGTCGTTCATCCAGCCCATGTTCCACTTATAGCCGAAGCCCAGGCCTCCCCAGTCCAGGGGCTTTGAAACCCCATAGAAGCTGGTGGATTCCTCGGCGATCATCAGAATGTCGGGATAGCGGTTGTAGATGATGGCGTTCATGTGCTTGATGAACTCGATGGCGTCGATGTTTTCCTTGCCGCCGTAAATGTTGGGCACCCAGTCCCCGTCAGTGCGGGCATAGTCCAGGTAGAGCATGGAGGCCACCGCATCGACCCGCAACCCGTCGATGTGGAACTTGTCCATCCAGAAGAGGGCGTTGGCAATGAGAAAGTTCTGCACCTCCTTGCGGCCGTAATTGAAGATCAGGGTGCCCCACTCGGGATGTGCGCCCTGCCTCGGGTCTTCGTGCTCGTAGAGGGCGGTGCCGTCGAATCTGCTCAAGGCATGGCCGTCGGAGGGAAAATGGGAGGGCACCCAGTCGAGGATAACCCCGATTCCGTTTTGATGGCACTGGTCCACGAAGTACATGAAATCCTGGGGCGTGCCGTGGCGGCTGGTCACGGCAAAATAGCCGGTGACCTGATACCCCCAGGATTCATCCAGGGGATGCTCCATGATGGGCATCAGCTCGATATGGGTGAAGCCCATCTCCTTGACGTACGGGATCAGGGAACCGGCCAGCTCCTGATAGGAGAGGAGCCTGGTGGGGTCTGCCGGATCGCGCCGCCAGGAACCCAGATGGACCTCGTAGGTGGACATGGGCTGTTCGTAGCTTCTCCGGCTTTTTCGCTCGGCAAGCCAGGCTGCGTCATTCCAGGCATAGCCGTCCAACCCCCAGACAACCGAGGCGGTTTTGGGCCTGATCTCGGAAAAAAACTGGAAGGGGTCGGCCTTTTCGAGCAGCGCGTCCTGCTGGGTCTTGACCTCGTATTTGTAGGGTTCACCCTGGCCGATGTCCGGAATAAACAGCTCCCAGACGCCGGAATGGCCCAAGGCCCGCATCTGATGGACCCTGCCGTCCCAGTAATTGAAATTGCCCAAAACACTGACCCTTTTAGCGCTTGGCGCCCAGACGCGGAAGATGGTGCCGCTGACGCCGTCGATGGTGACGAGCTGCGCGCCAAGGGTGTTGTAGATTTCGTAGTTGGTGCCGCTGTTGAAAAGATAGCGGTCATACTCGGACATCTGGGGGAGAAAACGGTACGGATCCTTGAACACATGGTGGTGCTCATCGTAGAAGGATGCTTCAAACTCATAGGGAAAAGGCTCGTTGCACAATTGGTGATGACAATCTCGAAAAAGCCTTCGGGCCTGGTCTTGTACATCTCCTTTCTTTCGCCGTTGGCTATCAGCCAGCAGGTGTTGGCGTTGGGCTGGAAGGTTCTGATAACCGAGGAGGCGGTATCGTGGTCCAGAACGTGGAAGCCCAGAACCTGAAAGGGGTCATGGTGTTCGGAGGCAATGATCCGGTTGATTTCGGAATTTATATCACAGTTCATATGCGTGGTTTCTGTCTGTATGGGTTATTGGGCTTTCGCAAGTTGCCGCACGAGCGGCTAGGCAGCAGCCTGTAATACAGTAATGCCGCTATCTGCAATGAACCAAACGGCATAAAAATCCGTAACGAAAAGGTCAAAAAGGCGTAGACCCTTTCGTAACGGTTTTTGAATTCTAGCACGGATCAGTGAGGAAACTCCAACTCTTTTCCGGAACCGGGCTAAATTTGTTGGATGCACGGGATTTCTTGACTGACAGCCCGGGCAGGTGCTAAGTTGCAGGCGGATTTGAACCGGTCGCTGCGGCGATCAACGACACGCAACGCAACCATGGGGCTTTCTCCCGGATGATCGAAACCCTGCAAGGCTATTTCCTCATTGCCACCCCCCAGATGCCGGACCCCCGTTTTGCCGGGAAGGTTGTCTATCTCTGCGCCCATAACGACGACGGGGCCATGGGCCTGGTGGTGAACGAGCCCATTGCCGACATCAGCCTGGCGGATGTTTTCAAGAGCGCCGATATCCCGCTGCCGTCCGGGCTGTTGCCCACGGTGTATCTGGGCGGGCCGGTGGAGGTGGCAAACGCCTTTTTTCTCTATAGCTCCGAATACCGGGCAGAGCATTTTCTCGCGGTGAGCAACTCCGTTCATCTTACCAGTGAGCCGCGGTTGCTCTATGATCTCGCCGCAGGCCAGGGCCCGAAGAATCTGCTGGTGGCCCTGGGGTATTCCGGCTGGGGGCCGGGACAGCTTGAGGCGGAACTCACCGTGGACGGCTGGCTTACCCTGCCCGCGGATGACGACATCATTTTTCATACGCCGGACAAGTTGCGCTGGCAGAAGGCGGCCCAGCACCACGGCATCGATATCGCCCTGTTCGGCGATGTGGTGGGTTCGGCCTGAGTCTCCGATTCAACTACGGGTTGCCCCGTTATTATTGCAGGAAAGACAATGACGCACATCTCACAATTTCTTGGGGAAGAGGCCGATCTCGGCCCGGAAAAACGCATCGCCATCCTCTCCGCGCCGCTGGCCTCTTCGGTGAGTTGGCTGGGCGGCACCGAGCTTGGCCCGCAGGCGATCATCGACGCCTCCCCGGCCCTGGAGGTGTTTGATGACGAGCTTCTGGCCGAGACGGTGCGGCTCGGCATCGCCACCCGGCCGGTGCCGGAGTTCACCTCTCTGGCCACAGCCGAAGCCTGCAGGCAGATCGAGAATGCAGTAGCCGAGGAGCTGGCCGGGGGGTTCTTTCCGGTGCTGCTCGGCGGCGAGCATACCGTGACCGTGCCCGCGGTCAAGGCGTGCCTGGCGAAATACCCGGATCTGCATGTGGTGCAGATCGACGCCCACCTTGACCTGCGCGACCGGTATGATGACAACCCGGACAGTCATGCCTGCGTCATGCGGCGACTTGATGATTTGGGGGTTCCCTTTACCCAGGTCGGCATCCGCTCTTTTTCCAGGGAGGAATACGAACTGGTGCGGGCCAAGGGGTGGCAGCCATTCTTCATGCACCGCATCCATGCCGAACCGGATTGGATCGAACAGGTCTGCGCCGGGATCAAGGGGCCGGTCTATCTCACCTGCGACGTGGACGGCCTGGACCCGGCGATCATGCCGGCCACCGGCACCCCGGAGCCCGGCGGCCTGACCTGGCGCCAGACCATCGGCCTGTTGCGGGAGCTTGCCGCCAAGCATCGCATCGTGGGCATGGACTTCGTCGAATTTTCCCCGCGTCCCGGCGCGGAGCATGCGGCCTTTACCGTGGCCAAGCTGATCTACCGGACCCTGGGGTATGTTTTTCGTTGATGGGTGGTAAAAAAAGCGTCTGCAATCAGGTGCGGTAACAATAATTCAAGGGCAGGTGATTGAATATGGTTGAGGAGCAGGAGATATTTCAGTGTCGGCAATGCGGCCATTGCTGCCAGGGCGAAACCACGGTTTCCCTTGATCCCGATGATGTAGCCAGGCTGGTCGCCTATCTGCATCTGCCCATTGCCGAGGTGCAGGAGAAATATCTGCGCCTCACCGGCAAGGTGGTGCAGATGAAGATCGTGGACGGCCATTGCATCTTCTTTAACGAAGGCTGCACGGTGCATTCCGGCAAACCCTGGCGTTGCCGGCAATGGCCCCTGCATCCCAGCATGCTCACCGACCGGAATAATTTCGAGGCCATCCGTCAATCCTGCCCCGGCATCAAGGGAGAACTTGGCTATGAGGAGTTTCGTTCCCGCTTTGCGGAGCTTCTCAAACAGCAGGATCCGGGAAAATAGGGGAAAAGGCGGTGAAGATCATCCTCCCGCTCCTGGGTAAAACCAGGGAGCAGTACCTTGGCGCCGGAATCGATGATTTTGCCGTCCGGCTCAGGCGTTTTGTGTCTCTTGAGCTGCCGGTGCTCAAGGAAAAGAAGAACGGGGCCAAGGAAGATGCGGCGCGGCAGCAAAACGAGGAGGGGCAGATCCTTCTCGGCAGTATCCCGCAATCCGCCAGGGTAGTGGCTTTGGCCCCGTTAGGCCGGCAGCTCAGCTCGGAAGAGCTGGCTGATCTGCTCTGCCGCTGGGAGGATCAAGGGGTGCGGGAGATCGCCTTTTTGATCGGCGGCCCCACGGGCCTTGCACCGGAGCTGGTCCGGAAGGCGGATTATGTGTTGTCGCTTTCGCGGATGACCTTTACCCACGAGATGGCCCGAATGTTGGTGCTTGAGCAGTTGTACCGGGCGTTTTCCATCAAGGCCGGTACAGGATACCATAAATAACGGAACAAATCCGGCCCGATCAGACGGATTCCACGGAACGGACCTCCGGAACCTCGCCTTTCAAGAATTTTTCAATCCCGTTCTTAAGCGTATTCCTGGACATGGGGCATTCCTTGCAGGCTCCGGTCAACTGGACCGTGACCACCCCGTCTTTGCTCACATCAACCAGGGCCACATCGCCTCCGTCTGCCTGGAGCGTGGGGCGGATCTTTGCCAGAGCCGCCAGAATCCTGTCGCGCATCGTTATTCCTCAAGCTGGATTGTCAGGTGAAAACGTGTAACACACTACCACAGCTCTTTCCCGCCGACAACCTTTGCCGACAACCCGAACCATGGGCGCCTACCCCAACAAGGAGTCACAATGAAAAAGGTCCATAAGGATATTCAGGATGCGTCAAGCATGGAGCTGGCCCGTTTTGCAGCCCTGGCAGCCCTGGAAAAAAAAGCGGAGGACCTGGTCGTTCTTGATGTGCGTGGCCTGTCTTCCTTCACCGATTTTTTCGTCATCATGAGCGGACGCTCCACCCGGCACGTGCAGGGGTTGGCCCAGTCCGTGGATGTGGCCCTGCGTCACAAAAACGTTAAGGACGGCAACACCGAGGGGCTTAACGAGGGGCATTGGGTGCTGCTCGATTATAACGATGTGGTCGTGCATATTTTTTACAACGAAGACCGCAGGTTTTACGACATTGAAGGGCTGTGGCACGACGCCCCCAGGGTGGAGATCGCCCCGGAAGCAACTTCCTGAAACAGATCGAGGCACGGGAGAAGCGATGAAGAAGATCACGCCGGTGTTGCTGGCCATCCTCGACGGCTGGGGAGTAGGGGAGCCGTGGGAGGGCAACGCCATCCATCTTGCCGAAACGCCCAACATGGACCGTTGGCAGGCCAGTCAGCCCGCCACGACCCTGGTTGCCCACAATGGCGCGGTGGGGCTGCCGGAAGGGCAGATGGGCAACTCCGAGGTGGGGCATCTC
The DNA here is from genome assembly GCA_002841785.1 of Deltaproteobacteria bacterium HGW-Deltaproteobacteria-3. Taxonomy (GTDB): domain Bacteria; phylum Desulfobacterota; class Desulfobulbia; order Desulfobulbales; family Desulfurivibrionaceae; genus Thiovibrio. The sequence continues at coordinate 2,100 of PHAW01000064.1, read as the reverse complement.
AATATCGGCGCCGGCCGCATTGTCTACCAGGATTTTACCCGGATCAACCGGGATATCGAAACCGGGGATTTCTTCAAGAACGAGGAGCTGGCCAAGGTCTTTGGCCGCGCCGCCGGTCAGGGCACGGCGGTGCATCTGCTCGGTCTTGTTTCCGACGGCGGGGTGCACAGCCATATCCTTCATCTGGTCGCCCTGCTGGAAATGGCCAAAAAACTGGGCCTTGCCAAGGTGTACGTCCATGCCTTCATGGATGGCCGCGACACCCCGCCCCGGAGCGGGGCAGGGTATATGACCGAGCTTGGAGAGGCCATTCAACGTATCGGCGTGGGCCGGGTCGCTTCGGTGTGCGGCCGCTACTATGCCATGGACCGCGACAATCGCTGGGACAGGGTTTCCCTGGCCTGGCAGGCCATGGTGGATGGCCTGGGCCAGCATGCGGCCACGGACGCAGTCGAGGCAGTGGCCGCGGCCTATGATCGCGGCGAAAACGATGAATTCATCAAGCCCACGGTTATCATGCACAACGGGCAGCCGGTTGCCACCATCAACGATGGGGATTCGGTCATTTTTTTCAATTTCCGGGCCGACCGGGCCAGGCAGATGACCCATGTCTTTGTCGACCCGGGTTGTGCCGGGTTCCCGGTGCGGCGTCGTCCTCAACTGGCCGACTTTCTCACCTTCACGGTCTATGAGAAGGATTTTGATTTGCTTGTGGCCTTTCCGCCGGTACCCCTTACCCATATCCTGGGGGAAGAGGTCAGCGGCCACGGCTTAAGGCAGCTCCGCATCGCCGAGACGGAAAAATACGCCCACGTCACCTACTTTTTCAACGGTGGCCGCGAAACCCCTTTTGCCCTTGAAGACAGGGCATTGCTCCCATCCCCCCGCGAGGTGGCCACCTACGACCTGAAACCGGAGATGAGCGCTGAGGCGGTGACCGAGGAGCTGCTACGGAGGCTTGACGGTAACCCCTATAGCCTGGTGGTACTGAACTTCGCCAACTGCGACATGGTGGGGCATAGCGGGATCATGCCCGCAGCCATTCAGGCCGTTGAGACCGTGGACCGGTGTATCGGCCGGGTGGCCGGGCGTTTCACCGAACTCGGCGGGATGGTGCTCATCACCGCCGATCACGGCAATGCCGAGGTCATGATCAACAAGGAAACCGGCGGCCCGGTGACGGCGCACTCCACCAACCCGGTGCCTCTGGTCATGCTCGGCGGTCAGCCCGGCCTTGGTCTGAAGGATGGCGGGACCCTGACCAACATCGCCCCCACCATCCTCGACCTGATGGGGCTGCCGATTCCGGCTGAGATGGAAAGCGCCAGTTTGCTGGTGCGGAAATAAAATAATGGTGTCTCTGACAGTTAACAATTTAAAGGTGATGACCTCCTAATAACAGCCCTTCGACAGGCTCAGGGCGAACGGATATTTCTTAATTATTGTAGTGATATTCCGTTCGTGCTGAGCCCTTCGGCAAGCTCAGGAGAGCCCCGTCGAAGCACCTGTTTGTAGCAAATTCAGAGCTGTTATGAGGCCATCCAGAGGGAACCTGTAATGCAATACATCAGCACCAGGGGCGGCATTGCCCCCGTATCCTTCAAGCAGGCAGTGATGATGGGCCTTGCCACCGACGGCGGCCTGTTGCTGCCCACCTCCATTCCCGAGATTTCCGCTGAAACCGTGGACCAGTGGCGGAAATTAAGCTACCCGGAGCTGGCAACCGCGGTGCTCGGCCTTTTCATCGACGACATCCCCCCCGGCGACCTGCGCGAGCTGGTGGAAAGATCCTACAGCACCTTCAATCACCCGGAGATCACCCCGCTGGTCAAGCAGGGCGACTGCTACATCCTTGAGCTGTTCCACGGGCCGACCCTGGCCTTCAAGGACGTGGCCCTGCAGTTTCTGGGCAATGTCTTTGAGTACCTGCTCAAGGAGTCCGGCGGCAGGATGAACATCCTCGGCGCCACCTCCGGCGACACCGGGAGCGCGGCCATCTATGGGGTGCGGGGCAAGGAGCGGATCAACATCTTCATCCTCCACCCCCACAAGCGGGTCAGCCCCATCCAGGAATTGCAGATGACCTCCGTCACCGATGCC
>PHAW01000063.1 GCA_002841785.1 Deltaproteobacteria bacterium HGW-Deltaproteobacteria-3 | reverse complement strand
GGCAATCATCGCGGCTCCGCGGGAAGTCTTTCTCAGAACCGGCACCACCCAGGCGGATGCGGAAACCTTTATCAATTATCCTCGCTCCCTGAATACCGTTAAGATCGCGGTCTTTTTGAAAGAAACGGAGAAGGGCTTGGTTTCGGTAAGTCTGCGTTCCAAGGGCACGGAGCACGATGTGGCCCAGGTTGCCGCAGCCTTCGGCGGCGGCGGGCATCGCAATGCGGCTGGGTGCAAGCTGCGCGATACCGGCATTGACGAAGTGCGGGAAAAACTGCTGACCGAATTGTTGCCCATGGTAACGCGTTAAGACGATGGAGCTTCTACCGGAGATGTCAGCCGAGGCGGAGGTTGCCTTGGCCGGGAAAAAAATCCTTGCCGAACCGGCCCTTGCGGCCGGTATTTTTTTGGTGGACAAGCCGGTGGGGCCGAGTTCCTTCCGGATAGTGCAATTGGTGCGGAGGGCTCTGTCCATTAAGAAAGTGGGGCATGCCGGCACCCTTGATCCCTTTGCCTCCGGCTTGCTGATCATCTGCGCGGGACGTCCGGCCACCCGCCTGATCTCGCAGTTCATGGACGGAAGCAAGCGCTATGAGGCTGTGCTCCAGCTTGGCATCGAAACCACCACCCAGGATCTTGAGGGGGAGGTGACCGCCCGGCATGAGGTCAGGGCCTTTGGGCAAGAGGAGCTGGAGCATTGCCTGGCCGGATTTACGGGCGACCAGTTGCAGACGCCGCCGCAGTATTCGGCGCTCAAGCATAAGGGAAAGCCCCTCTATCATTATGCCCGGCAGGGGATCACCATTGAGAAGGCGCCGCGGCGGATAACGATTTCACGGCTGCAGCTTTTGGAGGCCGGACCAGACACCCTGCGCATTCTGGTGGACTGCAGCAAGGGCACCTACATCCGCACCCTGGCCGCGGATATTGGCCGCATCCTTGGCTGCGGCGCCCATCTTATTGCCTTGCGGCGCCTGCACAGCGGGCCGTTCACCGTGGATGAGGCCGTGGATGGCGGGGTTCTTCAGGAGCCCATTCTGGCGCGGCAGGAGCTGTTGGCCAAAACCTTGACCGTGGAAGAGGTTCTGGCGAAGCTGGCCCGGCAAGAGTGATCGCGGGTTGGCAAAAAGCACACAATGACATTCAATTGACATTGTCGCAGGGATCATTTATTAAGAGGCGTACCCAATTAGGAATCGATGGTTGAAGCCGTCGCTAATACACTTGTACGCTTGTGATCCCGTGAACGGCATAAGGAGCCGTAACGAAAAGGTTCAGAGAGTACGGGGTATTTCGCAACGGCTCCTGAATTTCTGTCGATCTCCCGAATTATTAATTTTAGTGCACGAGGAAGTCATGACACTGCAAGCGGAACAGAAAAAAGAGATTATCACCCAATACGCCCATCACGAAAAGGACACCGGCTCACCGGAGGTGCAGATTGCCCTGCTGAGCTCCCGGATCACCTATCTGACCGAGCATTTCAAGGAGCACAAGAAAGACCATCATTCCCGGCGCGGGCTGCTGAAGCTGGTCGGCCAGAGACGGCGTCTCCTGAATTACCTCAAGAACAAAAACGTTGATCTGTACCGTGATCTGATTCAAAAGCTTGGCATCAGAAAGTAGGCTGCGATAACCGCCACCGCCGGGTTTCTGGCGGTGGCTCCATTTTTGCCCCTGTGTGCAATCCGGCATCGCCGCTTCTGAGTGCGGCTGGGGCAGCGAAGACACTACCCCTCCCTTTGCGGTATATATTTCTGCTCCCGGCTTGTCGTCGGGTGGCGCGTTAGTTGCCGGCAACGGCAGGGGCGGTTGTTACGAGGAGAGTATATGTTTAAAAAAGTAACGATAGATCTGGGCGGAAGGCCTCTCACCATTGAAACCGGTCGTCTGGCAAAGCAGGCTAACGGCACGGCCCTGGTGACCTATGGCGAGACCGTGGTGCTGGTTACCGCCACCGCGGCCAAGGATCCCAAGGCGGAAATCGATTTTCTCCCCCTCACCGTGGAGTATCAGGAGCGGTTTTATGCGGTGGGCCGGATTCCGGGCAGTTTTTTCCGGCGGGAAATCGGCCGCCCCAGCGACAAGGAAACCCTTTCCGCCCGTTTTATCGACCGTCCCCTGCGGCCCCTGTTTGTCAAAGGCTACCAGCATGAGACCCAGGTGATCGCCACGGTTCTTTCGGCGGATCAGAAAAACGACCCCGATGTACTGGCCATGATCGGCGCTTCCTGCGCCCTGATCGTCTCCGACATCCCTTTCAATGCACCGGTCGCCGGCGTGCGGGTGGGCTATGTGGACGGTAAGTATGTGCTCAACCCCACCCCTGAGGAGTGGGAAAAATCCCGGATGAACCTGATCGTGGCCGGCACCAAGAATGCCGTGGTCATGGTGGAAGGCGGGGCGGACAGCTTATCTGAGGCCGAGGTCCTTGAGGGTATCTTCTTTGGCCACCAGGCGCTGCAGCCCATCCTGGAGATGCAGGAAGAGATGCGGAGCGCAGTGGGCAGGGCCAAGATGGCGGTTGCCCCGCCGGTGGTCAACGAGGCGTTGAAAGCCAAGGTTGCAGAGCTGGCCCGCGAAGAGATGCAGGCGGTTATCACCATGGCCGACAAGCAACAACGCAGCGAGCTGTACCATCAGCTCCAGAAAAAGACCCTCGCCGCCCTGGGCGACGAGTATGCCGACAGCCTGAAAGAGGCCAAGGAACATCTCCATTCCCTGAATAAAACCATGATGCGCGACCGGATCGTCAAGGATCAGTGCCGCATCGACGGCCGCCGTTTTGACGAGATCCGTCCCATCAACTGTGAGGTTGCAGCCCTGCCGCGCGTCCATGGCTCCGCCCTGTTTACCCGGGGCGAAACCCAGGTCATGGTTTCCGCCACCCTGGGCAGCGGCGATGACGAGCAGCGGGTTGAATCCCTCAGCGGCATGTCGTTCAAGCCCTTCATGCTCCATTATAACTTCCCTCCCTATTGCGTGGGTGAGGTCCGTTTCATGCGCGGCCCCAGCCGCCGGGACATCGGGCATGGCGCTCTGGCCGAACGGGCTCTTGCTGCCGTGCTGCCGAAAAGCGACGAATTTGCCTACACCATCCGCATTGTGTCCGAGGTTTTGGAGTCCAACGGTTCCTCCTCCATGGCCACGGTCTGCGGCGGCAGTCTTGCCCTGATGGACGCGGGCGTGCCGATCAGGAAACCGGTTTCCGGCGTGGCCATGGGTCTGATTCAAGGTCACCGGCACCGACGAGGGTATCACCGCCCTGCAGATGGATATCAAGATCGAAGGCGTTTCCAAGGAGATCATGACCAGCGCTCTGGCCCAGGCCAGGGGCGGTCGTCTCCATATTCTCGAAAAAATGAAGATGGCGATCGAGCAGCCCAGGACGGATGTGCCTGAGCATGCGCCCAAGATCTTCAGCCTGCAGATCAATCCCGACAAGATCCGCGACCTCATCGGCCCGGGCGGCAAGATGATCAAGTCGATCACCGCCGATTACGGGATCAAGATGGATGTAGAGGATTCCGGCAAGGTAACGATTTTCGCGCCCAATGGTGAAGTTGCCCAGGCTGTTATCGCCAAAGTCAACGAGATCGCCGCTGATCCTGAAATCGGCCGGATCTACGACGGTGTTGTCCAGAAGATCCTCGATTTCGGGGCTTTCGTTCAGATCATGCCGGGGGTTGACGGCCTGGTGCACATCTCCGAGCTTGACAGCAAACGGGTCGAGAAAGTCACCGATATTCTCAAGGAAGGCGACGAGGTCCGGGTCAAGGTTCTGGAGATCGACCAGCGGGGCAAGATCCGCCTGAGCCGTAAGGCTGTCCTGCAGGAGGAGTCGGGTTCCTGATCCAGCGTCTCATGTAGTCTTTTGATTCTTCCAAGGGGAAGGAGGGCGCGGCCTTCTTTCCCCTTTTCCGTATCACACTGTGATCAGTAGGGGAAACCGTGGCTAATAGCTACCAGAAAACCGTGCTCGACAACGGCATCCGGATCATTACCGAAAAGATTTCCTCCCGCACGGTTTCCGCAGGGATCTGGGTGGATGTGGGCGCGCGCGACGAGCAGCCCGACAACAACGGCAGTGCCCATTTTGTCGAGCACATGCTCTTTAAGGGCACCCCCAGCCGGACGTCCCGGGAAATTGCCCAGGAACTCGACACCCTGGGCGGCATGTCCAACGCCTTCACCTCCGGCGAGACCACCTCCTATTACGCCACGGTCCTCGATGACCAATTGGAACGGCTTGTTGGGCTCATGGGGGATATCTTCCTGAATTCGCTTTTTGAGGAGGAAGAGGTGGTGCGTGAGCGGGAGGTCGTGCTCCAGGAAATATCCATGGTGGAAGACACCCCGGATGACCGGATCCATGAGATGTTTACCGGCAATCTCTGGGGCGAGCACCCCCTCGGTTATACGGTTCTCGGGCGGCGGGAGGTGGTGGCAGCCATGGATTCCAACGGTTTGCGGGAGTATATGCGCCGCCAGTACACGCCGGAAAGGATCGTCATCGCCGCCTCCGGCAATGTGGAGCATGAGAAATTTTGTCGTCTCTGGCAGCAGCAGATGGGCGCCTTGGCCGGACCGGGCACAGGTCTTCGCCGGCAGCCGCCCACCGCGCTTGCGCCGGTGCGCAAGCTCTATAAAAAGAATCTGGAGCAGGCGCATCTGGTGCTTGGCACTTACGGCCTGCCCATTGTGGCGCCCGACCGGTATGCCCTCTATCTGCTGCATGTTCTCCTCGGCGGCAACATGAGCTCCCGGCTTTTCCAGGAGGTCCGCGAGAAAGAGGGGCTGGCCTATTCCATCTATTCCTATCTCTCTTCCTTTACTGACAGCGGCTATCTCGGGGTGTACCTGGGGGTCGATCCGGCGGTGGTGAACAAGGCCATGGCGGTGGTTTCCAGGGAAATAAAAGGGCTGCGCCAAGGCCGGGTTTCGAGCGATTTGCTGGACAGGGCCAAGAATTACGCCAAGGCCGGGATCTATCTTTCCGCCGAGAACATGGAATCCCGGATGACCAGAATCGCCAGAAACGAGCTGACCTTTGGCCGTTATATCCCCTTTGAAGAGGTTGCCGCGGGGTTTGACCAAGTGCGGCAAGAGGATATCGGCGACCTTGCCGGGCGGCTTTTCAGCCAGCCGTTGTTCGCCACCGTTCTTGGCCCGCTCAAGGCAAAGGATATTGACTGGCGCCCCCTTGATCTGGAGTAGAAGATGATGGAAACAGAGAACAAAGAAATGCATGTCATTCAGTTGTCGTGGTTAGACCCGGCAGGCCATGCCGATCTGCCCTTGCCCGCCTACCACTCTGAGCTGGCCGCAGGCATGGATGTGGCTGCAGCCGTGGTTGAGCCGGTGGTAATCGGGCCGGGGGAGATCCGTTTGCTGCCCTCCGGCTTTGCCGTGGCCCTGGCTCCCGGCTATGAGTTGCAGGTGCGGCCCAGAAGCGGGCTGGCCATCAAGCACGGGATCACCGTGGTCAACAGCCCCGGCACCATTGACGCCGATTACCGGGGCGAGGTGAAGATCGGGTTGATCAACCTCGGAAGCGAGCCTTTCACCATCCGCCGGGGCGACCGGATCGCCCAACTGGTGCTGGCCCCGGTCTGCCGGGCCACGGTGGTCGCGGTGGACAGGCTGGATGAGACTCTCCGCCAGGACGGCGGCTTCGGCCATACGGGCCTGGGGCAGGTAAAAGGCTAAAGGGGCAAGGAGAAAGGACTATGCCCAGGCGGACAGAAAGACGAAATCCTTTCGCTTTTAACCTTTAACCTTTTTTCTGGTGATCCATGCGCTTTTGTGTTCTGGGCAGCGGCAGCAAGGGCAACGCGACCTTTGTCGAGTCCGGGCAGACGCGGTTGTTGATCGATGCCGGTTTTTCCGGCAAGGAGATCGAGCACCGGCTGTCCGGGATCGGGGTTGGCGCGGAAACCCTGTCCGGTATCCTCATCACCCACGAGCATGGCGACCATGTCAAGGGCGCGGCGATTCTCTCCCGCCGCTTCCACCTGCCGGTCTTTATCAACGAAGCGACCCTGGCCGCCGCCGGAACGGTCTTGGATAACCTCCACCAGTGCCATGCCTTTGTTACGGGAGAGACCTTCGTGTTTCAGGATTTTCAGATCCATCCCTACGCAATCTCCCATGACACAGCCGATCCCGTCGGGTTTCTCCTGAACAATGGCCGGGTGCTCATGGGATACTGCACCGATACCGGGGTGGTGTCCAAACTGATGCGCCACCGATTGAGCAATTGTCACGGGCTGGTGCTCGAATGCAACCACGACCCGGAGCTGTTGCGCAACGGGCCCTATCCGCCATCCCTGCAGCAGCGGGTGCGCGGCAAGAGCGGGCATCTGGCCAATGAAGACGCTGCAGGGTTTTTGAGCGATATCCTCCACGACGGCTTGGAGCATGTGGTCCTGTCCCACCTCAGCGAAACCAACAACCGACCGCATCTTGCCCAGGAAGCCATGAACGCCATGCTGGAGATATTCCGGCAACAGCGGGGCGCGTGCCCGGTGCCCGTGATCTCCCTTGCCCACCAGGACCGGGTCGGCGAGGTGGTTACTCTTCGGGGCAATGCTGGGTGATGGTGTTTAAGAAACGTTTTCCCTGGCGGCTGGGTGCGACCTCCTGCGTGCTGCCAGCGGACATCATGACCAATGTCCGGGTGTTGGCCCCCCTGGTGGATGATGTCCAGTTGCTCTTTTTTGAAAGCGCGGCCCAAAGCCGTCTGCCCCAGCCTGTGGATGTGCAGGTGTTGCGCGATCTTGCCGAGGAGCATGGCCTCACCTATACGGTGCACCTGCCCACCGATCTGGCCTTGGGTGCGGCCTCAAGGGCTGAGCGGCAGGAGGGAATTGGAGAGATGCTTCGGCTCATGGCGCAGTTGGCTCCCCTTGGGGTGCTGAGTTTTGACCTGCATCTGGTCCGGGAGCCGGACTTGTCCGAAGCAGCCTGGCTCGATAATCTGGCGGCCAGTCTTGAGAAATTATCCGGTGCCTTGGGCGACGAGAAAAGGCTGGTTGGTGTCGAGAATATCGAGTATCCATTCGGGTTGGTGGCCCCGTTGGTTGCGGAGTACGGTTTTGGCGTGTGCCTTGATCTCGGGCATCTTGTCCACTATGGCCATGATCTGGAAGAAGGGCTGGCCTTGCTGCCTAAGGCCTCGCATCTGCATTACCATGGGGTGCGGGGTGGCAAGGACCATCAGGCCCTGCATGATGCGGAGCAGGCCAGGATGTTGGGTGCTCGGTTGGCTGATGCCGGGTATGATGGGGTGGTCACCTTGGAGATGTATAGCATTGAAAAGCTGAAGGCTTCGCTGGCGCTTCTCGATGAGGCGTGGCAGCCGTTCAGTCGCAGATAAAAAGAGACAAAAGCTTTTGCAAAAGTCCCAAAAGTTCCCTCCCCCCTCGGGGGGAGGGCTAGGGAGAGGGGGAAATAGCTGTAAATTCAGCAGGGTGGATTTTCCCTCTCCCCCGGCCCCTCTCCCGCAGGTAAGCGTAGACTCCGAGCGGGCGAGGGGAGTAAGGTCGGACGCCTTTTGTTGTTTTGCAAGAGCCTCAACAGTATCGTAGCGCACGTTGGCTGCGGAGAAATACAGGAGACGAGAACATGATACGAACAGCGGAAGAATTGCAGGCCGCCTGCGCCAGCATTGAACCGGCCAGCAAGGATGTTTTGATTCAGGCCCAGGCCAGGCTCGACAACCTGACCAAGCCCCTTGGCAGCCTCGGCAAGCTGGAGATGCTGGCGGCCAGGACCTGCGCTATCCGGAGAACCATTGCCGCCAAGGTGGAGAAGAAGATCATCCTCACCTTTGCCGGGGACCACGGTGTGGTGGCCGAGGGGATCAGCGCTTTTCCCCAGGAGGTCACCCCGCAGATGGTCCTGAACTTCCTGTCCGGAGGCGCAGGGGTCAATGTGCTGGCCCGCCATGTTGGGGCCGAGGTGCGAGTGGTTGATGTGGGCGTGGCCGTGCCGATCGAGGCCGAGGGGTTGCGGCAATGCAAGGTCCGTCCCGGAACCGCCAACATGGCCAAGGGTCCGGCCATGAGCATTGACGAGGCCGTGGCGGCCATTGGGGTCGGCATGGCAGAAGCCCGCGAGGCTATTGAGGATGGGGCCGAGATCCTGGGCACCGGCGACATGGGCATCGGCAACACCACCCCGTCCGCCGCGCTCTTTGCCGTCCTGCTGCCCGCCAAGGTGTCCGATGTGACTGGCCGGGGCACCGGCATCGACGACGCCATGTTGCAACACAAGATTGCGGTGATCGAGCAGTCCCTGGCCGTGAACCGGGAACGGCTGGATTCGCCCCTTGGGGCGCTGGCTGCGGTGGGTGGCCTGGAGATCGCCGCCATCTGCGGTTGCATTCTGCAGGCGGCGATCAGCAAGATTCCGGTGGTGGTGGACGGCTTTATCTCCAGTGCCGGAGCCCTGGTTGCCCAGCGGTTTGCCCCCCATGTTCTGGATTACTGTTTCTTCAGCCACATGTCGGCGGAGCAGGGCCACCGGATCTTCTTTGAGAAGATGGAGTTGAGCCCCCTGCTGCACCTTGACCTGCGGCTGGGCGAGGGAACCGGCGCGGCCCTGACCATGAATCTGGTGGAGGCGGGGCTCAAGATCATGAACGAGATGGCCACCTTCGGCGAGGCCGGAGTGAGCGAGGCGTAAATGTCCAGCAGCACCACATCTGCTTTGTCATCGGCCTGCTCATGTGCAATAGCACACTTCGCAGACCTCTTCCGCGCATCTGCGGCACTGCTGAACATTTACATTTTGTGGATTTTGTCTAACTCTGCTTCCGGCATCAAGCTGGATAATTACAACGAGGCAGATTGAAGCCCATGCTGCTGGCCACTAAGATCGCCATCGCTTTTCTTACCATTCTGCCTGTGCGGTTGCCTGCGGAGTTGCCTGCTGAGGGGCTCAAGCGGAGCGGGGCTTTTTTCCCCTTGGCTGGCTGGCTGATCGGCGGGTTTCTGGCCGGAGGCGCCTGGCTTGTGGTCTGGGCCAACCTTCCCCCGCTGGTGAGTGCGGTGCTGCTGGTGGGCCTGGGAGCTTGGCTGACCAGGGGATTGCACCTCGATGGCTTGGCTGATCTACTGGATGGCCTGGGCGGCGGGCAGACCCCGGAGCGTAGGCTGGCGATCATGAAGGACTCGGTCATCGGCGCCTTTGGGGTGATCGGGCTGGTTGTGTTGCTTGTTCTGAAGGTTGTCTGTCTGGCCTCACTTCTGCTAAATGGTGAGGAACCTCTTTTCTTTGCCTTGTTTGCCGCGCCAGTGGCTGCCCGCTGGGCCATGGCCACCCTGGCCTGCGGCGTGCAATACCCGCGAGCCACCGGCACCGGTCATGCCTTTGTCGGCAAGGTAGGTCTGGGGGAACTGGCGATTGGCGGTCTTCTGCTGGCACCGCTTATCTGGTGGAATTGGTCGGCTGGCCTGATTATTCTTGGTGCCGCAATGTTGCCCGCCGTATGGCTTCGGTTCAAGGCGAGCAAGGCACTGGGCGGTGTTACCGGCGATGTATTGGGCGCTTCCTGCGAATTGGGAGAGGTCTGTGGTTGGCTGGCGGCGGTGGTGTTTGCGGTTTGAGCTTAAGAATGCAGATTTGACACTAAATATCTTATCCCAGAGTAATGTTGGTTTTCGACTATTTTTGTATTTAATGGGATTGTGCCATCCCTAAGTGCTTCCAAGCATAGAGAAGAAGCTTTATCTGCATATTTCAACATTTTATTAGCAAATAAATCTTTTCCTGTGTCAGAGCTTGCATATATTAGTTGGAATTTTTCAGGGAGAAGGAAGTTGTCAAATATTGGTTGGTTGCGAGAGTTATATTCTTTTAGATTTCCAAGGTCTGAATCTACGATGATGCCAATATTGTTAAATTTAGTATATTTAATCTCTGATTGAATATGCTTTATAAGTAACATCCAGCCTATATTTTCTGGCTTCATTCTTATCTCTGTCAGTTCAATGCAAAATGGAGTGAAATACTGCCAAGGATTGGTTGTAACGCCACTTGTGTCAACCGCAAAAATTTTTTGTGCTTGGATAATTCCTGAAACAGAAATATTTCTTCCGTGAATTTTCACAGTATTGGTATCTACTGCGAAAATAATTTCATAATTGTTTTCGATTGCCGCATGATGTCCGAAAAGCAAATCAACTTCGTTTTGTGGGGTGCGGGAAATAACTTTCGGTCCTTTAGCCCTATCGTAGGTTATTTCGCTATAGGTATCCTTCACCTCCGTCTCAAATCTAATCCCGCCGGTTTTGGTGTCAAAAGAAAGGGATATATTATCAACTACATTTGAAGTAGTTGCGTATATATATTCTTTGCGAGGTTTGTTTTTTCTCATTTTATTCATGTATCTGCCAGTGAACTAGCAATTGTCGGCCAGTATCAGGATTCCCAAAACCATCTCATTCCTTGGATAGGTTGTCAATAACGAAAAGGGGATGGAGTCAATCGACTCCATCCCCTTTTTTAGGTCAACATCACACGACCTGAAACGGGCGCAAACCCCGTCGCTTGGCCGCCGTACTATTACAAATTAAACAACAAATCGCTGTACGTCGGCACCGGCCAGAGATCAGCCGGCAGGATGGCCTCAAGCGCGTCGATGTCTGCGCGCAGGTCAACCATGGCGGGGAATACCTTGTCGCGGTATGCAGCGCCCTGTTTTTCCACCGCCGTGATACCCTGGGCCTTCTTGGTTTCATCCTCCAGCTTGGCCAGTTTCTTGCCTGCGGATTCCAAATGCTTGCCAACCTCCTCCAGCAGACCTTTCTGCACTGATCCGTACTTGCCGGCTGCAGCCAAAGAGGCGCCAAGTTCTGCGACAAACTGGATGGCCGCCGGGATGAACTGGCGCTTGGTCATGTGGATGGCGGTGAGGGCCTCGATGTTGATGTGCTTGGCGTATTGCTCGACATAGATGTCGTAGCGGGAGTGCAGCTCATCCTTGGAAAGCACGTTGTACTTGCCGAAGAGCTTGATCGCCTTGGGGGTGATAAAGGCCTTGAGCGCGTCCACGGTGTTGCGGATGTTGGGCAGGCCGCGCTTCTCGGCCTCCTTGGCCCACTCGGCGGAGTAGTTGTTGCCGTTGAAGACGATCCGGCCATGCTTGGTCATGACTTCCTTGAGGATGGCGAGGATTTCCTTGTTCACGTCCTTGGCTTTTTCCAACCGGGTGGCGATCTCATCCAACGCCTCGGCGGCAATGGTGTTCAGCGCCACGTTGGGGCCGGCGATGGACTGGGAGGAGCCGACCATGCGGAACTCGAACTTGTTG
>PHAW01000304.1 GCA_002841785.1 Deltaproteobacteria bacterium HGW-Deltaproteobacteria-3 | reverse complement strand
TGCCGTCCGGCTAACCGTTCCCCTTGCCGGGTCGGTAGAGGACTTGCACCTCCAAGTCATCGGCTCGCCATCACAACGCGCCGAACAGCGCCAGTCACGACGCTACGCGCCATGCCTGGCGCACATAAAAAAGGCCAGGAGGCATATGCCTCCTGGCCGAAAATCATTGCACTCCTCGGTGGGTTATTTCACTTCTTCAAAATCCGCATCCACCACATCGTCGTCGTCTTTCTTTGCCCCACCGGCCTGACCAGCCGCGCCTTCGCCGCCTTCCGCCGCCTTGTCCTTGGTGGCCTGGGCGTACATCATCTCCGCCAGCTTATGGGAAGCCTGGGTAAGGGACTCGAGCCCCTTCTTGATCGCCTCCGTATCGTCGGACTCCATGAGCTTCTTGAGACTGTCGATCTCGACCTGGACCTTGTTCTTGGTCTCGCTGTCAACCTTGTCGCCCAAGTCCTTCATGCTCTTTTCCGTGGCGTAGATCATGGAATCGGCCTGATTCTTGGTTTCGACCAGCTCCTTGCGCTTGCGGTCTTCATCGGCATGGGCCTCGGCGTCCTTCTGCATCCGCTTGATCTCCTCCTCGGAAAGGCCGCTGGAGGCGGTGATCCGGATGGATTGTTCCTTGCCGGTGCCCATATCCTTGGCAGAAACGTGAAGAATGCCGTTGGCGTCGAGATCAAAGGTGACCTCGATCTGCGGCACCCCACGGGGGGCAGGAGGAAGGTCGGTCAGCTCGAAACGGCCGATGGTCTTGTTGTTTGCCGCCATCTCGCGCTCGCCCTGGAGCACATGGATGGAAACCGCAGGCTGGCTGTCCGCCGCGGTGGAGAAAACCTGGCTCTTCTTGGTGGGGATGGTGGTGTTCTTCTCGATGAGCTTGGTCATCACCCCGCCCAGGGTCTCGATGCCGAGGGAGAGCGGGGTAACATCGAGGAGCAGCACGTCCTTGACATCGCCCTTGAGCACCCCGCCCTGCACCGCGGCGCCGATGGCCACAACCTCGTCGGGGTTCACGCCCTTGTGGGGATCCTTGCCGAAGATCTCCTTGACCTTTTCCTGCACCTTGGGCATCCGGGTCATGCCGCCGACCAGGATCACCTCGTCGATATCCGCCGCACTGATGCCGGCATCCTTCAGGGCAATCTGGCAGGGCTTGATGGTCCGCTCGATCAGATCCTCCACCAGCCCTTCCAGCTTGGCGCGGGAGAGCTTCATCTGCAGATGCTTGGGCCCCGAGGCGTCCGCCGTGATAAAGGGCAGGTTGATGTCGGTCTCCATGGTGGTGGAAAGCTCCATCTTCGCCTTTTCCGCCTCTTCCCGCAACCGCTGCAAGGCCATCTTGTCGGTGCGCAGATCAATGCCCTGATCGCGCTTGAACTCATCGGCAATCCAGTTGACGATGCGCATGTCGAAGTCTTCGCCGCCGAGAAAGGTATCGCCGTTGGTGGATTTCACCTCAAACACGCCGTCGCCGATCTCCAGCACCGAGATATCGAAGGTGCCGCCGCCCAGATCGAAGACCGCGATCTTTTCCTCGCCTTTCTTGTCCAGGCCGTAGGCCAGGGCCGCGGCCGTGGGCTCGTTGATGATCCGCTGCACGTTGAGGCCCGCGATCCGGCCCGCG
>PHAW01000303.1 GCA_002841785.1 Deltaproteobacteria bacterium HGW-Deltaproteobacteria-3 | reverse complement strand
GCAAAAAGAGGGGAAACGCTGCTGCTTGCGGAGAGAGAGCTGGGGGAGATTTTGAGGGAATTATGAAACTTTAAATATCAAGAACGTCCCCACTTACCCCAATGCAACCGCAAATCAGCAATTCACATAGAGCATATACTCCTCACCGCCGATAATATAGCTGTTCCGAGGTAAAAACGAATTATCGAGAATATGCGAGTGGACCGGGTTGTAATAGATGATGGCAATCTGTCGCGGTTTTTGTTGCAATGATTTTTTGATGTTTTTCACAACCGCTTCAAGAACCACGTCGTCAAAAGGGTTGAAGAAAAAAAAGACATTCTGATCGTCTTCGATCTCGTAATGGGTGACATCGCCCTCGATCACCGAGATATCCAATCGCGATCCGGTTGCCTGCTCCACGATTTTGATGTTATTTCGCGCTATTTCGCAGAGTTCCGGGGAGAATTCAATCCCCACCGCCTTTCGTATCCCCCGCAACACCGCAAGCAGCAAGACCCGCCCTTTGCCACAGCCGAAATCCACCAGCACACTTTCCGGCGGGAGCGGCACCGTATCCAGCAAGCGATTGAACGACAGGGCCATGGTCGGCTGATAAAAAGAACCCCGCTCCTTGTTCTCCCCGGTAACGGTGAGATCGTGCAGGCTGATTTTATCCCTCGTGTCGGTCTTGTATTTGAAGTCAAAATGAAAATCAAGCATCCTATTGAGCATGATGCTCAGGGTGCGGGAGATTCCTTTTTCTTTCACATGCAGCCGGATATTTACCAACAGATTCATTGATTCCCCTAACAGACCAATTATTTTTCCCGAGACCCGGCGGTTATCGCCGCCCCACCCTGACCAATCCGGAGATCTGCGCGCCGATTTCGCGCAACGTGGACAGCACCGCGTCCTCGTCCATGGTGAGCAGCTTACGGTCCCGCATCACCACCCTGCCGTTGATCACCGAGTGCGCCACATCCGAGCCGGTTGCCGCATAGACCAGATGGGAAGGGATGTTGTACATCGGGATCAGGTGCGGCTTGTTCATGTCCAGCACGATGAGGTCGGCCTTTTTCCCCACCTCCAGGCTGCCGATGTTTTTTTCCGCCCCCAGCAGCGTGGCGCCGCCCAGGGTGGCCATGCGCAGTGTGGTTTCGGCGCTCATCACCGTGGGATCGAGGCGGTGCACCTTGTGCAGCTTGGCCGCAGTGTCCATCTCGCCGAACATGTCCACATCGTTGTTGCTGGCCGCGCCGTCCGTGCCCAAACCCACCGTGACCCCGGCCGCCAGAAGCTCCACCACCGGAGCCACGCCCGAGGCAAGCTTCATATTGCTTTCCGGGCAATGGGCCACCTTAACGCCCCGCTCAGCGAGGAGGTCGATCTCCGGTTCGGTCAGCACCACGCAATGGTCCGCCACCACCTGGCTGTCGAGAATCCCCAGGGCATCAAGGTGCATGACCGGGGTGTGCCCGTACTTGGCCCGGCACCCCTCCACCTCGTCCCTGGTTTCCGAGAGGTGGATCACATAGGCGGCTCCGTGCTTTTCCGCCACGCTCTTGAGCCGCTTGAGCAGATCCGGGGAGCAGGTGTACACGGCATGCGGGTCAACGGTAATGGAGATGAGCGGATGGTTGCGGTATTGAGCCATCAGCTCTTCCAGATAC
>PHAW01000302.1 GCA_002841785.1 Deltaproteobacteria bacterium HGW-Deltaproteobacteria-3 | reverse complement strand
CATGGCCGCCAAGGTCCGGGAACTGGGAGCGGACATCGGCATCGCCCTGGACGGCGACGGCGACCGGATCATCGTGGCGGACGAACACGGCAACATCGTGGATGGCGACCATATCATGGCCATCTGCGCCGCGGACCTGATGAGCCGCAAGAAGCTGAAAAAGAAAACCCTGGTCGCCACGGTGATGAGCAACCTCGGCCTGGAGGTCGCCATGCAGCGCATGGGCGGGGCCATGGTCCGCACCCAAGTCGGAGACCGCTATGTGGTGGAGGAGATGCGCAGGTCCGGCTATAATTTCGGCGGCGAACAATCGGGGCATCTGGTGTTCATGGAACACAACACCACCGGCGACGGCATCCTCGCCGCGCTCCAGTTGCTGGCGGTGATGATCAAAAAGCGCAAACCCCTGTCGGAACTGGCCGCCATCATGGAAAGCTTTCCCCAGGTGCTCAAGAATGTCCGCACCGCTGAAAAAATCAACACCAACAACATTCCCGGCTTCAACAAAAAACTCACGGAAATGGAAAAGAAACTGGACACGAACGGCCGCATCCTCGTCCGCCCCTCCGGAACCGAGCCGGTTATCCGGGTCATGGTGGAGGGCCAGGACGCCGCACAGATCAACGCCATGGCCGACGAACTCTGCGAAATGATCCGCAAGGCTGACACCGCCGAAGCCTGATCCGAGCAACCATGAAGACTCGACTCGACCAGCTTGTGCTGCTGCACGGGCTGGCCCCCACCCTGACCAGCCGGCGGACAAGATCGGCTCGCTTTTTGCCAAGGACAGCCGGATACGGCTGAGGGAAAAAACCTGCCCCTATGTGAGCCGGGGCGGAATCAAGATCGCGTCCGGCCTGGACCATTTCCGGCTCAACCCCGCCGGCTTCATCTGCGCCGATATCGGCGCCTCCACCGGAGGCTTCACCGACTGCCTCTTGCAACGCGGGGCCGCCAAGGTGTACGCCATTGATGTCGGCTATGGCCAACTTGCCTGGAAACTGCGGCAGGATTCCCGGGTGGTGGTCATGGAGAGAACCAACGCCCGGAACCTGCACCCCGGCGATCTTGCGGAGCCCCTTGACCTGGCGGTGATCGACGCATCGTTTATCTCTCTGAAAACGCTGCTGCCGCCGCTGCTCGTCTTTTTCGCGAAAACCATCCGGGTGCTGGCCCTGATCAAACCGCAGTTCGAGGTCGGCCGGGGCCAGCTCGGCACGGGCGGAGTCGTCCGCGACAGCGACCTCCACGAAAAGGTGGTGGAGGAAATCCGGGAATTTGCAGGCGGGCTTGGCCTTGTCCCGGTTGGCGTCAGCCCCTCCCCGATCCTTGGCCCAAAGGGCAACCGGGAATTTTTGATCTACCTTGTGTCCGAGACGCAATAACGCCTGCCCCGCCAGAAAAAATCATCCCGCTGGCGCGCCGGGAGACCCTGGGCAAAGCGGACGACCAAACCCGACTCAACAACCAGATCGCAGAGCTCCCCATCCAGATCCGCCCGGGCAACCATTCCTTCCAGAATGCGCATGGCCTCGGAAAGCATCTTCCCTGGTTTGTAAGGCCGGTCCGCCGCGGTCAACGCTTCCAGCACATCGGCCAGGGCCAGCATCCGTGCCGGCAGGGGAATGGCGCCATTCCCAAGCCCCCGGGGATAGCCGGTGCCGTTCAGCTTTTCATGGTGCATGCCGGCATAGACCGGGACATTCCGGAGTTTTTTGGGAAAAGGCAGCCCTTCAAGCATCCGGATGCTCATTTCCACATGATAGTTCATCACCTTGCGTTCCGCCGCGGTCAAGGTGCCTTTGGGCACGCAAAGATTTTCCACCTCATCGGGCGCAAGCAGGGGGAACTCGATGCCGTTCATGGCATAGGTTATCCCGGCCAGACGCAGCACCTTCTCGATGCTCTCGGCCGGCAACCCTTCGCCGCCCAGATTGATCATATCGAGAAAATTGATGATCTCCTGCCATTCTTTCTCTTTTGCCGGGGGCACAGGAACGGCAAGCCCTTCCCTCCTTGGACAGGGTTCGTTTTCCAGCCGGGAGAACGCATCATGCAACCGCGAGATTTCCACCCGGTGCCGGATCAGTTCGATCCGGTCGAAAATGGTCTCCAGCTTGGTTGCCTTGTCCATCAGATGCTCAGGCGTGGTGATCTTCCCCACGTCATGGAGCCAGGCCGCCATCCTGATCTCGGCCATCTCGTCGGCGCTGAAGCTGACCGAGGCGAATCTGCCGGTGGTGCTCCTGTTCACCTCCAGAGCAATTTCCTCGGTGAGATTGGCGACCCGGTAGACATGCCCTGCCGTATAGGGGGATTTTTCGTCGATGGCATCGCCGATTGTCCGCACGAAAGCGTCCAGCAGATTTTCAAGCCCCCGGACCAAACGCATCTTGGTGAGGGCGATGGCCGCCTGCGAGGCC
>PHAW01000301.1 GCA_002841785.1 Deltaproteobacteria bacterium HGW-Deltaproteobacteria-3 | reverse complement strand
ATGGTGGTGCATTGTGGAACGATTGGTCACCTTTAAAGTGCTTGGCCAGGAGTATCCGCTCTATACAGATGCCCCGGAAAAAGATGTGCAAGAAATTCTGTCTTTGGTGAAAAACCAACTTGAGAATGCCGGACAAGCCTCGCGGCATGTATTGCCGGCGAATAAGCTGGGGATTTTAACAAGCTTGAACATCGCAAGTAAATATGTGAAAATGAAAAGGGAATACGAAGAATACAAGCATCGGGTTGAGGAAAAAATCAGTCTTCTCAGCGAGAGAATAGAGAAGAATTTTTAGATGGTGCAGAGGTTTCCCCTGCCTTGCTAGTGATCTGGGAGCGTGTCTCGAGCCAACATTGATTTTGAGGGCGACTTCGCTGTTTCTGGAAAGGAATCCATTTCGGTGGAATTCCTTCAAGGGAACTCAGGTACCGCCCACCTAACGCAGTTAGGTTCGATGTCACTTCCTGACACTTCAATGGCGGGGGATTTGCTTACTGCCGATACTGCCTTTCCTTGATTTGGATGGGCATTTAGATAAAAGTATGTGGCGAAGGTCTTCGGGTAGAGAGAACAGCAATAATGCTTTGCCCCATCAAGAGGATGCGAGAACGATAGTGGGTGCCGTTTTTTTTCCAAGTGGGAACGGTACATGGATGTGTGGTTCAGGTCACTTGTTGGCATCATACGACAGAATATTCTCCGCTGATTAGGGAGATATCATATCGATATTTGTGAAAAAAAACAGTCGTTTGAGGAGTTGTCTCAAGACAAGAGCGTTCCCTGAAGCACCTTTCCTTTTCGTTGTTGTTGTCCTCCTGATCCCCTTCCCTGCGTGAGCATGGGATGGCGGCTTTTGTGCTGACCTTGACCGTACAGTGTGCAATATTTATTTCCATACCTTTTAGGCATGATCACGGCATATTCCCAAAGGGAATTGTGCGTGTTTTTTAGATAAATTCGACATGAGGTTGTCTCCGTGACTGTACAGATACTATTAGCGATTGTCCTTGGCGTATGCAGTGGGGTGGCCCTCGGCTTTCTGGTGCGCAAGAAATTTCTTGAAGATCGCACGGAGAATTTAGAGGCGCAAGGGCGCAAACTTATTGAAAATGCTTTGTCCGAAGCAGAGCAAATTAAAAAAGAAGCTGTCCTGCAAAGCAAGGATGAAGCGTTTGCTCTGAAGCAGGACGCTGAACGGGAAATCAAGGCGCTGAAGAAGGATGTTCTTGAGGAAGAGAAGAAGTTCATCCAGAAGCTTGAGCAGATTGAAAGGAAAATGGATTTTCTGGACAAGCGGGAGATGGATTTTCTGAAAAAAGAACAGACGTTCGCCAGCGAGGAAGAAGCTCTGTCCCGTTGTCAAAAAGAAATCGATCTGGTTATCGAAGAGCAGCGTGTTCAGCTTGAAAAAATTTCCGGGATATCCCGCGAAGAGGCGAAAAAACAGCTTACGGACAGCATTGAGAGTGAAGCCCGGATGGAAGCCGCCAAGATGGTGGTGAAGATTGAAAATGAAATGAAGATGCAGGCCGACAAAAAGGCAAAGGACATTATCGCCCTGGCCATTTCCCGGTATGCCGGCGATTATGTCGCTGAAAAAACCGTTTCCGTCGTGCCTCTGCCGAACGAAGAGATGAAGGGAAGGATCATCGGCCGTGAAGGCCGGAATATCCGGGCGATT
>PHAW01000062.1 GCA_002841785.1 Deltaproteobacteria bacterium HGW-Deltaproteobacteria-3 | reverse complement strand
GCGGCCATGGGAGGCGTGTGGAACCAGCGGCATGAAGGTGCTCGTCAATGGCGGCCTCAATCTCTCGGAATTGGACGGCTGGTGGGCGGAGGCCTACACGCCTGAGGTGGGGTGGGCGCTGGGTGACGGCAAGGAACACAACAGCGCCCCAGACTGGGATGCAGCCGAAGCCGAGACACTCTACTCCCTCCTTGAACAAGAGGTGATTCCCGAGTTTTACAACCGTGACCGGAACGGTATTCCTGTTGCTTGGGTAGCACGCATACGCGAGAGCATGGCACACCTGACAACCCATTTTTCCAGTAATCGCACGGTACGCCAGTACACCGAGGATTACTATCTCCCTGCCGCCGCGGCCTACCGTGAACGCGCCGCGGATCAGGGAAAAATGGGGGCACAGATGGTGAGCTGGCGGGACGGCCTTGATCGAGGGTGGAGCAATCTTCGCTTCGGCGAGACAAAGATTACGCAGAAAGGGAATCGGCATGTCTTCGAGGTTCAAGTCTATCTGAACGGCCTCGACCCGAATGCGGTACGGGTCGAGTTATATGCGGAAGGAGGCAACGGCTTTGCGCATGTGCGCAAAGAGATGACACGCGGGCCACAATTGGTTGGCGCGGAAAACGGCTACGTCTATGGCGCCCAGGTTCAGGCAAAACGACCGGCCCAGGACTATACAACGCGCGTGGTGCCGCACCGCGCGGGCATTGCGGTTCCTTTGGAAGCCGCCCATATCCTGTGGCAACGATGAGTGAGGAGGAATTGGCACCCATCCTTGCAGAGGTCTTCGCGGTCGTCGCCATCGTGGCAGTGGGTGACGAAAGATTACAATCTTCCAGCATCCCATCCGTTCAATGCCGTGACACAATGCTGTATCGTCTTTGCGCAAGAATAGGCCTGCAAATTTCCCAGGGGGGGAATTTTTCGGAAGGATACCCTGTGCCTGTCTCCCGCCCGATAACCATTGTCACCCATCCCCTGTATCTTGCCCACGACACCGGCGGCGGAGAGCATCCGGAAACACCGGCTCGCCTCACTGCATTGCTGGCCAAGCTGCAGGCTTCACCGCTCAAGGATCGACTCACCATTATCGAACCCCGCAAGGCGGAACGGTGCTGGCTGACAACCTTTCATGCCGAACATTACCTTTTCCGCCTGGAAGAATGCGCCCTTTCCGGCAAGACCCATATAGACCATCCGGACAACCAACTTTGCTTTGAATCCTACGAAGCCGCCCTGCTCTCGGCGGGGGCGGGGCTCACCGGCATCGACCTGCTGGAAGGCGAGGACAATCTGGTGTTCTGCGCGGTGCGGCCCCCCGGGCACCACGCGGAAAGCAACCTGGCCCTGGGCTTCTGCTTCCTGAACAACTGCGTGGTGGCCGCCCGTTACTGTGACGCCCACCACGGCAACGGCATCCAAAGCGCCTTTGAGGAAGACCCTGACGTTTTTTACCTCAGCCTGCACGAGCATCCCACCTTCAGCTTTCCCGGCAGCGGCTATGCGGAAGAAACCGGCACCGGGCCGGGGCGCGGAGCCACCCTGAATATCCCCCTGCCTCCCGGGGCGGACGACCAGATGGTGCTCAATGCTTTTGCCCGAAGGGTTGAACCGGCCCTTGCCGCCTTCGGACCGGAACGGATCATCGTTGCCGCGGGGTTTGACGGACACCGCGACGATGACATGTCCGGCCTTGCCTACTCCACGGAACTCTACGGCAGGCTCGGGGAACACCTGGCTGATTGGGCGAAAAAATTCTGCCAGGGCAAGCTGTTGTCCATTCTCGAAGGCGGCTATCACCTGGAAAGCCTGGCCGGCAGCGCGGCCACCTATCTCACCGCTTTAAGCAACCACAGTATTGAGGAAGAACCATGTTCATCACCCAGCACATGACCAGAACCCCGGTGACCGTTTCCCCGGAAACCACCCTCCCCGCGGTGCGGGAAATTCTCGGAAAGGGCAAATTCCGCCATCTCCCGGTGGTGGATGGCGAAAACCGGTTGGTCGGCATTGTCACCGACCGGGACCTGCGCTCCGCCTCCCCTTCCTCGGTGCTTTCCGAAGAGCGGATCAAGGCCTGTCTTTCGGAGCTCGATCAGACCCAGGTCAGCGCCATCATGAGCCGCGCTTTTTTCACCCTGACTCCCATGTCCACCCTGGACGACGCCCTGATCCTCCTCGACCGGGAGAAGATCGGGGCCCTGCCCGTGGTGGATCAGGAGCAACGGGTGGGCAGCGCCATGATCGTGGTGGAACACGACGGCAAGCGCAAACCGCTTTCCCGCATCGCCAAGGTGCTTGAGGAACACAGCATCCGCTTCACCCGCCTCATCCGCACCGAACCGGAGGAGGGTGCGCCGGAACGCATCTATCTGCGGGTCAACACTTACAATATCAGCGCCGTGCACCAAGCCCTCGGAGAGGCGGGCTTTTCCGTGGTCCTGCCGGAAATCCCCGAATTTATCGGATAATGTAACCCTGGAGACTTTAAACGACTCCCCTTCGACAGGCTCAGGGTGAACGGAATTACATCCATTAAGACAGTCTCCGTTCATGCCGAGCTTGTCGAAGCATCTATATTATAAGGATGCACAACATGCTCACCCCCCTTTTCTATCCGGAATCCATCGCCGTGCTCGGCGTCTCCCGCACTCCGGGCAAGGTCGGCCACGATATCGTCGCCAACCTCCTGGCCGGCGGCTATGCCGGGCGGATCATCCCGGTCAATCCTGCGGCCCCGGAAGTCCTGGGCTTGCCCTGCCTGGCCGAGATCAGGAAGACAAAAGAGAAAATCGACCTCTGCATCATCGCCCTGCCGAGCAGCATGGTCCTGGAGTCGGTGCGGGATTGCCTCGAGGCCCGGGCCGGGGCGATCGCCGTGATCAGTTCCGGCTTCAAGGAAACAGGGGCGGAAGGCGCGGAACTGCAACGCAGGATCGCCGAACTCTGCCAAAGCCACAAGGTGCCCCTGCTTGGCCCCAATTGCCTGGGGCTGATCAACACCGAACACCGGATGAATGCTTCCTTTGCCAGCCGCATGCCTTCTCCTGGGTGCATCTCGGTTATCTCCCAATCAGGCGCCATCTGCACCGCCTTGCTTGACCTGGCCGCCGCCCGCCACACCGGCATCGCCAAGATGGTGAGCATGGGCAACAAGGCGGACCTCAACGAGGGCGACCTGCTGATCGCCCTGGCCGCAGACCCGCAGACCAAGGTGATCATCGCCTATCTCGAAGACATTGCCTGCGGGGATGAGTTCGTCAAAGCGGCCACCGAGGCCTCAAGCAAAAAGCCGGTGATCATCCTGAAAGCCGGCACCACCGTGGCCGGGCAAAAGGCCGCCTCCTCCCACACCGGGGTGCTGGCCGGAGAGGAGATCGCCTACGGCGCGGCCTTCATGCGCTCGGGCGTGATCCGGGCCGACAACTTCGAGGCCCTGGCCGATTATGGCGCCCTTTTTGCCATGCAGCCCCTGCCCAAGGGCAAGCGAGTGCTGATCATCACCAATGCCGGCGGCCCGGGCACCATGGCCGCCGATGCCGTGGAAAAGGCAGGGATGATTGTGGCCACCCTGGACCGCAACACCGCCAGCGCCCTGCGCCAGAAACTCCCCAGTGCGGCCAGCATCGGCAACCCCATCGACGTACTGGGCGACGCGGAACCGGACCGCTATGTGGCGGCCCTGGAAGCGGCCCAGGAAGACGAGGCCGTGGACGCAGTAGTCATCATCCTCACCCCCCAGGCCATGACCAAGCCGGCGGAAACCGCCCGGGCCATTGCCAGAAGCAACAAGGGCGAAAAACCCGTGGTTGTCGCCTTCATGGGCGGGGCCGATGTCATGCCTGGCCGCGATGAGCTGGTGGCTGCGGGTCTGCCCGATTATCCCTCCCCGGAACGGGCCGTGGCCGCGCTTCAGGCCCTGGTGGAGTATGCGGCCTGGCGCAAGCGCCCGCCCAGGATGGTGGCCCGCTTTCCCGTGAACCGGCGCAGGGTGGAACGCATCATCACCCGCCGCTTGCGGACCAACCGGCTGCAGATCGGCGAGGTCAAGGCAAAGAGCATCCTGGCGGCCTACGGCTTCCAGATCCCCCAGGGGTATCTGGCCACCAATGGCTCAACGTGACCAGCGGTGATGCGGTGGCGGACGCCTACGACCTCATGATGCTCCGCATTGCCCAGCGGGCGCCGGAAGCCTGGATCGAAGGGATCTATGTGGAAAAGATGCTCTCCCGCGGCCTTGAGGTAATCATCGGCATGAACCGCGACCCCCAGTTCGGCCCCATGCTCATGTTCGGCCTGGGCGGCATCTTTGTCGAGGTAATGAAGGACGTCACCTTTTATCTTGCGCCCATCACCAACGAAGAGGCCATCCAGATGCTGATGAGCACCCGCTCCTACGAAATCCTTAAGGGAAAGCGCGGCCACAAGGGCGTGGACCTGGCGGGCATTGCCAACGGCCTGCAGCGGATCAGCCAGTTGACCACCGATTTTCCGCAGATTGCCGAGCTGGACATCAACCCCTTCATCGTCGGGGAGACCGGCACCGAGCCGGTGGTGGCGGATGCGAGAATGACCTTGCAGAGCTTTGAGGTGGCGCGATGACCAGTCCGAAGAACTACGATCCCGACTGGCAGCAGAAATACAGCGACATGATCGCCACGCCTTACCAGGCGGCAGCCAAGATCAAACCGGGCCAGCGGGTCTTCATCGGCACGGCCTGCGCCGAGCCGGTCTTGCTGGTCAAGGCTCTTACCGAGCGGGCCTGCGAACTGGCCGACGTGGAGATCATCCAGCTCCTGACCAAGGGCGATGCCCCGTACGCCAGCCGCAGCCTGGCCGACTGCTTTTCGGTGAACAGCTTTTTCATCGGCGCCAACATCCGGGAGCACATCCAGCAGGGGCTGGGCAACTACACCCCCACCCTGCTCTCCGACATCCCCCAGTTGTTCAACTCCGGCCAGCTCCCCATCGACGTGGCCCTCATCCAGGTAACGCCGCCGGACGAGCGCGGCAAGGTAAGCCTGGGGGTTTCGGTGGACATCGTCAAAAGCGCGGCGGAAAACGCCTCCCTGGTGATCGCCCAGGTGAACCCGTTGATGCCGAAAACCCTGGGCGACAGCTTTCTCGACATCTACGACCTCGACATTCTGGTGCCTGCGGCCAGCCCCATCATCGAACGGGAATCCACGCAAGTCTCCGAGGACACCCGCCGCATCGGCGAGCATATCGCCGCCCTGATCGAAGACGAATCGACGATCGAATTCGGCATCGGCCGCATCCCCCACGCCCTGGTGGAATTTTTGCGCGACAAGAAGAACCTCGGCATCCATACGGAGATGCTCACCGATTCCATCATCGACCTGGTGGAATCGGGAGCTGTCACCGGCCAACGAAAAACCACGGACAAGGGGCGGATCGTGGCCAGCTTCTGCATGGGCACCCAACGGCTTTACGACTACATCGACAACAACCCCCTCTTCTGCTTCCGGCCCACGGAATATGTGAACGACGCCCATATCATCGGCAGGCAGCACAAGATGGTGGCCATCAACATGGCGCTGGAAATCGACCTCACCGGCCAGGTCTGCGCCGACTCCCTGGGCTCCCTCTTCTATTCCGGCATCGGCGGCCAGGTGGATTTCAACCGGGGCGCGGCCCGCTCCATCGGCGGCAAGCCCATCATCGCCCTGGAATCGACGGCCAGGGACAAGACCATTTCCCGCATCGTCACCCGTTTGACCCCGGGCGCCGGGGTGGTCACCACCCGGGGCGAGGTGCATTACGTGGCCACCGAATACGGCGTTGCCTACCTGCACGGCAAGAGCGTGCAGGAGCGGGCCGTTGCCCTGATCAGCATCGCCCACCCGAATTTCCGCGAACAGCTCTTCCGGGAGGCCATCGAGGCCAAGTATCTCCGCCAGGATCTCGGCGAGGTGGAGGGCCGCTTCATGATCGCCTCCCAGGAGATGAACACCACCATGCTGCTCGAAGACGGCACCCAGATCAATTTCCGGCCGGTGCATCTCACCGATGAGCCCAGGATGCGGGATATCCTCTACGCGTTATCCCAGGAAACCCTCTATTACCGTTTCATGACCCACAGCCAGCGCTTCGGGCACAAGCAGATCCAGAACTTCGTCTACATCGACCACCGCAAGGACGCGGCCATTGTCGGCACCGTGCCCGAGGCGCACGGCGAAGAGATCATCGCCGTGGGCCGCTACTACCTGGACGAAAAAACCAACCGGGCCGAGGTGGCCTTTATCGTCCGCGATGAATGGCAGAACAAGCGGATCGGCTCCTTTTTGTTCCGGCATCTGGTCACCATCGCCAAACGAAACGGCATTGGAGGTTTTTCCGCCGAGGTGCTCCGGGACAACAAACGCATGCAGGCCATCTTTCTCCATTGCGGCTTCACGGTGAAGAGCAGCCTGGAGGAAGACGTTTACAGCTTTCAGATCGATTTCTGACGGAGCAGTCTGCAAACCAAAAAGATCACATCCAGAGTTCCGGATCGACAACGCCTATCTTCACTGCATAGCGCACCATGGCCATGGGATCATGGAGATCAAGTTTTTTGACGATATTGGACCGGTGTTTTTCCACGGTTCTCGGACTCAGATAGAGCATTTGGGCCATGCCCTTTGTGGGATGCCCTTCGACCATGAGGCGGAAAATCTGCTGTTCCCGTTCGGTCAGGCAGTCATAACCGGAGCTGGCGGATTTTTTCTCCGCCACGGGATCCAGGTATTTTCTAATCACCTGGGCATTGAGCTTGGCGCTCAGATAATATTGGCCGGAAGCAACCTTGAGAATGGCTTCGATCACCTCCCTGCCCGAGTCGGTTTTTAAAACATATCCCCTGGCGCCGGCACACAACGCCCTGTGAACATAGGCCTCCTTGTCGTACATGGAGAGAATCACCACCCTTGTCTCCGGCGCCACCTCCTCAAGCAAGGTCAAGGCCTCAAGTCCGTTCAAACCGGGCATGGCAATATCCAGCAGGATAACCGCTGGCTTCAGATGCTTGGCTTTATGCACGACATCCTGGCCATCCACAGCCTGGCCGACCAAATCCATCGCCGGATGGTCCGACAAAAGCTGGCACATGCCCTCACGGACAACGGCATGATCATCGGCCACCAGTACTTTGAGTTTACGCTTACCGTTCATGGTCTAGCTCCGCATGCGTGCGTTTATCATGAAAAAAGAAAGGAGTCTCCTGCCCAAGGGTCGGCTGACACACTTCCGCCCGGAGCACCATTCCCTGGCCCCGGCGTGAACGGAAGGTAAGAGTCCCGCCGATCGCCAGCATCCTTTCCTGCATGCTGCGCAAGCCAAGACCAGCATGGGCTTTCAGGGGCAACCCGGACAGGGGATCCTGATCAAAGCCCCGCCCGTCGTCGGCAAGAGTAAGGATGAGAGAGGGGTAGCTGAAGATCATCCGGGCCGTGACGGCATTCGCCTCGGCATGTTTGGCGATATTGGTCAATCCCTCCTGAAATATCCGGTACAGGACGATTTCGTATTCGGGCATTATTTTTTTCTCTGCCCCGACAATTTCCATGGAGGTTCGGATCAACGGGTAGCACTCGGCAAAATTCCGCATTCCCCATTTCAGGGCCGGCAGAAAACCCAGAGTGTCAAGCAGGTCCGGCCTGAGTCTGTTTGTGGCGCCACGAACAGCAGCCCCAATTGTATCGATCAACCCGTCTATTTCCGCGAGTTCAGGCAAGTCGGGCTTCCCGGCGGAGACAAGTTTCTTCTGGAGAGTATCGACCTTGTGACGCATGGAAAGCAGGCTCTGCCCAAATTCATCGTGCAGGTCTCTGGCGATTCGTTTTTGTTCCTCTTCCGTCGATTCGATTATCCTTCGGGAGAGATGCCGGATTTTTTCATCCGCAAGTTTCATCTGCGTTATGTCGCGATGCACACAGTGCATGAGTTCCGTGCCATTGATGTTGAGCCGATTTC
The DNA here is from genome assembly GCA_002841785.1 of Deltaproteobacteria bacterium HGW-Deltaproteobacteria-3. Lineage (GTDB taxonomy): Bacteria > Desulfobacterota > Desulfobulbia > Desulfobulbales > Desulfurivibrionaceae > Thiovibrio. The sequence continues at coordinate 4,497 of PHAW01000062.1, read as the reverse complement.
CCAGACATTCGATGAAATTTATCCGGCCATCCTGCCGCACCCAGGAATACAACCCGGCGCAGCGGCCATCTTCGCGAGTAATCTCCGGAGAGGGGCTGCGCCTTTCATCGCCGGTTTGTTTATTAAAAAATTTCTTAAGGGCTCTGATGTCGGCAAGATCAAGAAGTTCGGTTTTATCTCGCCCTGCCAACCGCTGATAGCTCGCATTGCAGTCTATAAACTTCTGTTTTCCGTCCGCGTTGGGCAATTCGTAGATGCTGATCCCATCGGTGCTGGTTTCAAAAAACGTGCGATACCGGGATTCCGACTCCCGCAACCTGTCGAGGATTTCCATATAGGTCGTGATGTCGTCGGCAATCCCGACCTTGCGGTATTTTCTGCCGGTCTGATCGCAGACCATAAACACTTTGACGCGAATCCAGCGGATGGCTCCGTCCGTCCGGATAATCCGGAACTCAAGCCCTTGCTCCCGTGCTTTTCGCCGAAGATGTTTTGCCTGAACCCAATCACGGTCCTCGGGATGCACGGCATCCAACCAGGAGTCCGGATTCAAATAGAGACTTTCGCAGGATCTGCCCCAGATCGTTTCATAGGCCGGACTGACGTACAGTATCTGCTCGACAGGCAGATCAAGTATCCAAAAAACGCTATTGATGTTCCCTGCTATCTGCCGGAACCGTTCCTCACTTTCACGGAGCTCCGCGTCCGTTTCCCTTTGTTTTTCGATGACCTCCACCAGTTCTGCAACCTTCTCCTCCAACTCCCTGGTCTGCTCGGCAATCCTCTTTTCCTGTTCGTCGCAGGCCTGTTGCAATGCCTCTTGTGCCTTCTGCAGCTCGGTCATATCCCGGGCAATGCCGTTGACATAAAGAAGCGTGCCGCTGGGGTCATAATGAAAAATGCATTTCCAGTGGAGAAAATGCACCTGACCATTCCGGCCCAACTGACGGTTGCCCCAAACCACAACGTTACGACGCTCCCGCAACCAGTCTTGAAAAGCCAGTTGCGTTTCCGCGCGATCTTGCGGATGCACGAATTCGAATGCCGAAAGGCCGAGACATTCCTCCGGTTCCAGGCCGAAGATTTTCTGGGCGGCATGATTGACAAAGAGAAATCTGCCTTGGGAATCCACCTGGAGAATCAGGTCTTCGGTTCCCTCGACTACCTCCCGGTATCTTCTTTCGCTCCGGGATAATTCTTCTTGAAGATCATGGCTGCGGGCAACGGCGTCCAGCAGCATTGTGTTGATTGATTGCAATTCGGCAGTCCGCTCTTCAATCAACCATTCCAATCCGGCCCGGTATTGCGTCAGCGCCGCTTCAGTCTGCTTGCGGGCCGTGATGTCGTGAAAAATTCCCATCAGGCCGACAGGTTCTCCCTCCCCGGAGACAATCGGGGCTTTAACCGTGTAAATAGTCTGTTCTACTCCCCCGACCCGATACAACTCCTCCATGTCCTCTGTCTTGCCGGAAGCCATGACCCGCAGATCATCCGCCCGGTATTTTTCCGCAAGGTCGACGGGGAAAAAATCAAAATCCCTCTTGCCGACTATCTCGTCAGGGGTGATCCCCAGATCCTGGGCAAAATTTTCATTGCAGTACAGATAGACTGATTTGACATTCTTCACAAAAATCTTCTGAGGAAGATTTTTAAACAGCAACTGCAGAAAAAGTTCCTTCTGGAACAGCTCGGCATGCAACCGTTTCACCTCGGTTATTTCGACGACAATCACCCCTACCCCGACAATCTCCCCCTGGCAATCATGAACGGGAAATTGGGAATGCAACCAGTGACGCAGCCCTCCCGGCAGCCCGGGCAGTTCGGTGCTGATCTCTCTATTGCAGGCCGCCTCGCCGGTTGCCAATACCCTCCTGAGGCCCTCCTCGATTTCCGCGGCAGCAGGGGCGGACAACACCTCACAGGGCTGCCTGCCGAGGTGGTCCGCAACGCTGTACCCGCTGACTTCGGCAAGGGTCTTGTTGATTCTGACATACCGGCATTCCCTGTCGAACAAGGCAATCCCGGCCGGCGCCTCCACAAAAAAAGAACCCAGGTTCACCGAGAGCAGGGAACAACAATCCTCCAGCTCCCTCACCCGTTTTTCCAGTTCTGCGTAGGTCGGCTTTCCAGTCATGAACATCCTCATGTATCCGAATTGGAAACCGTGGCAACGTTTCCGGCAGCACCTGCAAAAAGTATCGATGAAAAAAAATACGCTGTCAAGGTATGACAACCAGCGGGTCTGGTCGAAAAGTCAGGGAGTAAAACAGTTGCTCCGCTCAACGCGTACCACTCCCGCGTAATTCCCCTCGGTACAAATACGTATCTCCTCGTATATATTTTTTCTTCCGTCTTTCTCTACAATCAAAACATCAACGATCAAAGTACCCAAGTTTCCACCCAAAAAACACACGATCAAACCGGAGCCACTTTCAGGGAGGAGAACCAGTGCATTCCAACAACCAACAGTATCTGCTTACCATGCGCCTTTTCGGCTTGTTCATCAAATGCCCCTTTCGCGAGGCAGCCCAGGATTGCCCCTTCCTCGATATCCGTAAGCTGGACAGCCTGGAGCTGAAATTTCAACTGGCCGAGCAGATGGCCGGACATCCCAGTTGCCGGGAGAGTGTCCACACAACCCATGAGGCGTGTTACCGGAATCGTCTGCAGCAGGTGATCATGGCTTGCCATGGGAGATCCGCCGCCTCGGCGATACAACGGCCAAGAACGCCGCTACACCACCATCAGGCGGCCGTAGGCCAGCGCTAAGGAGCGGCCATGGCCTTCACCTTTTTCATGCGCGACCAGCCCACCCTGGAGCATGCAGTCGACCAGATGATCCCCTACGCCAGCGGGAGAAGCAGGATCAAGATCTGGGATGCGGGCTGCGCCCAAGGCCAGGAGACATACACCCTGGCCATGATCCTGGCCGAACGGATGAATCGCTTCGGTTTCAAGAACGTGCAGATCGATGCCACCGACCATGACAGCGCCAACCGTTTCGGCGAAGTGGTCAGCAAGGCGGTTTATCACGGCGATGAATTGAAACGTACGCCTGCGAACCTGCTCGCCAAATATTTCGAACCGGCGGCCAAACCTGGCCATTACCAGGTGAGGGATGAGCTGCGCAACCGGGTGCGGTTCCGCTACCACGACCTGCTCTCGCTTACACCAGCAGGGAATGAGTACTGCCTGGTGGTCTGCAAGAACGTACTCCTGCATTTTCAACCCGGGGAACGGGTGGAGGTGTTCAAGACATTTCACGGGGCTCTGGCGTCCGGCGGCTATCTGGCAACGGAAAACACCCAAAAACTGCCCGACGAGGTCTCCCATCTGTTCACCCGAGTGGCCCCGGACGCCCAAGTCTACAAAAAGAGAGAAAACTAAAAGCTTGTAGCTCAGACACTGGAGCAACAATGGAATACAGCTTTTTAGTAAGCAATTCATAAAGAAACAGAGCCGTAAGGAGGCGTCACACAGGGGTGTTGTTTGACGATTACGTATGCAGCACAGCCTCCTACTCCACCGAAAAGAGAGGGTATCGCCATGCTTAAAACCATGAAACTAGGACAAAAAATCATCTCCGGCTTCTGTCTGGTAACCGTTATTTCGGCAGCCATGGGTATCTTCGGTTACTACGGCATCAACCAGCTCATGGGATTTCAGGAGGAGGTCTCCGGGGTTCGTCTGCCGAGTATCCAAGGCCTGCTGATCATCAGCGAGGCCCAGACTGCGGTCAAGGCGGCGACCAGAAGCCTCCTCGTTCCAGGGCTGGCGAACGAGCGGATCGAAAACCAGTTCCGCTATATCAAGGAAGCACTTGCCCGGGCCGATCAGGCCTGGAAAATATATGAACCGCTCCCCCAGACCACCGAAGAGGCGACAACCTGGAAAGAGTTCGTCCCGGCCTGGGAGTCTTGGATAAAGGACGTGCAGCAAACGGAAAAAAATTTCAAGACGTACCAGGCCGGCAACGGCAAGGCAGAGCATGAACGTATGTTGGAATTCGCCATGGATACCGAGGCGAAATCCTTTCAGCAGGCGGAAGGATTGCTGAACAAGCTTGTGGAGATCAACGTTAAGGTTGCGGAAGAGGCCGCACTGGCGGCCGATGCCCGGTCCGGCCTGATCAAAAAGAGCATGATCGTCGTTGTCATGACGGTGATCGGGCTGGCTTTGGCCATCGGCTTTTATCTCAAGGGCAACATCGGCGCCATTCTCAAGTCGCTGCTTGACGAGAGCAGCCGGTTAACCGAGGCGGCGGTGAAAGGACAACTGGCCACCCGCGGCGACGTGGAAAAAATCAACTTCGAGTTCCGCGGGATCGTGGAAGGTCTCAACCAGACCCTGGATGCGGTCATCGGCCCCTTGAACGTGGCTGCCGAATACGTGGACCGGATCAGCAAGGGCGATATCCCACCCAAGATCACCGACAACTACAACGGCGACTTCAACGAGATCAAAAACAACCTCAACGGCTGCATCGACGCGGTGAAC
>PHAW01000061.1 GCA_002841785.1 Deltaproteobacteria bacterium HGW-Deltaproteobacteria-3 | reverse complement strand
ACGGATCATCGACACTATCCATGTGCTTTTCTTTTTCTTCTTTGCCTCCTTTCTGGTGGTGCATTGCTATCTCGCCACCCTGGGACATACGCCGCTGGCCCATTTCAAAGCGATGATCACCGGCTATGAGGAGCATCATTAACAGACCGAAGACTTCTGCTTGCGCATAATGCTCAAAAAAGAAGGGCTGCCATATGGCAGCCCTTCTTTTTTGGTTCTTTTATTTCAAGCCCTCATTCGCGGCCTGCGGGAAAGGAGATATCGAACTTTTTCATCTTCCGCCAGAGCGTTGCCTTGTCGATGCCGAGGTAGGCGGCCGACTTGCCACGATGCCCCTTGAACCTTTGCAGGGCATCAAAAATCGTGCTCGCTTCGGCATTAAGGAGAGGATTTGCCTCGATGCGGAGAGTCTCAATATCCATCTCTTCCCCGAAAATTCGCGAACCCAAGCCCTCGGGCAGATGCATTCTTTCAATCGTCTCTCCATGACAGAGGACAAAGCAGTATTCGATAATATTCTCCAGTTCCCGCACATTTCCGGGAAACTCGTGGCGCATAAGGATGTCCAGAACATCCGGAGACACGGTTTTTATCTTCTTATTCTTCAACTTGTTGAATTTATTTATAAAATGATCAACAAGAAGAGGAATGTCCTCCCGGCGCTCCGCCAGGGGAGGCAGGGATATCTTAATGACATTGAGCCGGTAGAAGAGATCGGCGCGGAAGGTTCCCTTGTCCACCTGCTCCTTCAGATTCTTGTTGGTGGCGGCAATCACCCGGACATCGGTCTTGCGGGTGGTGGTGCCCCCCAAGGGCTCATACTCCTTTTCCTGAAGAACCCGCAGGAGCTTCAACTGCAAGGCCGGCGAGATATCGCCGATTTCATCAAGAAAAATGGTCCCTTTCTCCGCCAGGGCGAAGCGTCCGGGCTTGTTGCCCTTGGCATCGGTGAAAGCCCCTTTTTCGTAGCCGAACAGCTCCGACTCCAGCAGGGTATCGGGGAGCGCGGCACAGTTGAGGGTGATATAACGGCCTTTGCGTTTGCTCAGGGCGTGGATGGCCTTGGCAAAAAGCTCCTTGCCCGAACCGCTGGCCCCTTCGATGAGAACCGTACTGTCACTTTTGGCAATATCGGGAAGGGTGACAAAAATATTTTTGATTTTATGATTTTTGCTGATGATGTCGTGGAAACTGTACGTTTCGGAGATTTCCTTGCGCAGGGCTTCCAGGGGGGAGATATCCCGGAAGGTCTCGACCCCGCCGATGACTTCTCCCTTCTCGTCGCGCAGCACGGAGGTGTTGACGCTGATGGGCACAAGATCGTCTTCGGCATCGTGGATATAGACCTTTATATTTGCGACATCCCTGCCTGTTGCAATGGACTTCTTCAGGGCGCAGGTCTCGTGGCAGATATCGGCCCGCAACACCTCATAACACTTTCTGCCCATGGCCTTGCTGCGGTGCACCCCGGTGATATCCTCGGCCGCCCGGTTGAAGGAGGTGATCCGGAAATCCTTGTCCACGGTGAAGGCGCCGTCGGCAATGGAGTCGAGGATCAACTCGCCCATGGAAACTTCCTTGCGCAGGGACTCCTGGGCCGAGATGTCCCGGAAGGTCTCCACCCCACCGATGATCTCGCCGCACTCGTTGCGCAGGGCGGAAGCGCTGACGCTGACGGGCAGAAAATCTTCTTCGACATCCTGGATATAGACCTTATGACTGACCGCATCCACGCCGGTCTCGATGGATTTTCTCAGAACGCAGGCCGTCTGGCAGATATTGGCGCGCAGCACTTCGTGACATTTTTTGCCGACGGCGTCGCAACGGCGCACCCCGGTGATATTCTCGGCCGCCCGGTTGAAGGAGGTGATCCGGAAATCCTTATCAACGGTGAAGGCTCCGTCGGCAATGGAGTCGAGGATAAAATTGTCCAGAAAGATTTCCTTGCGCAGATCCTCCAGCGCGGAAACATCCCGGAAGGTTTCCACCCCGCCGATGATTTCCCCTTGCTCGTTGCGCAACACCGAGCCGGTAATGCTGATGGGGAGGAGGGTCCCGCTCTTGGTGCGGATATTGACCCCGTGCTTGATGACCTCTCCGCCGGTTCCCATGGCTATTTTGATCGCGCAGGTGGAGTCGCAGATGTCGGACTGAAAAATCTCATTGCATTTCCGACCGATGGCATCTTTCGCTGTAACCCCGGTAATCTTTTCGGCGGAACGATTGAACGAGGTGATCCGCAAACCCCGGTCAACGGTGAAAACCCCTTCCGTGATGGCGCCAAGGACACTGCCACGGAAGAGCGAAAGCGGATTTTTCGGATCGAGTGGACACATGGCTGCCGGGACAGGCTCCTTGGCGGATCATTCAGGGCAACGAGCAGTTGGTCATGGAAAGACGGTGAGAAACTGACTCAACTATACCGGGGACGATAAAAATAACAAGAACGTTTTGGACACTTCCCGCCGGGCACAAATCCCCTTGACATGATCCCGGAAAAACTTTACAACAATTATGAGCATATGCACATAATAAACGCACTGCTCCCCTTTCACCACTGTTTTCCGGAGGATTCGCCATGAAAATCGCCGTCAGCGCCACAGGGAAAGACCTTTCTTCCACCGTTGACCCACGCTTCGGACGGGCCGCGTACCTGCTCATTGTCGACCCGGACACCAAGACCATCGTCGAGGCCATTGACAACCAGGCAGCCGGGGAAGCCGCGCAGGGCGCAGGCATCAAAGCGGCTGGCCTTATTGCCGACGCCGGCGCGGCGGCGGTGCTCACCGGCGTTGTCGGCCCCAAGGCCGCCGCAGTCTGCGAAAAAGCCGGAATTGCCATGCTGAACAGCATTACGGGAACAGTGGCCGAGGCAATCGACCAGTTCCGGTCCGGGCAGGATGCTCCCCCGCCCCGCACGCTTTCCCCGCCACAGACAGGCTCGCAACCCTCAACCCCTTGCAGGCAGAAAAAGGGCAAGGGCTTGGGCCGGGGATGCGGCACGGGCGGCTGCCGCTCCAGGCGGGGCGGAACATGAACATCGCCATTGCCAGCGGCAAGGGCGGGACCGGCAAAACCACCATTGCCGTGAGCCTTGCCCTGTCCGCCGACGGACCGGTCCATTACGCGGATTGCGATGTGGAGGAACCCAATGGCCACATCCTGCTCAGGCCGGTTCTGGATCAACGCCGGGAATTCGCTCTCACCGTGCCGGAGGTGGTTGAGGCGCAATGCAGTGGCTGCGGCGAGTGCCGGGAGATCTGCCGCTTCAACGCCATCACGGTTTTCGGTTCCACGGCCATGGCCTTCACCGAACTCTGCCATTCCTGCGGGGGCTGCTTTCTGGTTTGTCCGGAAAACGCACTCACCAGGGGAAAGAGGGTGCTTGGCCTCCTTGAAAGCGGCCGGGCAGGCACTATCGGCTTCAGCCAGGGCACCCTCCGGGTAGGAGAAGCCATGGCAGCGCCGCTTATCAGCGCGGTGAAGGAAGAAGCCGTCCGGAAAAATGGGCTTGTCATCCTCGATGCGCCTCCGGGCACCTCATGTCCCCTCCTCGCCGCCGTAACCGGCGCCGACTACACCCTGCTGGTCAGCGAGGAAACCCCCTTCGGCCTCCATGACCTGCGACTTGCCGTGGGGGTTCTGCGCAAGCTGGAGCAGCCCTTCGGAGTCGTCCTCAACAGGGCCGACCTGGGCGACGGAAAAACAGGGAAATGGTGCCGGGAGGAAAATATCCCCGTCCATCTTGAAATCCCTTTTGACCGGAAGATAGCAGAAGGCTACGCCGCCGGCATCCCCCTGGTCGAGTGCCTACCGGAACTGCGCCCCGTCTTCTCCTCCCTGCTCAAGGAGATCAATCGATGAAGGAGATCCTGATCCTAAGCGGCAAGGGCGGCACCGGGAAAACCTCGATTACCGCTGCCCTGGCCATGCTGCTGCCCCAAACGGTCCTGGCGGATTGCGATGTGGATGCCGCCGACCTCCACCTGCTTCTCTCCCCCCGGATCCGCGAGGAGCATGAATTCCGGTCCGGGGTGCTGGCGGTCATCGATCCCGCCCTTTGCAACGCGTGCGGAACCTGCGCCGAACTCTGCCAATTCCGGGCCATCCGCATCAACGCCACGGTCGAACTGATCCCGTTTTCCTGCGAGGGATGCGGCGTCTGCGCCCGCTTTTGCCCGGAAGGGGCAATCCGCCTTCAGGAAAAGCACTGCGGGGAGTGGTTTCTTTCCGGCACCGAATACGGGCCCATGGTCCATGCCAGTCTGGGTATCGGCGAGGAAAATTCCGGCAAGCTCGTCTCCCTGGTCAAAAAAAGAGCCCGGGAAGAAGCTGAAAAGGAAAATGCGGCATGGCTGCTGGTGGACGGCCCTCCCGGGATAGGCTGTCCGGTCATCGCCTCGCTCTCCGGAGCCGACCTTGTCCTCCTGGTTGCAGAGCCAACCCTTTCCGGCCTCCATGACCTCAAGAGGGTGGCGGAACTCGTCCGCCATTTCAAGCTCCCGGTGGGCGTCTGCATCAACAAATGGGATCTCCACCCCGGCTGTAGCGCCGAGATCAGCCAGGTTTGCCGGGAACAGTCCATCCCGGTCCTCGGCACAATACCTTTCGACACGGCCATGGTGGATGCGGTGGTCAAGGGAGTGCCGCTATTGCACCAGGCGCCGGATTCGGCGGCGGCAAAGGCTGTGCGCGGTCTGTACGAAAAAATCATCCAATTATCCCTGTCTGCCTGACGGGGAAGAAATCATGCACCCTCACCTTTTTTCGTCTCAACAAAGGCGACGATCTCCTCATATTCCATCGCCACCAGCTCCCTGCCCGCCGCGGCAACCTTCTGCAGGTATTCCGCAACCTCGGGGTACTCACGGGCAAATTCGGCCACCTTCCCCTGTTCGCTGGGGGCGATCTCCTTGTACTCCTTCAGCCCTTCCATGTAATAGACAAAGACAAAACCGGCGGAGACAAAGAGCGCAAAGGCCGTATTGGTGAAAATGGGTTTCTGCGCCCACTCGAAAAAGAGGACAAGTCCCCCCAGAACAACGGCGCAGAAAAGCACCCCGGCCAGCACCTGTATCTTGCGCTGGTAATTCCGGCAAATCTGCGCCACATCATGCAGCGGCTCCGTGAGCTTGGGTTCCATCTTTCCCCTTCTTCTGTTTCCGGGTTGCGCCTTGCCGGTCAACCGGAAAGATCGTGCGCAAAGCCCTTCTTTCCGGGACGGCCAACGCCCTTGCCGTCTTGTTTTTCCGCAATTCCCCCAGGGGGATGCCTCGGCGAGGGGCTATTCAGCCAACACCCGGCTGACCTTCTCTTCCAGCTCAACCTTATCAAGCGGCTTCACGCAATAATCGTTGGCCCCCAGCCGCAGGGACTCGCGGGCGCTTTCCATGGTGGGATAGCCGGTGAGCATGATCACCCGCCCGGTGGGATTAATTTTTTTCAACTCTTCCAGCACCTCGACCCCGCTCATTTTTTTAAGCTTGATATCAAGGATCGCCAGATCAACCCTGTTGTCCCGGGCATACTTGAGCGCCTCTTCCTCTTCGGTGAAGGTGGCGATCTCATGCCCCTTCTTCTCCAGGATGCGCCTGATCATGCTCAAGGCGTCCGGAACATCATCCAGCACAAGAATTCTGGCCATTATGCACTCTTCTCCTCACAATCAATTTTGCAGTACCTCCTGCCCTTCCTGGAAATATACCGTTGGCAGACGGACCAGGAAGGCAGCGCCCCGGTCCGCCTTTTTGTCGCAGGCATGGCCGGCCCCCGGGGGACTTTCCACGGTTATCCTTCCGCCGTGCTCCTGAATGATCCCGTAGCTCACAGATAATCCGAGACCGGTTCCCTTGTCCACCGGTTTTGTCGTAAAAAACGGGTCGAAGATTCTCCCCTGATCTTCCTTGGGGATACCCTGGCCGGTATCGCTCACCGTCATCACCAGCTCGCTCTGCATGGCATCAAAAGAGGTGGTGACGCAAATACGGCCATCCGTGCCGATGGCATCGTGCGCGTTGTTGAGCAGGTTCACCAGAACCTGCTTGAATTTATCCCTGTCGCCCAAAAAGCCGGGAAGCAACGGATCCAACTGGCACCGGATAGCCACCCGGTCAAGGTTGAAGGTATGTTCCATGACCGAAACAATCTCTTCGATTACCTCGTTTGGGGCAAAAAAGGCATAGGTGCTTCCGGACCAGCGCGAAAACTTGAGCAGATCCGCCACAATTCTTCGGCAGATCTTACCCTGCCGGTTGATAATCTCCAGATCCTGGTGCCGTTGATCGTCTTCGGGGATCTCTTCAAGGAGCACCTGGGCATAGCCGAGGATGACGCCCAGCGGCGTATTGATCTCATGGGCAACACCGGCGGCGAGCTGCCCGACGGATTCCATCTTGCGAGCCTGCACCATCCGCGCCTCCATCTCCTTGAGCGCCGTGATATCCCGCCCGCTCCAGAGGATGCCGCTGATCGTGCCGTCCGGGCTTCGCACCGGCATCCGCATCACATGACACCATCTGGAGCCCGAGCCGCTCTCAATGGCTTCCTGCTTCTCAAGGACAATGCCGCTGCGAAGTATTTCCTCGTTTTCCTCGATATTTCTTCCGGCCCTGTCCGGCGGATACAGGTCATGATCAAACTTGCCGATGATTTGATCTTCCTCCTTGCCGAGCAAGTGGCAGAAAGCCCTGTTCACCGCCTGATACTTCCCGTGGCAATCCTGCAGATAGACGAATTCCGGCGTGGCGTCCAGGATGGTTTTCAGCAGCATGCGCTGCTCCCGCATGGTTTTTTCGGCGTCCTGCAACTCCTGCACGCGTTTTTTCAGGGAGAGCGTCATGTAATCAAAGCTTTCGGCCAGGCTCTGGATTTCGTCCCCGGTGGATTTTTTGTATACGGCGCAGTGCCGGCAGGTTTCGATCTTGGTGGCATAATCACCGGCAATGCAGTTTGGGCAAAGGGTTCCGGCCAGATACCAGCAGCGATGATAAAAATTCCCGTACGCCTTGCACTGCGTATTGTCGCACTGCATGACCTCCCAGCAATTCTCCCTCAGGGTGGGCGCGGTATGAGTGTCCAGTTCCCCCCGCACCACCTTTTCCGCCGACTGCTGCAACAGCTTGATCCGCCGGGTGACGGAATTGGCCAAAACCGCCCCCACAATCCCGGCCGCCAGGGTCACAATGCTGGTAATGAGAAAGGCGAGGCGGAGCAAGCGGTTGATGGCCGTTTCCACCCTGGTCCTGAGCAGGCCGACCCGCACGGTGCCGATCCGCTCCTCACCGATGAGCACGGGAGCGGCATAATCATAGACCAGGTTTTCGCCGGTATCGAGCAGGCGCCTGCTGAACGGCTGGTGGCTCTCCACCGTGTTGGTCTCTTTCATTGCAACGGGAAAGCCGCCCCTGAAGGTATGGACGAGAACCTCTCCCTCGCTCCCGAGGATGAACCCGTAGGAGATGTCATCGTTCAAGAGGGTGATCTCGTCAACCAGATTCTTCAGGATCAGGAAATCGATGGTCAGGATGGGCTCCACCGCCCGGGCCGCCAGATTGGCGGCGATGGAAATCCCCCGGTTTCTGTTTTCCTCAAGAAGCGCCTCGCGCATGATCCGGGTGACCATGAAAAAAATCAGCACGCTGAAAAAAAACAGCAACAGAAAAAGACCCAGATAGAGCTTGCCGCGAAGACCGGTTTTCAGCATGAACGCCTCTCTCCTCAATCCAGATGGATGCCGATCTGTGCCGCCAGGTTCCTGATCGGGTCGTAATCCCGGTCCTGCGCCGGAACAAAGCCCATGATATGGGCCGCGTCCAGAATGCGGCGCTGTTCCTTGTCCGTGGCGGAAAGCTTGAGCAGGGCCCTGGCGATGTTGCCCGCCACCTCCGGGTCAAGCCCGGCCCTGGCCGAGTAAACCCATCCTGGATACCAGGGGGTGGTGGCCAGCACCCTGATCTCGCGCAGGTCGATCTTCTCCCCAACCACCTGCAGGGTGCCCTCCCGGATGGAGCCTATATCGTATTTCCCCGCCCAGACCGCCAGGACCACCTTTTCCTGCTTGCCGCCGGGCCCGGGAGCAAAGGCGATCTCCGCGAAATCCTCGGGCCGCAGCCCCTGGCCGTGAAAAAGTCCGAGCGCGTACAGATAGCCGCCGGCGGAGTTCGGATCCACGGCGATCCAGCGCTTGCCCCGGCAATCCGCCAGGGTGGCGACGGCCGGGTTATCCGCCCGGCAGATTATCTGCCCCCGGAATGTGCTGCTGCCCTCCGGCCCCTCGACCACGGAGGCAAAAACCCTTGAGCCGTAACGCTGGGCCAAGGCGACATAGACAAAGCGGAGGCAAAAACCCTTGAGCCGTAACGCTGGGCCAAGGCGACATAGACAAAGGGATTGGCAAAAGAGATATCAATTTTTCCCTGCCCGACCATGTCCATGTGCTGATCAAAGGTATCGGGAAAAACCTGCTTGATGTTGTACCCTGTCTCCCGGCGCAGGAACTCCACCAGCAGCCGGTGCCGCTCATGGGAAACGGTGTGGGAATACTGCGGCAGATAGGCATAGGTAATGGCGGTTGCCGAAGTTTCATGGCGAACCTGTTCCTTTTTCCCCAGATCCACCTTGAGCGGAGACTCTTCCTGGTCGCAACCCGGCAGCAGAAGAGCCAGGAAGAGCCAGATCAGCGAAAGAGCTGTTTTCTGCATTGGATGGTGCTCCCGGGAAGCTGTGGAGGCAAGCGGCCACACCCCCCTTGCCGCGCTCGGCATTGCTCCCTCACAACGAGGAAAGATAATAAAAATAGACCTGAACGAACCTGCCGGAAAGCACGTCATGGCAAGGGAAAAGCAGCTCGCTCTCCCCGGGAAAAACTCCGGAGAGGGCAAAAAAAACATTTTTCGAAAGGTTTGAGAGCATCTCCGCAACCAGAGAGGCGTCCAGCCCCTCCTGCGCAAGTCCCCAGGTCCGGCAGCGAAGGGGACGGAATTCATACACAAGGCATTTCTTCCCCACCGACAAAGGGCAGAGAAGCCCTTCGCCCGCGTAAATCCGCTCGATGTTCTCCTCTGACCCCCCCGGAGACACCTGCCCCGCCACCAGCCGCAATCTCCGGGAAACTTCCACCGCCCGGGCAATCACCTCCTGACGTTGGCTGCTGGTCAGGTGCCGGTTGATCCTGTTGTTCAAGAAAACCGCCTCGATGAGCGTCATTTCGAAATATTGGCGGCAACATCCATCGGAGTTCAAGCCGCACTCGTCGGCTGAGTCAGGGGGATGCCCCGCGCCGGCCCCCTTTTCCTCCACCTCCCGGACCAAAGCCTCGTATTCGCCGAAAAAAGCATTCAAATCAACAACATTGCGACTCTCCAGGGACGGTTCCCGGATGCTCAAGGTGCCGGACTGCTTGCCGTACTTTTTCAGCAGCCGCCACTGACTGTAATTTGCCGGGGTGGCGCGGCTGTGCCGGAGTTTCTTTTCCGCCACCTTGAGGCCGAGCCCCCGGCGCAGCAGGTAGGCGGAGACAAAGGTGCCCGTGCGGCCGATGCCGTGGCGGCAGTGGACCAGAATTTTCTTCCCGAGATAGATGGCCTCATCAAGCCAGGCAAGGCCCTGCTCCATTGCCTCAAGGTCCGGCGCGCCCTCATCCGGGATGGGCAGGTAATACACCTCAAAACCGCTTTCCGCCTCAAGCTCGTGCAGATCGCAGAACTCGCCGCAGAGATTGACGATGGCGTCGATGCCCATTTCCTTGATGCGATCCAGCTCCGCATAGGACATGGGGGCGTAGCCCACCGCCAGTTGATTGGTGATCCAGGTTACTTCATATGCGGTCATGGCGATGTGCCCGGCTTGTGTTTGCCGTTGCCCTGCTGTTTCCGGAAATCGTAGCGCCCCGCCAGAAAATCATCCGCCAAACGGACAACCATTTCCTCATCTTTTAAAACCATGTCCAACAGCCTGGTTGCCCCAAGGAGGCGCCCGATCAGATCAAGCTTAGAAAGCAGCGCCTCTCCGGTAAGACCGATCACCCTGGCATCCAGCAGATCCGCCGCTCTTTCCACCACAAAGCCCAGCCGCTCCAGGATCCGGGCCAGAAAAGCAACCCGCAGCAGCCGTCCCGTATACTCGCCGCCGCCTCCGACAAAGCGCAATCCGCAATAATTTTCCGCAGGCGTGCCGCCGCAGAAGGCGTCGACAATGGTGAAATGATACCCGAACCGGATGTTGATGTTCAAGTAATCCTCTCCGATGACCGCGTAGCTCGCCAGGGCCGCGGAATTCGGCCCGGCAATGCCGCCGCCCATGACGATCGCCTCGTATCCCTGCCAGTCGAAGTGTTGCCGGCCATCCCAGACAACCCCCGGATGACTGAGCCCGCGCCAGAGGGCTTTCAGCGGCAGACAGCGCACCTCTTCCGGAGAAACGTTCCGTTTTTCCGCCGCATCAGGATGCAATCCGCCGCCGATATCCAGCACAAAAAGTTCAAAGGGAAGCTTTGATTTGAGCTGCCGGGCGCCGCCTCTTCGGGAAAGCCCATGGCCGGAAAGGACGAACATCTCCTGCATCGCCTTTTCATGGGCATAGCGGACGATGTCATGCAGGGAACGGCAGGATTCCGGCTTGAAATCCCGGGCGCGCGGGTCCAGGAGGTTGAGAAAGGAAACACGTTCCATCACCGGTTCAAGCCGCTTCAGGCAATAGGGCGCACCGCTTCCGACGCCGGCGGCCCGCTCCGCGAGCAATGCCGCCACCCGGCCGGCATAGATTTTCCCGTTATCCGCGTCAACGGTGACCTCCATGCCCGGTGTCAGGCTGGAGGTGGCCCCGGGGATCCTGACCAGAACCGGCACTCCGAACTCCCTGGCAACCGTAGCGAAATGGCAGGCCTGGCTGCCCTGTTCCGCCACCACCGCGGCCAGGCGCCCCAGCACCTTGACATAGGCGGGGGGCGTATCCCTTACCACCAGCACCGCGCCGCCTGGCATGGCCGTCAAAGGGCTGTCCGGGCCGAGGGTGTAAACCACGCCGCAGGCAACCCCGCCCGCGGCCTGCTCCCCGCCGGCGAGCAGCAACGGCGCCGCAAGGTGTTCGGCCATGACAGGGCCGGGAACAATGGCGGTTTGCCGTCTTCCCAGCGGACGGCTCTGCAGCACATGGAAATGTGCTTCCCTGTCCAGACTCCACTCAACATCCTGGGGCGAGCCGAAATAGCCTTCCAGCCGCAATCCCCAGCG
The DNA here is from genome assembly GCA_002841785.1 of Deltaproteobacteria bacterium HGW-Deltaproteobacteria-3. Taxonomy (GTDB): domain Bacteria; phylum Desulfobacterota; class Desulfobulbia; order Desulfobulbales; family Desulfurivibrionaceae; genus Thiovibrio. The sequence continues at coordinate 11,701 of PHAW01000061.1, read as the reverse complement.
AAACAACCGCAGCGCCTGCTGCTCGTCGAGGAGTGAGGCTCCGTCCTGCCGGACGACAACCGGCGCCCCTTCCCGGGAAACCCGGAAAACCTCCGGCGCCATGGCGCCGCTCACCAGAACCTCTCCTTGCCCCCGCACCACATGCAGGGAGACCCCGCTCGCCTCGGCCTCGATCATCTCCAGCACCAGGACCGACATGGCAGTCTCCACGTCGGAAAGGCCATGGCAGCTCCGATAGTAGAGGGCCTCCGGCGCATACTTGCTGGCGAGCACCTCCTTGTATGCCCGGAGAATCTCCCCCTGCCCGACATGGAGCACGGAACGGTACTGCCCGGCAAAGGAGGTCGCCTCATCCTCGCCCAAGGCGCTGCTGCGCACCGCCGCCGACACCGGCCGACCGCGCCGCGCCGAAAGACCGGCAAAGGCGTGGGCTATTGCCGCGGCAAGATCCGCCGGAACCGGAGCCGCCTCGATCAAGGCAGTCAACCGACCGGAAACCGTCTGCAGGTCCTCGAGGGATTCGATGTCCAGTTCGGCGAGAAGATCGTCGATTCTCTCTCTCAGCCCGTTTTCCGCCAAAAAATGATGGAATCCGTTCACGGTAACGGCAAAACCATCGGGCACGGGGAGATGCAACCGGGTGGCCAGTTGAGCCAGCGCCCTGGTCTTGTGGCCGACTTCAACGGTATCCGCGGTTATGGTGTGCAGGGACAGAATATAGGGAGGGGCGGCGTTGGCCGCGGGGGGAACGAAAAAGGCTTTCACTTGGGAATCAAGGGATTGAAAAGGAATGCGCAGGCGCTCATGGGCGCCGGGAGACAGACGGCAGAGAGATTCGATCATCTCCCCCACAACCCGGGACAACTGGTCGTAGCGCCGGACAATGCGGCAGAATTCTTCATGGCGTTTGCCGTAATAAACCCCCTCGAATTCGGCCAGCAGCTCGTGGGCCGCCCGGTCATGGCGCAACACCTCCCTGAAGGTTTCATATTTTTCCAGCGCCGTCCTTTTGGGCGAGGAAAAACAGGACTGCAAACTTCTGAGCAAGGCGCGCAAAAACATGACGAACCAGTCCCCCTCCGGTTGCGGTCAACGGCAGACCCTCGGGACAACTGAAAAAAAGGCTGTCACCTCGGCAACCAATACAGTACTGCTTTTCAAGATTTTTTGACAGGGAGATTTTCAGAAAGCTTCGCTGCGAAGGTCCCACAACACACGATTCCACCGTGACCCACCCCCGGCCGCCGCTGAATAGGAATAAGGGCTACTCCCCCAACAATTCGGCCACCTTGCCCTGCAACCGCTCGGCCAGCTCCTGCTTTTGCTTGACGGTATACGCGCTGGTGGCGATGGGCGCGCCCACCCGGATCTCCACCCGGCCTGGCCGGACCAGCAGTTTCCCCTTGGGCAAAACCTGATGGGTGCCGACAATGGCCACCGGCACCACCGGCACCCCGGCCTTGATCGCCAGAACCATGGCCCCGGCCTTGAATTGCCCCAAGTTGCCATCCGGGCTTCTGGTTCCCTCGGGAAAGATGATGACCGAGGTGCCGTCGGCAATGCGGCGGGCCGCCTCGTCCAGGCTCTGGAGCGCCTTGCGGCCATGGGCCCGGTCCACCGGAATATAGCCGGCCAACTGCATGGCCTTGCCGAACACGGGAATCTTAAAGAGCTCCAGCTTGGCCAGCCAGCGGAAATCGCAGCCCAGATAGCCCTGGAGCGCGAAGATGTCGAACTGGCTCTGGTGGTTGGCGGCAAAGATATAGGGTCTCCCCTGCTCAAGAAGGCCGGCGCCGGTCATGCTGACCGAAACCCCGCTGAGCCGGGCGACAATCCTGCCCAGGGTGCGGGGCAGAAACTGAACATCAGCCGCCGGGCGCCGGAAGACAATAATCATGATGATGGCCACGATGCTGACCAACCCGGTGAGCAGGGGGGCGAGCAGTAAAACCAAAACACCTCGTAAAAAAGTAAGCACGTTGAACTCCCCGGTATGGTTATGGTATTATGCCGAAACAAGAGCCTGCGGCCCTGCCGCGATACCAACTTGAACTCAATGCCGCGGGACAGTCACTTTTTTCCCCCAGGCTTGGCATCTTAGCATTCCTTCGTGCTCCTGCCAAGCACTGACCTCGAACACCGGACACGAGCCCTCGGGTTGCATGATGAGACGCATTGCCGATACTCCAAAACCGCGCGACGGATTCGGCTCCATCCCGATCGCCCTTGTCTTGGAACTGAACAAAACCGCCGGACAGTACCTTGAAAACCCAGTCAACCAGCCGGCCGTGCGCCGGCCGGAAACACCTCTTGCCCCCTAACCCGGAACCCGCGCCCATGCTCCGTCCGCCCTATACCCAGTACAGCCGCCTCTACACCTACCATCTCGACCTCAAGGATCTCCCGGCCATCGACGACCCGGATCTGATCGGCACCTGGATCGAGGATGAAACCGCCATCCTCTTTTTCCACCGCCCCAAGGAACGGCTGGTCAAAACTCTCTGCGAGGCCTCCGGGGCCAAGCTCATCTACGAGGCGGATCTGGATTATACGGATTGGGAGGCGGGCAGGGAGATCGGACCATTCACCGTGGGCGGACTGACCGTGGCCCCGGTATGGGAAAAGACGGCGGCGGATATCAGGCTGGACCCAAGCGTTATCTTCGGCAGCGGCTTCCACCCCTCCACCCGCCTCTGCCTGGAAGGGCTGCTCAAGTATACGGCAAGCCCCGAGCTCGCCATCAACACCGCCCTTGATCTGGGCTGCGGCACCGGGCTTTTGGCCATTGCCGCAGCCAAACAGGGGGTGGCCGGAATCACCGCCTGCGACAACAACCCGCTGGCCTGCCAGGTGGCCCGCGCCAACTGCCTGACCAACAAGATAGAGGACCGGGTTACGGTAGTGGAGGCTGATCTCCGGAGACAATGCCCGGACACCGGGGTGGATCTGGTGATGGCCAATCTGTACAAAGGCTTGATGCTTGAGCTCTTCGAGAACCCTGATTTCTGGCAGGCGAAACTCTACCTGCTCTCCGGCTTCATTTCCGGGATGGAGGAGGATCTGCTCGCCGCCCTGCCGCAGAGCGGGATTACCTTGCTGGAAAGAAGGCGGAATGATCGCTGGTGCAGTTGGACCCTGTTGCGGCAATAAACGCAGGTTGCCCCGGGGGGATCAGCGGGGATCTGGGCTGCGCCGCTGATACACCGGGCATTGCCTGCGTTTTTCCAGGGTGCAATCGGCTACCTCCCAGCACGGGGCATAGTGCAGCAACTTGCCGATGGAGGCGATGGTGATGCCGCCGCCATGGATCATGCTGAAAAGACACCTTATCCAGGCAATGTCATCGGCGCTGTAATACCGCCATTTCCCCTTGCGGCTCGGGGTGACAAGCCCGGCTTTTTCATAGTTGCGCAAGGTGCGCGGGTGCAGGTCCAGCATATCGGCTGCAGCGGAAATACGGTAGACTGAAGGGTGGGCCTGGCATCGCATGGGCAATCCTTTTCACTCTTTCTGATGTTTGCAAAAACCGCGATCAATCCCCCTTCAACGGGAAACTGAATGTTATCCTGGTATATTTTCCTTCTTCCCCGTCAACCGATAAAAGACCGCCGTGATCTTCGACGATGCGGCGGCAGACAGCAAACATCCTCCCCCATCCCCTGACCGCAACCCCCTTGATATCCACGGACTCGGACAGACTGTCCAGGGGGATTACCGCCCCCTGGTCCACAAGCGTGATTTCAAACACCCGCCCCTGAACGGAATCCATGGCGGACCGGGTGACAATTGCGAGTTTTTTGCGTGGGTCCCTGCCGGCGAATCTTTCGGCAAGCGCAGCCCGGACGCCGGCCAGAATGGTCAAAAAAACCTGCTGCATGTGCTGGGCATGGACCGGCACCGCTGGCGGCATCGCCTCGAAATCGGTTTCCACCTGGATGCCCTCGCTTTTCAAATGATACCCGGTGAGCAGCAAGGCATCCTCCAGCACGGTGGCCACCGGCAGGAATTCTCCCGCCGCCTGGCTCTCTTCCCGGCCATAGAGGATGAACTTCCGGACTATTTCCGCAATGCGTTCCCCGGCCTTGATGATCTTAAGCAGCAATTCGTTCTGCGGCTGTCCGGGCCTCTTAAGCTGCTCCTCATCGGCCAGAACCTGTGCATAGTTGATCAGGCCGTTGCTGAGATCGCTCACCTCATGCGAAACGCCGCCGGCAAGGGAGGCGATCATTTCCAGCCGCATGCACGCCTCCCGGCTCCCGGCGGTTTCCTGCCGGACAAGCGGATAGCCGACCAGGATCAACTGTTCCGGCTCCCCGCCCGTTTCCTGACCGGGAACCACCCTGCACAGGAAACGGCGCACAGGCGTGCTCCCTGAAAACACCAGCTCGGCGCCCTCATCCGAACGCAATTTTTCGAGAAGGCCAGGGGTATCACTGGTCAGGCCAGCCTGGACCGGCGCCAAGAAATCACGCCAGAAACGGCCGGAAATCTGTTCGGCGCCAATGCCGGCCATTGCGGCAAAAATCGGGTTCGCGGCAAGAATACTCCCTGACGGAGCAAGGGTGAGCTGGATCGCTTGCAAGGCCCCAAAGAGCCGCCCATGCAAATTTTCCCTGCTGGCCAGATGCTGCTGGCCTTCCATGGTATGCAGGGCCAACGCCAGGTCGTTTGCCAATCCTTCGAGCAGCTCCATCTCCTTGGTGTCAAAATCCGTGGCGGAAAGGGCATAGATGGAAAGCACGCCGTACACGGTATTCTGCCAGATAATCGGCAAAGCCACGCAGGCGGCATGGCCCTCGGCCAAGGGCGTTCCCTTGAGCAGCCCCTTGGGAATTTCGGCCAGGATATCCATCCGCACCACCGGCGCCTTGGTACGCACGGCCAGGGCCGCGGGATTCTGCTCCAGCCCTTTCTCCTCGGCCTCGGTGAGCAGTATGGCCATACAGGCTTCACATTCCTTGTTGCTCATGGAGGTTGCGCCGTCGGCGGTCACCGGCATGACATCCCCGGTCTCGTCGGCCAGACCTATCCAGATCAGGCAATACTCATGATTTGCAAGCAGGGCGCGACAGACCTCCTTGAACAGGGAATCCCTGGTTTTATTCCTGGCGATGGCCAACTGCGCTCCCTTGACCGCCGAGACCACCCGCTGAAACTTTGCCAGCCCCTGAGCCGTGATTTCCCGGGCCATCAAGAGGTCGTGGAACGAATACGCCAGCTCGGAAATTTCGCCGCTTCTCCCGGCAATGGAAAGACCGTCGCGGGACCCGGAGGCCACCTCTTTCACCTGCTGCACAAGATCCAGCAGGGGGGCGATCAGCCGCCTCTGGAAAAACAGGAGCATTCCGATGATCAGGCTGACCACCATGGCCAGCGCGCCGATCACCACATTTTGAAAGCTGACCAGCTCACGCTTGCCATGCTCCACCAGCACCCGGTCGAAGAGCATGAGCCGCTCTCCCAGGGTGCGGATTTCCGTATTGAGTTGCCGCAGATATTCGGGCTTGACCGGCCCGACGCTGATCTTTCTCACCAGCAGGACAAGACCGGGCAGATCAATGGCATTGGCCAGGGTGAGCTTGTAATGGTCGTCTATGGAGCGGTTTCCGATGACGGAAGCCAGATTAAGGTTGAGCTCCTCCAGCTCCGCGCCCACCGAGGCCAGGCCGCCATATTGCCCCTCCAGCAGGTCGGATGATGGCGAACTGGAAGATAAGTTTTTCCGTCTGCCGGCTGACCTCGACATGGTTGCGGTACAGTTGATACTGCCTGATTCCAAGGCCCATCAAGACCACAAGAATCAGCGTGACCGAAACCGCGGTGGCATGGATTGTTTTCTTTAATGGAAATGCCATTTTTCAGTGACGCCGTGTTATTCCATAGTATAAATCAAACGGTTGATGTACAGATCGAATGAATTGTTGCGTGCATATGCTCATAATAATTACGGGCTTTTGCTGGAGGTGTCAAGGAGATTTGAAGGGGGGAGTGACGCAGGAAACTCCCCCCTTTCAAAACCCCTCCCCTCCCCAAGAGGGGAGGGGTTTTTTTGCAAAAGGCTCTTTTGAGCTAAAAGTGTAATTACTTGTTTTCCTTCCAGGTGTACAGAATCGGCATCCTGGCCAGAACCGCTCTATAGACCACAATATAGGTGGCATAGACGGTGACCACGATCACCACTTCCCGCCAGTGGGGAATCTCCTGATACAACTGCCAGTTGAAGGTGATCAGCGCCGTGTTCAACCGGTTCAAGGCAAGGCCGAACACTGCCAGAAAGGCTCCGAAACGGGCCAGGGAAGCATTGCTGTTCCGCACGGCCATGGTGTAGATAATCAGGGGCAGTATCACCCCGACCACCATCTCGAACATGAACCAGGCGCCCCAGCCGGAGGCCAGATACTGCCAGTCGTTATCATGGGCAATGCCGATGATCTTGATTACCAGATAGGTGATCAGGGCAAGGGAGGCGCCCTTGGCCAGACCCAGGGTCAATTTGCTCAGGTTGTTCAGATAGGTCTCATCACACCGCCAGCGCATGAACCATTTGGTGAGGGTGCTGACCACAATGAGCATCGAGAGCCCGGCAAAAACCGCGGAAACGAAAAACTGGAACCACTGGAAAGAGGAAGAGTACCAGAGCGGATGCACCTTGCCGGGGGCATAGGTGAACAGCGCGCCCAAGGCTCCCTGGTGCAGGGTGGAAAGGATGATCCCGGCAACGGTCAGACCGAGGACTATCTTCTTGATAAACTGCTTGGCCTTGGGAAAATCCATCCATTCGGCAAAGGCCGGCACCAGCTCCGCCACCTGGCAGGAGAGGTAGGTGGCCACATGCCAGGCCACGAGAAAGAGCACCGCCGCCGGCCCCAGGGAGACGAACATGGGGTAGATCAGGCGCCAGGGCTGGCCGAGATCCACCTGCAAAAACATGACCGCGAACAGATAGCCCAGAAGACCGTTCAGCAAACCGAGCCGCTCGATGGACTTGAAATCCTTGCGACCGAAAAGCTCCACCGTGGTTCCCATCATGAAGCCGGAAGCGGAAAGCGGCACCATGACGAACAACCCCCAGCCCAAAAACAGCCCCCAGGGATAGTCATAGGAGGAATGCGTGACCCAGCCCAGGCCAAAAATAAACCTGCCGACCAGAATAGGCAACCCAACGGCATAGATGGCCCAGAGCACCCAGTTGAACGGGTTGCGGAGCTGCACCGCCATGTATTCCTTGGGGGAAAGCCCCAGCATGAGCTTCTCTTTTACGGTCCACTCGCTCCCATCCTTCTTGCGATGGGAGACAACAGGGGCGAACCCTTGTGATTTTAAGCTATTCATTGTTGTCCACCTCTCCTCAGCTTTTATTATCTTCGTTTTTCAGGGCGTCTTTCCGATTGCTCAGCAAGTGGAAGCCGGTAAAGAGCGCTGGCCAGATGGTGAGCACCATGGGTACGATCGCCAGGAATTCCTTGACATAACTGATGATCGGCTGGTCCCCGAGATGGGTGTCGTAACCGATCTTGTCAAAGGGCACATCGGAGAGGTACATCCAGGCGGTGCCGCCGACCTCGTTTTCGCCGTACACATGATCCACATAGGCCTCCGGCTTCTCGCTGATCCGCTGATGGGCCAGCTTGAGGAGATCCTTGCGCTTGCCGAAGGTCATGACCTCCTGGGGGCACGCCTCGACACAGGCCGGAGGCTTGCCGAACTTGAGGCGGGTGTCGTAGCACATGATGCATTTTTTCACCACCGGGTTGATGGCGCTGCTATAGCTGTAGGCCGGGATATAGAAAGGACAGGCAATCATACAGGTCCGACAACCGACGCAGACGGTGGGGTCGTACATCACCGCCCCTTCCGGCGTTTTCTTGTAGGCATTGACGAAACAGGAGGTCAGACAGGCGGGCTCGTTGCAATGGTTGCACTGCACCTTGCGAAACAGCGGATGCTCCCGGCCAGGCACGTCGTATTTCTGCACCACGGTGTAGGCCTTTTCCGTGGTCCTTCTCGGCAGCCCCCCTTCGCGTTTCTCTTCAAACACCGAAGGATCGTCAAAGGATTTGTCCGGTGCGGGCAACCCCTGTTCTTTGTTGCAGGCGGCTTCACAGGTGCGGCAGCCGACACATTTGGTAAGATCGACAAGCACGCCCATGCTGTCCGGGTAGCCGCCGAAACTCCCAGCAGCCTCGGCATGTTTGCTTGTCCCGACGGCGGCGATGGCAGCGCCACCGGCCAAGCCGCCTTTCAAGAAACTTCTGCGGTGTAACTTTTTCATGGTAAATTCCTCTGATATCGTTTCAGCGTAAGCTTCAAACCTCTGTGGCCTTCAAATCAATGACCGCCCCCATGTCCGCCGGAAGCCTTTGGCGCCGGGGCATATTTGCCGGAATGAAAAAAGGCGTCTCCCTGGTCGTTACGGGTATGACAATCCTGGCAGCCGGTCGGTCCGCCCATGGTGGTGTGGCAGCCAAGGCATTTTTGATGATACGCCCCTTTCAGGCCGGGTTTGCCTTTATGGTAGAGCTGGGGATTTCCGCCGGTTTTTTCCAGATCTTCCGCGGAAAAACGCTTGTCGGAGTGGCAATCCTTGCACGCAACAGATCGTGCCTGTGCTCCGGCTTCATGGCAACGGACACAGTTCGGATCGGTGGGCGCAAGCCCGGTTGTGTGGTGATGGCACTCGGCACAATTCGCCGCCACCCCGACATGCATGGCATGATCGAAGGTCACTGCGGAATAATGATTTGCCAGACTGCCGAGTTCCACCGTGCCGGGGCCATCCGCGGCCCAACTCTGCGCACCCGCCGGCGCGGTCAGGAGCATAAGCGCCGCCATGCCCATGAGTGTCTTTTTTCTTCCTCCCATGTTGGTCTCCTTGTAAAAAGTAATCTCGTAAGCCGTTGTTCAAAAAAATAACCGTACCAGCGAAAAATCCTGACCCAGAAAAGACTGTTACGAGCAACACCGCCCGCGCTGTTGTTCACGCGATGGTTTTTCGCAACGGCCCCTCCCTTTTTTTGCCGTGTGTTATTGCTTCCGGCCTTGTACTTAGCACATCCTGTGCCAACCATTATTTTCGAGCGCATTAAGTGCAGGATCCCGATCCGGGAGGAATATCCGAAGCACATTCCACGCGAAACGCACAGCACAGGATCCGGAAAAACAAGAGCCCCGGAAGAACGCTGCGTTTTTTTTGCCAAACGCTCTTTACCACCGGCAAAGCCGGTGGCTTATTGGGTGAGCGCCTCAGCAGTGCTAACGGCGAAGGCGCCGATAAAACCGAGAGCCGCCCAAGGCGGCCGTACTTTTCGCCTCCCCCTTTAACAAAGGGGGACTGAGGGTGATTTAAAAAAGCCGGGATCGCACTGTCCCGTCCTAAAATCCCCCCTCGCCCCCCTTTTGTAAGGGGGGGGGATAAAAAGTGCTGTGCTCATAGTAACAACTTGAAGCGCGACCGCCGTATAAGTCAAACTTTATGAGTCTCGCGGCAAAGCCGGGGGGGGTACCTTAAGGAAATTAAAAATTACCGCGGGATGCCATGCAGTGTGCGACGGAGTTGCGCGATGCATGGAAAAAGTGTTGCACGCAACACTTCTGATGCAACACAAGTGTTGCGTGCAACAGGTTGCACGCCGTCACACCGCCTAACCGAACAGTCCGGTTTGCGCCTTGTTTTCTTCGGTGAGCTTGGGACAGGTCACTATGATATCAACCTCTTCCGCATCAATGGTCTCATTGAGCAAAAGAACTTCCGCCAGCTTGTGCAGAAAGGTGATGCGTCCCTCAAGGACAATGATCGCCTCCTGATAGCACTCCGCGATGATCCGGGAGACCTCCTCATCGATTGTCCTGGCGATTTCCTCGCTGTAAGGACGTTGCCGCGAACCGTTGCCGAGAAAGCCTTGATCCGAAGTGACGAAGGCCCGTGGACCAAGCCGTTCGCTCATCCCCCATTCACAAACCATGCGGGTGGCTATATCCGTGGAAACCTGGAGATCATTGCTGGCGCCGGTTGAAAATTCATTGAAGACAATCTCCTCCGCTGTCCTGCCGCCGAGGAGAAATATTCCTTTGAATAGGCGTGGCGGTCATCAATGGGCACCTGTTGCATCACCCCCATTGCCTGCCCTCTGGGGATGATGGTAATCTTGTGCACCGGATCCGTGTTGGGCAACACCTTGGCAAGGATCGCATGTCCGGCTTCATGGTAGGCCGTGACCTTGCGCTGCTGCTCGCTTATGACCAACCCGGTCCTTTCCGCCCCCATGAGAATCTTATCCTTGGCATCCTCGATATCGCTGAGCTGAATTCCCGCCTTGCCCTTGCGCGCCGCCATCAGGGCGGACTCATTGATGAGGTTGGCAAGTTCGGCGCCGGTGAATCCCGGCGTGGACTGGGCCACCACCTGCAGATCAACGTCCGGATCCATCATCACGTTGCGGGAATGCACCTCCAGTATCTTGCGCCGCCCCTTGACATCGGGAGGCATGATGGTGACCTGCCGATCGAATCTGCCCGGCCGCATCAACGCGGGATCGAGAACATCCGGCCTGTTGGTCGCCGCGACGATAATGACGGTTTGCTCGCTCTGGAAGCCATCCATTTCGACCAGCAGGGCGTTGAGGGTTTGCTCCCGCTCGTCCTGGCCGCCCATGGCCCCGGCCGCCCCGCGACTGCGGCCCACCGCATCGATTTCGTCGATGAAGATGATGCACGGCGCGCTTTTCTTGGCCTGGGCGAACAGATCCCGCACCCGTGAAGCGCCGACCCCGACAAACATCTCGACAAAATCAGAACCGCTGATGCTGTAAAATGGAACGCCCGCTTCTCCGGCAATGGCCTTGGCCAGCAAGGTCTTTCCGGTTCCCGGTGGGCCTTGCAGCAGCACGCCCTTGGGGATTTTGCCGCCGAGCCGCGTAATCTTCTTGGAATCCTTCAAAAACTCCACGATCTCGACCAATTCTTCCTTTGCTTCCGGAATGCCGGCCACATCGGCAAAGGTCACCCGCCGGGCCATATCCGGGTCCATGGCAATTTTTTTCTTGCCGAAACCGCCACTGACGCCGCCGCTTCCCCCTTTTTGGCCGCGGAACATAAAAAACATCCAGCCGCCCATGAGCAGCAAAACCGGAAAGGTCGAAGCCCAAAAAGGCGAAACCGCGCGGGGCTTTCCGGCGGAAATGCGGACATTCTTCCCTTCAAGCCTGGGAAGAAGCTGCTGCACATCCGGGGCATAGGTGGAAAAGGGCTGGCCATAGCTGTCCGTGCCGGTGATCTCTTGCCCCTGTATCCGCGCCGCCTGAATCTCGTTGTTTTCCAATTTGGCGAGAAAAGCCGAATACTCCAGCATGGGAAGCTGATTTTCAACAAGCCAGACGTTGTATCCGATAACCCCCAACGTTGCCACCGCCATGAGCAGCAGATAATTTCGAACATATTTGGCCACAATTTCCTCCCGGACTGAATGAACACGAAGCAGAGCGAATGGATTCCAAGAAAAAAATTTGCAACATTCGAACCATGTCTTTACTCCAGCCTACCATTCCTCCGTGAAAAACAATAAAAAAAAAGCCCGGGCGAACCCGGGCTTGGAGGGAGGGTACTGCAAGGTCAGCCGTTGAACGGCATCAGGGACCGTAACGGATGCTGCAAGGGACAAAGCATCCGTCACCGGCTCCTGATCAGCGTTGGCCGGGAACCGTAA